>JASEHL010000043.1 GCA_030018805.1 Patescibacteria group bacterium
CCTTCAAAATATTCCCTGATTTTCCCAATCTCCCCCCTCACAACCTCCTCAAACATTTTCGTCAATTCCCGTCCTACTATCAGTTTAGCATCTGGACGAAATTTTTCCAAAAGCTCCAGATTCTTCAAAAACCGGTGCGGGGATTCGAAATAGATGATAGGATATTTCGCTTCGGCAACTCCGCGAAAAAAAGTTTCCCGGCCTTTTTTGTGTGGCGGAAATCCGAGAAAAGTGAATTTACTCATATTGATTCCGGCCACGCTGGCCAGCGTTGTGATTGCCGATGGCCCAGGTATTGGAATAATTTCATTTTTAAGGCTAAACCTTAAAAATTTTGAAGGTTTAGCCTTAAAAATAGTGTCAATCAACTCATTCCCAGGATCCGAAATTCCCGGCGTTCCCGCGTCCGACACAAGCGCCAGATTTTTTCCGTTTTCGAGGTGCTCAACGATTTTTTCCACCCTTGAGAGCTTCGAGTGATGATGATATGATAAAAGAGGTTTTTGAATTTCATATCGGTCAAGAAGCTTTTTGGTCACCCGCGTATCCTCGCACAAGATCAAATCAACCTCGCGGAAAATTTTCAAAGCCCGCAAAGTTATGTCCTCGAGATTCCCGATGGGAGTGGCAACAATGTAAAGTTTTCCAATCTTGCTCATATTAAGAAATTAAGCAACTTAAGAAACCTATTTCATGATCCTCACCACCCACATCCTCTCCGGCGCCGCTCTGGGCGCGAATGTCCAAAATCCCTGGGTCGTCGCGGGACTTTCGGTCGTCCTTCATTTTTTTCTCGACCTTTTCCCTCACGGCGACTATCTGAACAAAAAATCCCGCCTCCGGGAATTTTGGAAAGTCGCGGTTGATCTTACAGTCGGATTTTCAATCATTACCGCGGCAATTTTTATTCGAGGTCTCACCTCGAATGACGGCTTGGATACGCGAAATATCGCCGTTGGAGTATTCTTTTCCCTTTTTCCTGACGCGACCACTTTCTTTTATATCTGGATGAAAATGAAATTCCTGAAGCCCGTCAAATATTTTCACGAAAGGCTTCACCGTCAAGAAAACGGATCTCCCAAGCGCGAATTCCACTTCAAAAACAATCTTTGGGATATCCTAATCTCTCTAGTCTCGCTAATCGCTCTTATTGTCCTTCACTAACTTTCGGCTTTTTTACCCCGCACCAAAAGTTGTATTTTTGACAAGTCTCTTCCCTTGTTCAGATACTGCCATTTTTTTGTTCTTTTGGTGTGGGGCGAACCATATCGTTTACCACTTCGCCCACTACCGTCGCGATCGGAACCGCGATGATGATTCCCAACACGCCTCCGAGTTTCGCTCCGATCATCAAAGCCAAAATCACGACTACCGGATTGAGTCCAACCGCCTTTTTCATAACAAGCGGTGTCAGCACGTATCCTTCGAGCTGCTGCACAAGGACAAAAAGAATCAAAACCAGAAGTCCGATGACCGGACCGTGCAGAAAACTTATGGCAACGGCAATAACCGCCGAAATCACTGGCCCGATGTAGGGAACGATTTCCAAGATTCCGGCAACCAGCGCCAACACAAGCGCGTAGGGCGCGCCGATGAGGAGCAGGCCCAGATAATCAAGCGCGAAGATCATGAACATGAGAAACATCTGCCCCTGAAGCCAGCGGCCCATTTTGAACTGGATCCGATCGACAAGACCCGAGACATATTCACGATGTTCGTCCGGCATAAGGGACGCGATGAATTTCTTGATGCCTTTTTCCTGGACGGACATATAGAAAGCGACGGAAAGAACGACTACGAAAGAAAAAATTCCGCCGATGAAAGAAACCGTCCCCCCCAACACGCTCGATCCGGCCTGGGAAATTTTTTCGGCAATGCTTCCGGTGAAATTTGCGATTTGCTGCTGAAGATTGTGCGAAGTCGCGTAGTCCCGGATTATCCTGAAATACCCGGACAATTTTTCGGCGAGAGCCGGAAAATTTTCTCCAAGCCCCCGAATTTCGCTCCCAAGCGGCGGAACGAGAAGTCCGATTGCCGTTCCCAAAACGGAAAGAAAAACGACATAGACCACGAGCACGGTGAGCGAACGCGGCACTTTTCTTTTCTGGAACCAGTCCACGATCGGATCAATGGCGCTCGTGATGATAATCGCCACAAAAACCAACGCCAGAATATCGCGGACCAAATACAAGAACCAGAGAAGCAGTAGGATGAATATCGTGCGCAGAATTGTGCCGGATGAAATTTCGATGGATTTGTTCATTTCATTCACGTAATTTGTAATTCGTAACTGGTAATTCGGATATCCTAATTTCAAATTACTAATTACTAATTACAAATTCAAAATTCTTTCTAAGTATTTTGAATTCTCCACCGGCCCTATCAAAGCGAGATTCAGCTTCTCATTCGCGAATATTTTCCTCGCCACCCTCATAATATCATCCGCCGAAACTTTATCAACCCTAGCGAGAATTTGATCGGGCGTCTCTATTTTCCGCTTCATAAGCTCCTGTCCGGCGAGAAACGCCGCCACCTCGTCGGAAGATTCAAGCGACAGCGCCATTTTCCCGCGCAAGTTGTCTTTGGCTTTCTGAAGCTCCCTCCAACTCACCTTTTTATCCCTGATTTTTCTGATTTCCCCGATGATCGTTTTCACCGCTTTTTCAATTTTTTCCCGCTCTGTCCCCACTCCCGCTTTCACCGCGAGGTACCCGCTATCGGTATAGCTTTCATAAGAAGCGCTGATGTAATATGCCAGTCCGAGGCGTTCCCGCACCGAGAGAAACAGCCGGCTGCTCATCGTTCCCCCGAGAATGTTGGCGAGAATTGAAAGCGCGAACCGGTCCGGATGGAACATATCATAAGCCCGAAACCCCAAAATCAGATGCGCCTGGTCGGTTTTTTTGTGCTTGATTTTTATCCGCGGCGCGGACTGGCTTTCGATAACTCTCGATTTCTTTCCATTCGCTTTTTTCGACATCTTCAGAAAAATATCCCTGATCTTCCCGATTACCCCTCTCTCCCCAATTCCCCCGAAATTCCCCGTCACGGCGACCACCGTGTTCGGCGCTGTGTAATTTTTCCGGAGATACTCGACGAAATCCCGACGCCCGAGATTTCTTATATTCTCCTTCGTCCCGATAATCTCCCATCCGGCCGGCTGGTCGCCGTAAAGAATCTCTTCAAAAACATCTCCTATCTGCACCACCGGCGTATCCTCATACATATTCAGTTCCTGGAGAATCACTCCCCTCTCTTTCTCTATCTCTTTCTCTTCGAGTTTGGAATTGAGATAAATGTCCGAAACGACGTCGAGCGCTAGGTCGAAATGCCGGACGTCCACTTTGGCGAAATAGGCGGTCTGCTCTTTTCCGGTAAAAGCGTTGTATTCCCCGCCGACCGAATCAAGAGCTCCGGAAATATCCTCGGTTCGAGGCCTTTTTTTCGTCCCCTTGAAGAACATGTGCTCAAGGAAATGGGAAATACCGTTCGTTTTTTTCGTTTCGTATTTCGAACCGACGCTCGCCGAAACAATCACCGTCACCGTGTTTGTGTCCTTCATCGGCGCCATCACCACCCGCAGGCCGTTTTTGAGAATTGTTTTTTTGAAGTGCATAAAATAGCTACTAACTACGAACTCGTACATTCGTAAATTTTCGTAATTCGTAGAGACTACATTTCCTCCAAAATTTTCACCAAGAGCCTCACCCCCACGCCCGACGCGCCTTTTCCGAGAAGTTCGTCCGGGTTCACCGTGTCGCGAGGTCCGATGTCAAGGTGCGCCCACTGGGGAAATTTTTCCGCGAATTCCGCCAAAAACATCGCCGCGTGAATGGCACCGCCGTATCTCCAATCACCGTTAGCCCGGGTATTATCAAGATCTGCATGAATCCCCTTAACATCATTTTTGTACTCCTCCCAAAGTGGCATTGGCCAAACTGGGTCACCCGCTTCTTCAGCTAAATCAAATATTTTATCGCTTAACTTTTTATTCTTAGAGAACAGAGCTGATGCTCGCTCACCAAGAGCGACACCTGCTGCCCCGGTTAAGGTCGCAATATTAACGACTAATCTAGGATTATATCTTTCAGCGTAACCATGCGCATCCGCGAGAATTATTCTGCCTTCGGCGTCCGTATCGGATACTTCGATTGTTTTCCCTGACATTGTCTTGAGAATATCCCCCGGACGATAGCTTTGTCCTGATGGCATATTTTCCATCGCGGGAATAAGACCGATAATTTTTTTCTCTACGCCTGTTTTAGCCGCAGTTATCATCGCGTGTGCCACCGCCGCTCCCCCGGTCATATCCATTTTCATTTCCGCCATGAAGTCTCTTGGCTTCAGACTCAAACCGCCGGTATCATATGTGATTCCTTTGCCGATGAGCACAATCGGCTTTTCTTTCCGGCCTATAAGGTATTCAAGAATGATAAATTTTGGTTTTTCGACCGACCCGCGCGAGACTCCCAAAATCCCGCCCATTCCCAGTTTTTTCATTTCTGATTCTTCAAGCACTTTCACTTTGATCGGAGTATTTTTTATGGCTTTTCCGATTTCCTGGACCAAAACTTGCGGTGTCATGTCTCCGCCCGGCATATTGGCAACTTCCCGGCAGGCATTTGTTTCTTCTCCGATGATCTGACCCTTTTTAATCCTCTTCTCTATCTCCCTAATATAATTTTTCTCCCCAATTACCCTCACTTCCTCGACAAAACTCCAGCCCTCTTTCGGCTTGGTCTTGTAACGGACAAATTCATAATTGGCCATTTCAAAATTCTCCGCCATGATTTCGGCAATTTCTTCCGGTTTTTTGCTGACTGATTTGAAATTAAGATCCGAGAAATCAACCGCGATCTTTTTCACCCGATGTTTTTTGGCTTCTTGAACCACTTGTCGGCAAAGCAGAACAAATTTCCGGCGATTGATATCCTTCTTTTCCGGCGATTTGATCACCAGCGTTTTCCCGCCGTTCTTCTCAACAAAAAAACTCTCCGCAATTTTCGGATCGAAAGCGATTTTCACGAAATCTTTATCGTACTTTGTTTTTTCAACAATTTCAATTTTCATAATAATCTACATAATCCTTCAAGCGCTTTTAGGGATGGGGAACGAGTTCCCCATATTAGTATCCGCACTTTCTTTTTAATTTCTCTCCCTCGGATTTTGCCTTGGCGCACTGCTCACATTTACAGTGCTTTACCCCTCCGTCGACAAAACAATACCACTTGGAGGAAATAGGCGATAATATATCCTCGCCGCAATAACAACAAATTTCCTTTTTGTAATTTGGATACTCCGGCATCAGAAGTCCCTCCTTTAAAATAATCCACTCCCTAAAAACGCTCGAATTTTTCAGGTGCAAAATAATCACATCTTTCTTGAACATACTTGTATATATGTGTACATAGGTGTCAAATATCCGCATATGCTTTTATCTGACACCCCTCAAATCTTCCAAACGCGCTGCTTCTTACCCGAGAGCTTAGCTCTCGGGTATTATTCCTCAAACCGTTTTTTCAAATACTCCACCAACTCGTCAATCTTCACCCTCTCTTGCTTCATCGAATCCCGATCGCGGACCGTGACGGCTTTGTCCTCGAGCGTTTCGAAATCAACCGTCACGCAAAAAGGCGTTCCGATTTCGTCCTGCCGGCGGTATCTTTTTCCAATGGACTGCGTTTCGTCGTATTGGACCATCCAGTGCGATTTCAATGAATTGAAAATGCCGCGGGCCGGTTTCGTCAGTTCTTCTTTTTTCGAGAGCGGCAAAATCGCCGCTTTGATCGGCGCGAGGTCTTTGTGAAATTTCAAGATCACTCTCGTTTCTTTTTCGCCCGAAGCGCTTTTCACTTCTTCTTCCGTATAGGCGTCAATGAGAAAAGTGAGAAGAGTCCGATCACAGCCGAAAGAAGGCTCGATGCAGTGCGGAATGATTTCTTCGTTCGTTTCCGGATCGCGATAGCGAAGTTTTGCGCCGGAAAATTTTTCGTGCTGCTTCAAATCAAAATCGGTGCGGTAGGCGAATCCCTCGAGTTCTCCCCAGCCCCATGGAAATCGATATTCAATGTCGTATGTTTCTTTTGAATAGTGCGAGAGCTCGTCCGGAGCGTGTTGCCGCCAGCGCAATTTTTCCGGATTTAGTCCGTATTCGGTGAAAAATTTCCAGCAGGATTCTTTGAACTCTTCGTACTTTTTCTTCCAGTCTTTTTCCGCGACGAAATATTCAATTTCCATCTGCTCGAACTCGCGGGTCCGGAAAATGAAGTTTCCGGGGGTAATCTCGTTTCGGAAAGCTTTTCCAATTTGGGCAATTCCGAAAGGAAGTTTCAGGTGGGTCGTGTCAAGGACGTTTTTGAAGTTCACGAATATACCTTGAGCTGTTTCGGGTCGGAGATAAACGAGAGAGCCCGAATCTTCCGTCACGCCCTGATGGGTTTTGAACATCAAATTGAATTTTTTGGCTTCCGTCCAATCCACCGCTCCGCAGTGAGGGCAAGCAATTTTTTCTTTCATCAATCTCGGCTGGACGTCTTCAAGTTTGATGCCCGCCACATCGTCCACGCCATGTTTTTCTTCAATCAGCTTGTCTCCCCGATGGCGCGTTTTGCATTTTTTGCAGTCAACCAGCGGATCGGAAAATCCGGCCACGTGCCCCGACGCTTCCCAGGTTTTCGAGTTCATGAGAATGGCCGCGTCGAGCCCCACAATATCTTCGCGCTCCTGGACAAAGTATTTCCACCAGATTTTTTTCACGTTGTTTTTGAGCTCCACGCCCACCGGGCCGTAATCCCAGGTGTTGGCAAGGCCCCCATAAATTTCGGAGCCGGGAAAAATCAGTCCCCGTCTTTTGCAAAGGGAGACAATTTTTTCCATCAGATCTTCTTTTTTCTTATTCATATGTTTGGATATTTAGGATTACTCACCAGTCCACCAGCTAAAGCTGGTGGGTTGAGTCGGGACTAAAAGTCC
>JASEHL010000044.1 GCA_030018805.1 Patescibacteria group bacterium
TTTTCGAGTCTCACTAGTGGAACTAGTGGATTACCCACTGGGAAAAACTATTTATTGTATCATTATTTCACGGCCGTATTTTCATTACACATTTATCAAGGATGAACAGTGCGCAATTTACTCCACGTGGATAAATTTGCGCACTTTTGAATTTACATCTTTCTCAAATCCCCTTTCCTAAGAGACGAGATTAGAAAAATCTTATTTCTTGCGTTTTTTAGCAATTTTCCCTAGATTGAATGCACAAGGAGGACCAGGCAAGGAGGCTTGGTTTTTTGCTCGTTGAGAAATGAATATGTTGAATTCTCAATATCGGAGGATAAAATGACTAAACATCTTAGAGTAGTTGTTGACGCAACCTCGGCATGCAACCGGGGCTGCGCGCATTGCGGACGCGACTGCAACATGAAAAACGTGTCTCATCTAAGCCAGCAATTAATTGAAAGCCTCATCTTTCAAATTGAAAAGCTGAAACACAGCAAAATCAGGCTTAGTTTCACCGGCGGAGAGCCTCTCCTGAATCCTTCGCTCCCGGAAATTTTTGAATTTTGCGCAACGAGACTAGGAAAGAGGTTGAAGGAAATCACTCTTGTCACCTCCGGATTTCGTGCTGAGGAAAAAGAAGAATTTTTCCGAATGGAGCGAATCCTGGAAAAGCTTGCTGACAATCGTTTGCATGTCTCATTGAGCTTCAATCTTTTTTCGCCTCACTCAACTGAAAGGCTGCGCGACACCCTTCAATTCTTGCTCAAAAAACGGAGGGGAATCGGGCTTTTGAGCATAAACCTCTGCTCGAGCCGCGAAAACTTCTGGAATTCCTACGGGATTCTCTTTGAAACGCTAAATTTCGTGGAAATAATGACTGCGACCCCCTCGCGAGAAATCCTCGTCCAAACCTGGAATGAGTTGTTCGATATTGAATTCTTTTCAAGCACGCTGTGGTCATCCAAGAGACTGATGCGTCTCTATGAAAAATCATACAGTCTGCCCTGTCACGTGTTTTTCGAGTCGAAGCGACATGGATAAATTGAATTGGTCATCAGCCCTTTTTCCATTGCCAGGCAGGGAAGGGCAAAGAAATTGGCCGATCGTCCGTGGAGCGGAAAGGGCTGCGCCTTTCTTTTCTCTTTCCACGACAGAAATCGGGAGGAAATACACCTGGCCACGGATGGGTCCCTATACCCTGACTGCGGCTGTCTGTGCGCTCCCGCCTTGAAAATCGGCGATATCTCGGAAAGTCTCAATGAAATTCTGAAAAGAAAAAGGATTCTGTCGTCATTTCTTTTCCAAAAAGTTCTTTCAGACAGGCGTGTTTTTTCTTCCCAGACCATCTGCTCGACCTGCCAGAACATAATGTGGAGGGAAAGATATGCTTTGTGAACTCTTTTGCCTCGCCGGAGGTTCCAATTGGAACCTCCGGTATTTTTTTGCTTATAGACGTCCGACGTCTGCATAGGCCTGCGGCTTTTTATTTGGAAAATTCACCCCTTGACAAACATTTTAGAGTGTAATAAAATAATTACAAAAAGTATGCTTTTTTGTAATATTTTTACTACACTATGAAAAAAAGATTGCTATACTACAGCCTAATTCCGCATATAAATCACAAAAACGCTCTGGTCATTACCGGCATGCGACAGGTAGGAAAAACCACCTTGATGCGGCAGATTTTTAAGGAAATCGGAGAAAAACCGAAGGTTTGGTTTGATCTCGATAATCCTCTGGACCAGAAAGTTTTCGAAGATATCGACTATCGAAATATTTTCACGCGCCTGGCTAAAACGGCCGAAATAGGTGAAAATAAGCGTCTTTTCGTCTTCATCGATGAAATCCAGAATTTTCCCGAAATCACCAAGGTGATGAAATATCTCATCGACCACTTCGGCGTGAAATTCATCGTAACGGGGTCGTCCAATTTCTATCTCAAAAATTTGTTTCCGGAATCTCTTTCCGGTCGAAAATTCCTCTATGACCTTTCCCCACTTTCTTTCCGGGAATGCCTTTATTTCAAAGAAAAAATCACCCTCCAAAAAGCGCAAGAAAATGATCTCGAAAAATTGCTCCGCGGAAATGATCTTTTCAAATTCAAAAAATTCGAACTGGACTATGACGATTATCTGCGCTTCGGTGGTTTTCCAGAGGTGGTTATGACGGAAGATACTGACACGAAAAAAGAAATTCTGAAAAATATTTTTGCTTCGTTTTTTGAAAAAGACCTGAAAATCCTTTCCGACCATCAGGACATCCGGCAGCTTCGCGATTTCATCCTACTTCTTGTTCCGCGAGTCGGTTCTTTGCTTGAAATCTCGAAACTTGCCAGCGAACTGGGAATTGACCGGCCGAAAGTCTACGGCTTTCTTGAATTTCTGCAGGGAACTTTTTTCATAAAACTCCTGCCGAAATTTTCAAGAAGCATTGATCGGACAGTCGCCGGCGGCCGAAAGGTGTATTTTTCCGACACGGGAATCCTCAATTCAATTGGCCAAGTGAATGAGGCCCAGCTTTTTGAAAACGCGGCTGTCAATCAATTGAGCGTGTACGGGTCCGTGAGCTTCTATCGCAAAAAAAACGCGGCTGAAATAGACGCAATCCTCGACGGGAAGACCGCTTTTGAGATAAAATTGAGAGGAACGGAAAACGACTTAAGGAAAGTTTCGAAAGTTGCCGAGAGTATAAAAATAAAAAGGGCTTTTATAATCTCCAAAGTTTTCACGGATAAGAAAAAGATTGTCGCGGGACTGAATCTTTGATTGTTTCCATTCAAAAAACATGAAAAAACGCATTATATTTTCCATCATTTTTTTCTGCCTCCCCTTCGCGGTTCGCGCCGAGGAAACCAACCTCGGTGATTTTTCGGTGGAAGAAATGCAGAAAATTTTCGACTCGCCCGTTTCTCTTCACGCCAAAGACCAAAAAATAACCGCCGACAAAAACACCCTCCTTTCATTTCTGAAAATCCGTCCGGCGCTCAAGGTTTCGCCAAAATATAATTCCGAGGCGGAAAATATTTTCTTCTATCCGGTGAACAGTCCCGGCGTGAAAATATATTATCGTTTCCTGAATCGCGAGCAGGACCGTTTCCATACCCGAATTTCAACCAATCTTTCCGTCAGAAACGAGGAACTCAAGAATTATCTCGCAAAAACAAAAGACGAAACGCGCGTCGTCCCCCAAAACGCGAAGCTTTCCTTTTCGGAAGGCCGGGCAAACGCTTTTGCCGTCTCAAAAGACGGATATGAAATCGCAAGCGACGAGAGTTTCTCCGCCGTAACGAATGGACTGAAAAATAATCCTTACGCGAAAGACATTGAACTCGCAACCAACATTCTCAAGCCTGACGTCTCGAGCTCCGACGTTGAACAATACGGCATCAAAGAGCTTATCGGCTCGGGCGTTTCCAATTTTCGCGGCTCTCCCAAAAACCGGATCCACAACATCGGAGTCGGCGCGAAGCGCTTCAACGGAGTGCTCATCAAGCCCGGCGAAGAATTTTCCTTCATCAAAACTTTGGGTCCGGTTGACAAGTCCACGGGATATCTTCCCGAGCTCGTCATTAAAGTCGACAAAACCGTTCCCGAATACGGAGGCGGAATGTGCCAAGTTTCAACGACGGCTTTTCGCGCGGCGATGAATTCCGGCCTCAAAATCACGGCTCGCACCAACCACGCCTACCCGGTGCAGTATTATAATCCCCAAGGCCTCGATGCAACGGTCTATATACCCAATCCCGATTTACGTTTCGTGAATGATACACCCGCTCACATTCTGATACAGACCCGCATTGAAGGAACACAGTTATTTTTCGACTTCTATGGCACGAGCGACGGACGCGAGACGAAAATCGTGGGACCTTTCATCACATCGCGCGGAGCGGCGGGCGCCATGAAAGCAATCGTCACCCAGGAAGTCTATGGCCCGGACGGACAACTCCTGCGAAAATCGGAATTCAAGAGCAGTTACGACTCGCCTTCAAAATACCCTCATCCCGGAGAGCAAAAAATCACCGAAAAGCCGTCCGGATGGTCAGACAGAGAATGGAAAGAGTACAAAAAAGCGAACGGATTGTAATTCTTTGCCTATATAGCGATATTATTTCGGTTGACGAAACTTGCAAAATCTCCTATACTCTTCGGGTGTGGTTTTGTTATCTCCCTGTAGTTCAACGGATAGAACGAGAGACTTCTAATCTCTAGATGGAGGTTCGATTCCTCCCGGGGAGAATAAAAGGTGAGGGATGAAATTCCCGCCAAGGAGAATGAAATGGTGCGGGGTGAGAATTCCTCCCGGGGACACAAAAATATTTCGCGCTCGTGGCTTTCGATGGAGACGGACAGACAACCGGTAGCTGATTGTAATCGCGTCGTTAGCTCAGTTGGTAGAGCAGGAGACTCTTAATCTCAAGGTCGCAGGTTCGATCCCTGCACGACGCATAAACATGGTGGCTATAGTTTAGTGGTAAAACACCGGGTTGTGGTCCCGGGATCGAGGGTTCAATTCCCTCTAGTCACCCGGATTTAATCAAAGCAGAAAAATCTGGGTTCCCTGCCCGCCAAAGCGAAGCGTCGGCGGGGATTCCCAGTGGTCGCCCCGAAGAAAACATCCCCGACGTCACGTTGGGGATGTTTTCTTTTTCTATTTCCCTTGCAACAAGGTTTTTGCTATAATAAAGACGATTAAAACTAATCTCAAAAATATGACTGAAGAAACAAACCACAAAAAACTGGTTGTTCTCATCGAGGACGAGGAAATCCTTTCCAATCTTCTCATTCAGAAGCTGGAAAAGGCTGGCTTCGAGGCCAAAGCCGCTCTCGATGGAGAGACGGGCCTGAAACTTGTTCTTGAAACAAAACCCGACCTCGTCCTTCTCGACATGCTTCTTCCCAAAATGAACGGGCTAAACATTCTCGAAAAGCTCGCCGAGCAAAAAATTATTCCGGCGCTTCCGGTAATTATCATATCCAATTCCGGACAGCCTATCGAAATAGACCGGGCGCTTCAATTGGGAGCCCGGGACTATCTTATCAAGGTTAATTTCAACCCGGACGAGGTTATGGCAAAAGTGCACAAAGTTTTCAGTGGAGAAATAGCCGCAGCTCCAGCGGCAAATGCCGTCCCGAAAAATGGCAGCGCCAAAAATATTCTCATCGTCGAGGATGACGTTTTCATGGCTGGTCTTCTCGAGCGAAAATTCAAGCAGGGAAAATTCAATATTATCAAAGCCTCAAGCGCTAATCAGGCCCGCGAAGTTCTCTCCTCCAAACCGGTGAACTTGATTCTTTTAGATGTTGTTTTGCCGGGAATGGACGGCTTCTCCTTTTTGAGGGAACTCAAAGCCAGTGAAAAATTCAAAAATATTCCGGTTATGATTACTTCCAATCTCGGCCAGCAGGATGAAATTGATCGAGGAATCGCCGAGGGAGCGGCTGATTATATCGTCAAGGCGCATTCCACTCCCGGAGAAATTGTCCAAAAAGTGGAAAAGGCTCTGAACTGACTTGCTATTTGACTTATTCGGCCGCAACTCAATTCGAAACGCTGATTTGTTTATAAAAAAGTTAATTATAAGGGGGAACAAAAAACTATGGCTATTCAAGCAGGCGTCGGGCTAAGCAATAATAAAGACGCCCGCCAGGCAGGCTACGAAGCCTGTTCTTTGGCGATAAAAAAAGCCGGAATCGAAAAACCTGATCTTGTCATTGCTTTCTCTTCGGTGGGACTCAATCAGGATGAGGTTGTTGGAGGAATCAATGAAGCTAGCGGCAAAACTCCGCTTATCGGCTGCAGCGACGCTGGCCAAATCACCAATGAGGGGCCGAACAAAGGCGGAGTTTCCGTAATGGCGATAAAATCCGACTCAATGAAATTTACGACTGGAATGGGCGGACAAATCGCAAATGGAGCGAGAGAAGCCGGCGCGGCACTCGCGAGTGACATCTCCGGAAAAGCGGCCGAACCAATGGAGCTTCTCATTATGCTCACTGACGTTCTCAAGGGAAACGGGGCGGATATTGTACGAGGCGTTCAAGATGTTTTGGGGAAAAATTTTATTATTGTCGGAGGCGCGGCCGGAGATGATTTCCTGTTCAAAGAAACTTCAGTTTACTATTACGATCAGGTTCTTCCTTCTTCAATTGTCGGCGCCGGCCTTTCCGGAAAATTTTCCGTCGGCATTGGTGTTCGGCACGGCTGGACACCCATCGGTCTTCCCCAAAAAGTCACCAAGTCCAGCGGCGCGGTTATCGAAGAAATCGAGGGAAAACCGGCCGTTTCGATTTATGAGCAATACTTCGGAAAAAAAGCGGAAGAACTCAAATCGGAACCATTGGCAATCTTGGCCATCACTTATCCGCTGGGGATGAGCGTCGAGGGAAGCGACGAGCTTCTTATCCGCGACCCGATCACGGTCGATGAGAAAGGAGCAATCACCTGCGCCGCGGAAATTCCCCAAGGGTCTGAAGTGCATCTTATGATCGGAAGCAAAGAAAACGCCATTGCTGCCGCAAAAGACGCCGCTCAAAAAGCCCTTGAACAGTTGGGAGGCTCTCGCCCGAAAGCGGTCATCGTCTTCAACTGCATCGCTCGAAACAAGCTTTTCGGCAAGGACGCGGGGGAAGAAATCCAAGCCATCCAGTCGATTCTGGGAGTGAATGTTCCGCTGATCGGATTTTACACCTACGGGGAACAAGCTCCCATCGGAGGCGATATTTCCCGCCCTCTTTCCTGCTTTCACAATGAAACAGTCGTTATTTTGGCTTTGGGAGAATAGTTGCCAGATATAATAATTAATTAAGGAGTTAGTATAGAACACGACTAGAGCTACTTAACAATTTTCTAATAATTA
>JASEHL010000045.1 GCA_030018805.1 Patescibacteria group bacterium
TTAAGGCGATCCCACTCATCAAGCCACCGCCTTTGGCGGGGGTGAACTGACTAATTTTATCTACTCCATCTCTATTTCAAAATTAATCTGTCCCTCAAAACTCGGCACGGATTTTACCCAGAAAGGGAAAAATTTGACTTCGATTGAATCAATTTCCGGGAATTTGGCGTAGCGCTCCTGAAGGGCGGCTTCGTTGTACCCGATGATTGATTTTTTGTCCAGAATTTTGCTCGGGAATTTCGGAATGAGAACGGCCGGGACGGAAATTTTTACTTCCGCTTTGCCGTCATTGTCATTGATGTCGGTCAGTTCGTACTTAATATTAGGTTCATCAATTGACGCGATTTCCTGGTTGGAACCCACCTGCTTTTGAAATTTTGAAATGGCCGTGTCTTTCAAATCTTTTTCGTTATAGACAATCGAAGAAACTTTTCCCTTGATATACAAATCAAAGCTGTCGGCTGGCGTCTCCGGCGCGAGGCTTGCGCGGGACTCCAATATCTCGACTCGTGTCAGCGAAGGGGAAATTTTTGCATCACCGGAAATTTGAATCTTCATTTTTTCCATTTCCCGTTTTCCAAAATCTTCTTCGGCGGTGGTGTGAATCGCTTTGTTGATATCATATTGCGAGACGACTTTCATTTCTGCTTCTCCGCCCGCGAAACTTTCCTCGTTTTCGGACCAGATACGCTCCCGGTTCCATTTGCTCATTCGGAGAAAATAGAATTTTCCCGGCGGTATATTTCCAGAAAAGCCTTTGTTTTTGGCGGTGACAGTGGCTATCACTTCGCCTTTGGCAATCGCAACCGTGTCATCGTCCAAAATAAATATATTTTTTATTCCCGCGCCAACCATTTCGGGAGATTCTCCTTGAATGAGTTGCGCTCCTTTTTGCAGAAAGAAATCTTTCTTCCAGATGTTTTTGATTTTAACGGTACCTTTCGCGAAATCATCAACTTTCCTAACCGATACCTCCGAAATATTTTTTGTGATTTCTCCCTCTGATTCGAGAATTCTTCCCGGCAAAACACCGCCATCAAAATCGGGCTTGAGCGCTTTTGCGTCGATGGCAAGAAAAATTTCACTTGTTTTTTTCTCGATCTTCGGATGAAGAATGACAGTAACGCGAGCCAAAGTAAAATTTATTATCACGACTGCGCCCAAAAAAACAAGGACCACAAAAATCCAGAAATATTTTCGCGATGGGGAATTGTCATAGCGACCGAGATGCATGGTATTTCTCTACGAATTACGAATTTCGTACGAATATACGAATGAATGCAATGCCAATGGTCGGATCATATTTTGTAATTGTTCTGAAAATAATTAATTCGTATATTCGTAATTGATTCGTAATTCGTAGAGATTGAAACACGTTTAACTTAAATATTTTTCAGTACCTTCTGTATCTTCTCCGATACTTCCTTATCATACCGAATCCGATACGGCGTTTCAAGTTTACCTTGACCGGTTTCGAGATATATTCTGCAATTTCCGGCTGGCGCTTCCGAGAGTATTCCCGAAATCCGACGCAGAAGTTCCGAGTCAGAGTTTTTCGGAAGAGGAATAAAAATTTTTTTCACGCTTTTCTCGCGCTCTTCTTCCGTTTTCCGCTGGTTTTCCAAAGTTCGATATCTCTCAATTTCGTCCTGGTTGACGAGTCGTACTTCGTCGCAAAGAAGCTTCGACGTCCCGTCTTTCAAAGAAATTTTTCCGCTGGCGAGTATTATGTTTCCTTCCGTGAAAATTCCGCCGTATTGTTCAAGCGTCTTAGGAAAAGCGATTATTTCCATTTTCTGTCCTCCCGCGTCCTCGACGCCGATAAAAGCCATATTCTTCTGGCTCTTGAGAAATATCTTTTTGATGTTTTCGATGATTCCGCCAATTGTCACCGTTTGTCCGGAAAAACTTTCGTCTATTTCCGCGATGGGCCTTGAAAAATGGCGGAAAAAATCAGAAAATTCGGCCAGCGGGCTATCGCTTACATAAAGCCCCAGAAGCTCTTTTTCCCAGCCGAGACGCTGCATTTTGGATGCCGATTCGGCCGGAGAGAGGCTGATACCCGGCATTTTTATTTCAATGCCGCCGATTCCGAAGAGACTCACTTGGTTGGAATTTTGGTTTCGCTGAAAATCTTTCGAATAATTCAAAATATTTTCAACATTCGAAAGAAGCTGATTTCGCTCCCCGAATTCATCCAAGGCGCCGCTTTTCACGAGGCTTTCCAAAGATTTCTTATTCAAATCTCTGATTTGGATTCTCTCGATAAAATCAGTCAGATTCTTGTATTTCCCGTTTCTCTTGCGCTCCTCGACAATTTCACTGGCAACGTTTTTCCCGACATTTTTGATGGCGCCGAGGCCGAAGCGGATCTTTTCTTTCTTGCCCCCCACCACTTTTTTGTGTTGGTTGGCGTGCTTATATTTATTATTAGGTTTATTTTTTACCAGGGAAGTGGTGGGGGACAAGGCCGCGAACGTCACAAAACTTTCATTGACGTTCGGGGGCAAAACTTCAATTTCCATCTGGCGCGCTTCTTCAATTTCAATGGCGATGCGGTCAATGTCGTCTTGGTCTGAGGTAAGAAGAGCGGCCATGAACTCGGTCGGATAGTGGGCCTTGAGGTACGCGGTCTGATATCCAATGAGAGCATAGCAAGCCGCGTGCGAACGATTGAAACCGTATCCGGCGAAAGGCTCGATGAAAGCGAATACTTTCTCGGCAATCTGGCGATCAATTCCGTTTTTGACGCAGCCTTCGATGAATTTCACTTTTTCTTCCCGAATAAGTTCCGGGATTTTTTTGCCCACGGCTTTTATTAGGATATAGGCTTCCGAAAGGGGAAAACCGGCGAGAGCTCGTGCGATTTGCATGACCTGTTCCTGATATACGGCCACGCCGTACGTATTTTTGAGAATCGGCTCCAGTTTCGGATGAATGTAAGTTATTTTTTTCCGTCCGTGCTTGCGGGCGATGAAATCGGGTATCCAGTCCATCGGACCCGGGCGATAAAGCGCCACCATGGCGATTACATCTTCAAAAGAGGTGGGCTTCAGCTGGCGTAAATACCTTTTCATTCCGCCGGATTCCAACTGAAACACTCCGGTTGTCAAAGCGCTTTGCAAAAGTTCGTATGTTTTTTTGTCATCAAGCGGAATATCGTCAATCACGATTTTCACGCCCTTTGTTTTTTCGATGATTTTAATGGCGTGCTGGATAATAGTGAGATTTTTGAGTCCCAAAAAGTCCATTTTGAGAAGGCCGATTTTTTCCACATAACTTGATTTTGTCGAAGCCGAATACTGCGTGACGACATTTTTTTCATCGCCCGCGACATACTGGAGCGGTGTATAGTTCACGACCGGCTCGGGAGTGATAACCACTCCGCAGGCGTGCATTGAAGCGTGTCTTGCCACTCCTTCGAGCCGGGAAGCGCTGTCGAGGAGTTTTTTTGCGGCCGGGTCGGAATTATACAGATTCGAAAGCTCCGGAACACCGGCTACCGCGTCCTGAATCGGCATATTCGCCGGAATGAGTTTCGCCGTCTGGTCGCAGAAATTGTACGGATACCCAAGCGCCCGGCCGGCATCCCGAACAGCCGCTCTCGCCGCCATTGTTCCGAAAGTGATGATTTGGGCAACGTGGTCGTTGCCGTATTTTTCCCTTACATAAGCCAAAACTTCGTCGCGGCGAGCGTCGGCAAAATCCATATCAACATCCGGCATGGAAATTCTTTCCGGATTCAAAAAGCGCTCAAAAAGCAGATTGTATTTTATCGGGTCGATGTTCGTGATACCGAGAATATACGAAACAAAACTTCCCGCGGCGCTCCCTCGTCCCGGCCCGACGACGATGCCTCTGTCTTTCGCCCAATTGACAAAGTCCTGGACGATCAAAAAGTATGAAGCAAATCCCGTCTTAGAAATGACAGAAAGTTCGAATTCCATTCGGTCGCGATGTGTTTGGGGCGGATTTTTTCCGTATCTTTTTTCGATGCCTTTTTCGCAAAGCTCCCGAAGATATGATTCGGGGGTATAATTTTTGGGGACTTCATAAAGAGGAAGCTTGATATTTCCAAGTTCGATTTCGAGGACGCACATATCGGCGATTCGGCACGTGTTTTCAAGCGCCTCTGGAACGTGGGTGAAACTTTTTTGCATTTCCTCCGGGCTTCGCATATACAAATCAAAATCCGTGAGATTCATCCGATTCGACTCGCTCACTTTGCGGTTGGTCTGAACGCAAAGCAAAATATCCTGAATATCTTTGTCGTCGGGCCGAACATAATGCATATCAGTCGTGGCAACAAGAGGGATATCGGCGCGTTTTGAAATTTCGATGAGCGCATCGTTGGCTATTTTTTGGTTGGGGAATTTTGGATGATCCTGGAGTTCAAGATAAAAATTGCCTTTTCCGAAAATTTCTTCGTATTCGCGAGCCAGTTTTTCGGCCTCGTCGATTTTTCCAGAAAGAGCGGTGGCCGGAACTTCGCCTTCAACGCAGGCGGAAAGGGCGATGAGGCCTTCGGAATAATTTCGCAAAGCTTCCTTGTCGACGCGCGGCTTATAATAAAATCCCTCAAGATGGGCGATTGTCACCAATTTCATCAAATTTTTGTACCCGATTTCGTTTTTGGCAAGAAGGATCAAGTGATGCCGGACATCGTCGATTTTGGGGCGTTTCATTTCCCGTCCGTTGGGCGCGAGATACATCTCACAGCCGATGATGGGTTTTATGCCCCTCTTTTTTGCTTTTTCATGAAATTCAATCGCGCCATAAAGAACCCCGTGGTCAGTGAGAGCCAAAGCGTCCATTCCCAGTTCCTTCGCGTGGTCGAGAAGCTCGTCAATTTTCGCGAGTCCGTCCAGGAGGGAATAGTGCGAATGAACATGAAGATGGACGAAATTTGATTTATTAGGGTTTTTATCGGACATAATCAAAAATAACCTCCCTTACCCCGCATCAATTCTAATCACCCAGCTAAAAAAATTAACATACGCAAGGCGAAGCCGCTTCGCTCTCTGCGCGCGGATTAAAATGATAGGTGGCTGGAATTGATACGGGGCCTAAAAGGCTTCTTTGTTTTTATGTATTATACTATAACGACGCTAATTGTTAAGAGACAAAAAATACCCGAGAGCTTAGCTCTCGGGTATTCCGGTATCTATTCATTATCAATCTATTCCGCCAATGTCCGAATCTTCACCCAATTCGTGTCATAGACGAAGGAATGAGTGTTGTTCCAAGTTCCTTTGGCAACGACTTCCTGACCGATAGCGAGGTCGGAAAAGGTTTTTGCTTTACCGCGATACTTTATGCTGGTAGTGCTGTAAACGCGAATAATCTGGTCTCCGCGATGCCTCGATTCGATTTCAAATTGCTGATAGCTTTTTCCTTCGCCATCGGTATAAGTTGCTGAATCGATCGAGGTGATTGTTCCCACAAATGACCCTTTCCATTTCTGGATAGACATATCTTTCACTTTTCCCGCGGTGATATTCGTTCCGGACATTGTTCCCCAGACCCAGATATAGTCCCCGGTCATCAGTTCATAAAAATCACATTTGGCTCCATAGCGCCTTCGGATAGTGGCATTCGAGACATCTATTGCGTATTCCGTTCCGTCCTTGGCGGCTATAACTGTATTTGACCTGTCGTCAACACTGGTGATAAGAGCGTTTTTCAGCTGGATTCCGTTGCCGGATTTGGCATCTGCGCTTCCCGCAAAAACGAAGAAAGCGAGGAAAAGCGCGACCGGCAGGAAAAATTTCATTTTTCGCATTTTTTTATTTTTACCCTGTTGAATTCCGCCCAAGGCGGACTCCGATGCAACATCGGAGATCCAACGGGATTAATTATTAAATCGGAAGAAGCGAATCAAGGTCGTCATAATCGTCGTCATCCAAAACATTGACCCATTTTGTCTTGGTAATCGTATTTTTGGAATCATTCCACGCGCCGCGCACAAGCACCTTGTCGTCTTCTTTGAGATCAGAAAACTCTATATTGTGACCATCTTTATCTTCAATGTCAGTCGAATCGAGAACGGCCACGGTCTGCTTGTCGCGGTCGAGCGTGTCGATTTTGAAAGTTTTTGTGCTCTCGGTGAGGGAATCGATCACGCCATAAAAGGTCGCCGTGCGCTTGTTGTAATAACTCAAGTCGCGGATTTTGGTCGCGGTAACATCTTCATCGTCAAAAGATCCTTCAATATTGATCACGTCGCCCTTTTTCACTTTTGAATATTTGAGACTTTTGCTTCCCGAGCTTCCTTTCCTGATTTTTGCGCTTGAAGCGTTCACGACGTATGTCGTGCCGCTCTTCACTGCCTCGAGTGTTTTTGCGTCGTGGTCAATTTTTTCTATGATCGCGTTTTTGACGGTTTTGGTCGTCGCGGCTTTGGCGATAAAGAAAAAAGCCAACGCCAAACAAGCAATAACACTCAAGACAACCAGTGATTGCTTTTTCATCCCGTTAGACATATTGTTTTAATGTCCCCCTCGGGGAATGGGAGAAATTCCCTCGCCTTTAGGCGAAGAC
>JASEHL010000046.1 GCA_030018805.1 Patescibacteria group bacterium
GGACTTTTAGTCCCGACTCAACCCACCAGCTTTAGCTGGTGGACTGGTGAGTAATTGGATGTTTCTTAGCGTAAAAATATTCTTTTAGTCTTCTTTTCCAAATCCAATCCGTTGGCTTATTCCATAAAACACGGCGCTCACGAAAAACATGACGAGTATTGTGAGGACCAGTCGCAAAAGATACATCACATAATGCGGCAAATTTGTTCCGATGGCGGCCAGAATCTGTTTTGATCTCATCATTCCCGTCTCGTCGCCGTTGGTTATCATCGGGGTTTTCGTGGTGATGGAAACATCCGTTTCCCCATTCAGGGTTTCGGGAGTGATATCCCAGGCGGAAAGAAGGATATTTTTCTCTTCCTCGCGCCAATATTTTTTGATTTTTGCGCCCAAAGCGTAATTTTGCCCTTCTTCCACTGAAACCGGAAATTTGATTGTCCGGTCGTTGTTTTCAAGCTTTACTTCCGAAAGCAGAGGATTTTCGCCGTAATCTCCCGTCAGAAGGCTTGATCCATTGAAGCTCCACTCGATCTGGGTATAGAGATAGTCATCCCCGATCAAATAGTAGGGCACAAAATCAAGATAATAGGAAACTTCGCTACCCGGTTTCGCCTCGAAACTGTTTTCACTTTCAATATCCTCGAAGGCGTACTTGACATCTTCCTTTGGGACGGTGAAAACGACGGGCCAGCTTAGGCTCGTATCGGACGACCTTACAAAAAGAGTGGGCTGGACGACCGTGATCATCCGGCCTCCTACCACCGGCTGATTTTCGTCTTTCGGGATGGCGGTGACGGAAACGTCTTCAATTTCCTGTTCGTCCTTTGTAATTGGGAAAAAAATGGCTGCCTCGCTCCAATCTTTGAAAAGTCCGGAGTAATTCAGCGGAGCGCTGAACGCTTCGCCGTTCAATCTCCAAGAAAATTCATAATCCGAAACATTATGTTTTTTGCTTGTCACTTTTGCGGCCAGCATTTGATTCTTTACGGCCGGACAAAGCATTCGATAAAGCCCCTCGTTGCAGACCTCTTTCCCGGCAATGGCTTTCCCGTCTTCAATTTCGGCTTTGTAAAGGGTGATCTTAAGGCCGTTTTTGTTGACGGGAATTATCACGCTGGAGCGGCCCCGCCCGCCTTTTACGTCCGCGGCCGTCGAAACGGTGAGAGTTACTTTGAAATATATAATATCACCCGTGTCCTGAAGAACGCTTTTTTTCGGGACAAAAACAAGGTTTGTCAGTCCCAGCCCGCTTGTGGCCGCGCGGATGCTGAAATTTTCCGGGAGATTCGTCACTTCCGTCCAGTCGTCGCTTGCGAGATCGGTGGATTTCGATATCTGCCAGGTGTAATAGAGGTTTTGAGGATTGAAGTCCGTGCTGTCGAGGGAAGATAAAACTGTTATCTGATCAGCGTCCGTGATTGTTCCGTCTTCCCCGACGTTCGCGCTGTTTTCATCGCTTGGATCGGCGATAGGCGCGTCAGGAGCGAATGACAAGGAAATATCCAGCTTTTGGCCAGTCTCTTCGCCCGGCGCTCGCGTGTCGAAAAATCCATAACCATAGTCGCCGGAGTCATCGCACTTGTCGTCATCCATGAGGCCGGTTTTCGATTCATCGCAGACGCCCAGATACCCCCACATTATTTTGTAGTAGGCGTTTTTCTCGTCGGTTGGAATCATCGAAGTTCCTTCAACAACGACTCCAACACGGTCTCCAGCCTGATATGTCCAAGTGAAATCCTGCTGGCCGAGTCCGATCACATCCGCTTCATCGGGGAAACCATCTCCGTCCGTATCCGGGTCGGTCGGGTCGGTTTTCCATTTTTCTTCTTCGCCGGTCGGAAACTTTCCGGAACCGGATTTGTACCCCGTGGCGCTAATCCACGCGTGCTTGCAGGAAATGGAAACGTCGAGTCCCGACATGTCGTCAGTCGCGCTGCTCGAAAGTTCGTTATCTCTGAAAATATTCGCGTTGTAGTTCGTGCCGAAATTGTGTTTATAACAACGGGATACTTCAGTCGTGTCTTCCTCATTGATATCTGAAAAACCGTCACCGTTCGTGTCCTCGTGAACGGTTGCCCAATTTGTGCGGCAGGAACTGAATTCGGTGTCGAGACATGAGTTCAAGGTGCTCTTGTTTGATTCTTTGAAAGTGTCATAACAACCGTCAAAAAGACTATTATAAGTTACTGTGCAATAATCAATGTTTGCGTCATAGGGACATTTTATGGGGTTTCCGTCGCCGTCAGCGCAGTCTTCGTTTGTCATATTAGTGTAACAGCATTGATTTCTCGCCGATTTGGCGCTGTCATATGAAGCGGCTCCGCCGCCGGAAAAGTAGTCCTTGCAAAGATTGCAGTAGTGGTTAGTTTGGCTTGTTTGCGGAGTATAGTAGGTGTTGAGAGGTCTGTATCCCGATTCGTCGTAAAAAGAACAATCGCTCCAGGAGTGTCCTCCCAGCGAATCGCAATATTCCGAAGCGGAACTGAAATCCTCAACGGTTTCTTCGGAAAGTCCTCCCACCCCGTCCGCCCCGCCAACGGGAGCGGCAATTTTATCCTCATCGAAGCTGTTCGCGTCCACTGGCGGCCAGCCGTCTTTGTCAGGGTCTTCGCCCGAATCGTCATAATTCTGGCCATCCAGATCCGAGTCATAGTCCCCTCTCGCCATGACGCGGGAAGCTTCGATAAGGCCGCTTCGCAAAGTGCTTGTCGCGGTTCGAATGGACCCGTCTTTGGTATGAATGACGTACCAGGTGTAGTAGAGGTTTTGAGGGTCGTTTTTGAAAAATTCGGGGATGGCGTGGGCGGTTACTTTTTCTCCCGGCTTGGGATTGGTATTGTCAAAAAGAATTTCCGCTCTGGGGGCGCTTTCCTTCCTCTTGGCAGATCTCCAGACATCCTGATTGAAGCCGTAACGCTCCTCAATTGAGCTGTAAATTTCATCCTGCCGGTCGAGGATTGTGTTCATGGCGTCATTTGTTTTGGAAGCAGCGTCAAAATCAACCCATTCGGCCCGGGAAAAATTAGGCGCGAAAATTGAAGCAACCAGCAATATATTTGTAAATATGGAGACTATCCTTTTCATAATTTATCGTAAGGGGTTAAAGACTATCCTTATTAGCATTATATCAGTCGCGAATGATGTGAACCACAGGAAAGCAAAAGAATAATATATTGACTGCGATTTGGATGCCGCATATCCGGCGAACAGCGCCAGAAAAAAAGCCATTGCGGTCGTGAACCAGGATTGTTTCAGAAAAAGAGCGCTGAACAAAACGGCCTGAATCAATATGGCGTATCCCCCAATCTTTTTTCCGAGCCCCAATTGCAAAAAACCGCGAAAGAAAAATTCCCTTGCGAAAAATACAACGCTCATGACGAACAATTCAAACCAGACGAACATCCAGAAATTTTGGGCAATCGGCGGATAGATGAAAAAATAATTTTGATAGTCAGGTTTCGATATTAGGATATAGTCAATCGCAACAAAGGCAACGGTTCCCCCGGCGGCCATCAGGAGGCCGATTTTCATTTTTCCCTTGTCCAGCCCGAAATCAGAGAAATTTTCCCTAAGGACATATTTTGCGATGAGAGCCGGAAACACAAAAAACAAAATGAGGTTGAGCCAGAACCATTCGCCGGCAAGTTCTGCTGGAAACAAAAACCGGACAAACAAAATCAAAAAAGAGGAAAAAACAATTGTCGCTTCCCGGCGGTGTTGGGACAAAAATATCAATCCTTTGTTTCGCTTGTGATAATAATTTCTTTGCATTTTTTCAGGCTGTTTGAGTTTCTTCTTGTTGTTTTTTTAATTCGCGCTTGACGTGGAAATATAAGAATATGACAAATATCGTTGTCCAGGGAAAAACATTGAGCACGGGGACAATTTCGGCGATTGTCGCGATAAGCGATCCGAAAATAAATCGCGCGCTCAAAAAAATTTTATAGCTTTTGAGTCCCAGACCGGAAAGGAGCAATACCGCGACTACGATAATCATAAACATATTAGTAAAAAGAAAGGGCAGGATTATTGCGTTAGATTGGGCTACCGCATCCCTAGCTTGCCCCCAAAAATACAAACCCCATTTCCCTGCCTCTATGAGCCAAACTATCCAATGTTTTTTTGCCGCGTTAGGTATATAATCGGCTATACTAGCAACAGTTGTTTGCCAAGATTCAAAATTGAGCATCGAAACAAACACAAAATCAAAGATATCCTTGAGAAGCGCGAAGCCGCCGAGCATAATGAAGCTGGCAAAGCCCAATCCTGAAATTTGACCGGATTGGCCGGCTTTTTCGTCTGGTTCCGAAAGACCGGGAATGCCTTGCTGCAATCTTTCAAGCTGCCGGCCGAGTTGTTTTTGTTGTTCGAGGGAAATAGTGGACATATGCAATAAATTTCTAATTCCTAATTTCTAATCAAATCCCAATGACTGAATTTCCAATTTCTAAATTTTGGTATTTGGAGATTGAGCATTGATTAGATCAATTAGGTCAATTAGAAATTAGACATTTTCTTTTTTTCTTTCCTCCCGCTCCAGAATCTGCGCGGGGCTTGTGGTGACAAGCTGGTCTTCGGTGTAGGAAGCGACAACCTGGACCGCCACGTGCTTCGAACCGGCGAAAAATATTCCTTCCCCGACGTTTGATTCGAGAAGCATAAATTTTTCCTGATCCGTGAGAAAAAAAGTGTCGCCGATGACATCGATCGAGGCCGGTGATTGCTTCAAGAGAAGCTGAATTGAGGAATTGGTGACAATCGGTTTTCCGTAGCGCGAAGACAGAAAGTCGGAGATGTCTTGCGTGATGGTCGTGAGGCCGGCGAAATATTTCCGGCAGCGTTTAGCGATCGAAAACATGAAAGATCCGGCGTCTTCGTTTTGCATCATCACCCAGGCTTCATCTACGACAATGAAACGCTTCTTCATTTTTGAGCGAATTTCGTTCCAGATGAAATGAAGAACGGTGTACATGGCGACCGGTCTCATTTCTTCCTGCATATCGCGGATGTTGAAAACGACCATTTTATTGTCGAGATTGACATTGGTCAGATTGTTGAGAAATCCGGCAAAGATTCCTTGCGTGTATTTCTCGAGCCGGATAGCCAGGTCCTCCCCGCCCTCCATATTGCGAAGGACTTCATAGAGATCGGACATCGTCGGGACCTGTTCTTTGGTGAAGGAGCGAAGGGTTGTTTCAGGGGTGATGTCCTTCACGGCGTAAGTCTCGCTGATGGCCCTGTCCAAAATGGAATCTTCTTCCGGCGTGATGTTTCCCAGCATTATGTGGAGAAGCCCGACGAGATTGGCGATATTGTTCCGCAAAACATCCTTCGGGTCCTCGTTCTCGGGAACGGCCGGCAAATCGAAAGGATTGAGATGATAATCAGAGCTCAAAGAAATGTTGATAAAAGTTCCCCCCACTGCTTCGCAAAGATTTTCGTATTCGTTTTCGGGATCAATCACAATCACCTCGGAACCCATCATAAGCGAACGCAGAATTTCAAGTTTCACGGCGTAGCTTTTTCCCGCTCCGGATTTGGCGAAAATGACCATATTGGCGTTTTCCATTTCGAAACGGTCGAAAAGAATAAGGCTGTTGTTGTGGCGGTTTATGCCGTAAAGAATCCCCGAATTTGAAGAAAGATCGGAAGAAACGAAAGGAAAGGTGGTCGAAAGCGGAGTGCTGTTCATATTGTTCGCGATTCCGAGTTCGTCATTGGCAATCGGCAAAGTCGAGGCAAAGCCCTGCTCGGAGCGAAAGATGGCTTCTTTCACGTAAACCAGTCTCGATTCAAGAAGCGATTCAATGAATTGACTCGATTTTTCCAAAGATTCCTTGTCGTTCGCGTAGATGGTCATATACAGTCCAAACTTGAAAAACCTCTCTGTCCCCTGTTGAAGCCGGTCGCGAAGCTCTTCGATGTCCCGCATGGCTGTTTCCAGAATAGGGTCGCGAACTTTTCCGGCTTCCTGCTCGAGATGAATTTGGGATTCGACCTGCGTCACCGACCGGCGGAGGGTTTTCAAAATTTCGGTCGTTTCGATCGGGTGGATGAACATCGAAATATCCATCGGAACGTCGAGGTTGATGATCGGTGAAAACCAAGCGGTTTGAAGGAAGCGCGGATAGGTGGTGACGAAAACGGTTTTGGCGAAAGTTTCACCTACCTGAACAAAATTGCTGCTGACGCGAAGAGCCGACGGCGCGATAAGATCCGTGACGGTCGCCCGGCCCTCTTGGTAGACTTTTTCTATGTCCGTGTCGGAAGCGAGGATGTCGGGAGGAGGAGACTTCGGTTTTTTCTTGAAAAAAGATAACATAATAAATTGATCTAATTGCTCTAATTTCTAATTACTCTAATCAAATCCCAATGCATAAATGACTGAAATCATTTTAATGTCCCCCTCGGGGAATGGGAGAAATTCCCTCGCCTTTAGGCGAAGAC
>JASEHL010000047.1 GCA_030018805.1 Patescibacteria group bacterium
GGGACTTTTAGTCCCGACTCAACCCACCAGCTTTAGCTGGTGGACTGGTGAGTAGTGTATTATACATCTGTTATGGAAATAATCAAGAGCCTGAACGAACAGCAACAAGAAGCGGTCCTCACGACGGAAGGACCGATTTTGGTCATTGCCGGAGCGGGTAGCGGAAAAACGCGGCTCTTGGCGCATCGAATCGCCTATCTTTTCAAAGAAAAAAAGGTCCCTCCGCGAAACATTCTGGCGGTTACTTTCACGAACAAAGCGGCCGAGGAAATGAAAGAGCGGGTGAAAAAGCTGATCGGCAGCGATTTCCGCCCCGCGCCACAAAACTTGAGGTATGGGGCAGGCCATCTGTTCTGGATGGGAACATTCCATCATATATGCGTGCGCATACTCCGGACTGAAATCGATAAACTGGGCTACAAAAAAAACTTTGCGATTTATGACGACTCGGACCAATTGGCTCTCATCAAAAAAATAATGAAAGAAAAAGAATTGAGCGTCGAGCAATTCAATCCCCGGACGATGCTCTCGGTGATTTCGAAAGCCAAAGGGGAACTCATGAAAATAGAGGACTATATTTCCGGCGAAAGCTATTTTGAAAGGATCGTGGCGAGAGTCTACGAGGCATATCAAAAGAATCTCAAAGAAAACAACGCGCTTGATTTTGACGACCTGCTCCAAAAAACAGTTGAGCTTTTCCGGAAATTTCCCAAAACACTCGAAAAATACCAAAACATTTTCCGCTATATCATGGTTGATGAATATCAGGATACAAACCGCGCCCAATACGTTTTTGTGAATCTTTTGGCCGAGCGCCATCGCAATCTTTGCGTTGTGGGCGACGACTGGCAGTCGATATACGCTTTTCGGGGAGCGGATGTCCGAAATATTCTGGATTTCGAGCAGGATTATCCGGAGGCCAAAGTAGTGAAGCTCGAACGAAACTATCGCTCAACCCAAAAAATTCTAGACGCGGCCCACGGAGTGATTTCAAAGAACCTTCGCCGAAAAGACAAGAAACTCTGGACGGACAACGCCGAAGGCCACGACCTCGTCGTCTACAAGGCGACTGACGAGGAGGGCGAAGCGGAATTCATCGTTTGTGAAATTCAAAGGCTGGTCGAGGAAGAAACTTTGAGCCTCAATGAGTTTGTCGTTCTTTATCGGACCAACGCCCAGTCCCGCGCGATTGAAGAAGCTTTTCTCGAGGCGGCGATTCCCTATAGGGTGGTGGGCGGAGTGCGTTTTTATGAGCGGCGTGAAATCAAAGATTTTTTGGCGTATTTGCGGCTCATCAACAATCCGGCGGACGAAATCAGCCTTGAGAGAATAATCAATCTGCCGGCTCGCGGCATTGGGAACGTTACTCTTGGAAAATGGATAAGGTTCGCGAGAGAAAACAGTCTGGATTTGATTTCGGCGTCGCAAAAGGCGGGAAACATCGCGGGAATAAATTCAAACAAAATTGACGCAATTTGTAAATTCGGCGCATTGGTCCAGCGCCTGCGGGACGGGGCGAAAAGAGCAACCCTCACCGATTTGATGGAGTCGGTTTTAGTCGAAACGGGATACCAAAAATTGCTTCTTTCCGAGGGAGAAGTCGGGCAAATTCGATTTGAGAACGTCCGCGAGCTTTTCACGGTGGCGGAAAAATACAAAAAAGAAAAAGGTTTGAACGGCCTTGATATGTTTTTGGAGGAAGTGGCGCTTATGGCCTCGACGGATGCCATTGATTCGCAATCGGGCCTGGTGCACCTCATGACGCTTCATGCCGCCAAGGGGCTTGAATTCGACTCCGTCTTTATCGCCGGAATGGAAGAAGGACTTTTTCCCCACTCTCGGGCGCTGCTTGACACAAGCGAGCTGGAGGAAGAAAGAAGGCTGTGCTATGTCGGCATCACGAGGGCCAAAAAGAGAGCCTATCTTCTTTGGGCAACGACGAGGCATATTTTCGGCTCGACAAGAGTGAATGTCGCCTCGCGGTTTTTGGACGATATATCGCCGCACCTTGTGCGGAATTTCCAGCTTCCGATTTCTCCCGCCAAGTCGGGATCCCGCCAAGGCGGTGGCAATTTCCAAACAATTTCAAATGACCAAAAATCAAAGCACGAAAAAGATTACAACTTCGATTTTCGTGACGGCCAACGTGTTGAGCACCCGACGTTCGGAGAAGGAATTGTTATTTCCACAAAAGATGACCTTGTCACAATCGCCTTTATGAAAACCGGGCTCAAAAAAATTTCCGCGAAATTCGGGAAATTGAAGAAAATATAATCTTCTGAACGTAAAAACAGGGCTCTCCCTATCAAGTAAGCCCTGTTTTTTACCCGCGCACCAGAAGGCCATGGGCTTGCGCGTGGAGCTTCACATCAAAATATTTAGTAAATGAATCCTTTCACCGTCCGGCTGTTAGCGTTGATGGTGCGGGTGGATTTTCTTCCGAAGCCGGCGTAGTTCATTTCAGAAATCGTGACCGTGTTGCCGCTCACTTTTTCCACGATTCCCACATGGCCCCAGCGAGATTCCCCCGTCACGATAATCGCTCCGGCTTGCGGTGTCCGGCCGGTGGCTTTTCCGCTGGCGCGGGCGTTTGAGAGCCACGCGCCGGCGTTTCCGCCCCAAGGAACGTATTTTCTTTGGGCAACATACCATGTGCAGTAGCCATAAGGAAATCTGTGTCCCCGCCCGGCTCGAGAATCCGCGCGGTAATAGTTTGTCGCGGTGGCTGATCGCGCTTGATACCCGGTTGTCCCATAAGCCGTCGCCAATTGAGTTCCCGGCGGGGCCGAAACCGGCGCTGAAATATATCCGTCGGGCAAAATAATTTCCTGTCCCGCCTGGAGTTTTTCGTCGGCCGGTATATTGTTGTAGACCAAAACTTTCTGCTTGTCGGCGTTGTATTTCGCGACAATCGCGTTCAATGAATCACTCTTTTGAACTTTGTATTTCACTCCCGTTACTGGCAGAACCGCAAGCTTATCCCCCGGCTTTATAACCGAGGTTTCGGATAGGTTGTTCGCCCAAAGAATCGTGTTTGTGCTCACGCCGAATTTCGCGGCGATGAGCGAAGGCGTGTCCCCCGTCTTTACCTGGTAGGATTGCGCTTCGCGAGTGTTCTTTGCCAATATGGGATTGTACGAAGCAAGCAAAACCTGGTTTTGGATTGTCGGAGCGGATTCCACGTATGTCGGTTCGCTTTCAGCAAAGAACTCTTCTTCAAAAGAAACGGGGTCGGCAAGGTATCCCGGTCCGGAAAGCGGCGCCGTCGCCAGGTTGTTTTTCCTTTCGTTCTGAATGGAAATTTTGTTTTTGAGGAGCTGATTGTCGTCTTTGCTCGCCGCGGATCCGAAGAGAGAATCAGAAGAAGTATTTCTGGCAGAAGCGAAATTGACAAGAGCGACGAGAACAACGCAAAAGGCCACTATAATCGTAGCGGAATATTCTCGGAAGAAGATGATTAGTTTTCGGGCAACAAACTTCCTTTTCAGGAAGGAAATTATATAAAATTGAAGGGAATGAATTTTTTGAGGAATACGCCGGAGATTTTCTCCTCTAAGTAACGATCGCAGTCCCCTCCAGAAGATCTGGAAGAAGATTTTGAAAATGTTACTAATAGGTTTATCCTTTCTCTTGGACAAAGAAGCCGGAGGAACGCTAGCCTGCCAATTCGTTTCCGAAACGGGCTCTCTTTGTCCCTAATTTTAAACGGGTAAAGGTTATCACAAGGAGAAATTATGTCAAGGTTCTTTTTCGCGGGATAAGGTGTGGATAGCCATAAATTTAGCTTGTATAAGCCAAAATACGCAACGGATATCTCTCGAAGTATATTTTTGGTATAATTGAAATGCCGCGCGTTATCGATTATTATAAATATCGTGAATTTAAGCCAGCTAAAAACAGAATATCTGGAGTATCTGGAAATCGAAAAAGATCGTTCGCAGAAAACGATAGAGAATTACGATCATTACCTCAAGCGTTTTTTGGCCTGGGCGCGTGTCAGCTCCCCGGCCGCGATCACGGACGAACTGGTGCGAAGCTATCGCCTGTATCTCAATCGCCTTTCAGACAAAAAAGACTCGTCTCGCTCTAGCTCCGGCCCGCCTGGCCGCGAGGCTGGCGGAGCGGGCAAGCCGCTCAAAAAAATAACCCAAAACTATCACGTGATAGCGCTGCGCAATTTTTTGAAGTATCTGGCCAAGCGAGACGTGAAAACTTTGCCGGCGGAAAAAGTAGAACTTGGAAAAACAGGCGAAAGACAAATTGATTTTTTGGAAATTGAAGAAGTGGAGCGAATGTTCGGGGCGGCCGGCGGCGCCGATGCGAAATCGCTTCGCGACCGGGCGATTTTGGAGTTATTATTCAGTTCAGGTTTGCGAGTTTCGGAATTAGTGAACCTAAATCGTGATCAAGTGAATCTCAAAACCGGTGAATTCAGCGTCCGTGGCAAGGGTTCCAAGGTGCGAGCAGTGTTTGTTTCCGGCCGAGCCAAGTCGGCGCTTGAGAGATACACGGAAAAAAGAACCGATATTGATCCAGCGCTGTTTGTCCGGGTGGGAATAAGGCATCTGGAGAAGAAAAAAAATTTAGGCAACTTGCGAATCACTCCGCGCACGGCGCAAAGGATCGTGAAACATTACGCGACGAAAGCCGGAATCGTGAAAGACGTCCATCCGCACACTCTCCGCCATTCTTTCGCGACGGATCTCATCCAAAACGGCGCTGACATCCGTTCGGTTCAGGAAATGCTGGGACACTCCTCCGTCACCACGACGCAGATTTACACTCACGTGACGAATAAACAATTAAAAGAAGTTCATCGGGCTTTTCACGGAAAGAGGAGAAAGTGATTTGAGAGCTTTAAAATATTTGCCATGAATAAAAACGAAGTCGATAGTTTAATAAAGATACTAATTCATAAGAAAAGAGATGATTTAGCCAAAAAATTAGAGGGTTCCATTGGAAAAGTAGAGATGTCTAATCAATTTGGTTCTCGTTGGAATTCGGTTATATCCTCCTACATTATTTTTGCTCCCTTTTTTAAATATTATCTTTTAAAGGATCTTTCTGGAGAAGATACCAAATTTCTTTTAGAGTCGATTCATGATATGTATCCTGTGGCGGATGAACTGCCTGAAATTACATCGGTCGAATTTAGGATGTTGTTAGAAGATGAGAGTGGAAAAAATGAAAATAATGAATTTCGAGATGTTTCTAGTGAATACATCGGAAGAACAAGTAGGGTTTTTGTAAGCTATTCAACAAAAGATAAAAGCATCGCTGGAAAAATCAAGGAGCAACTCGAAATATTTGGTCTGGAAGTTTTTTTAGCTCATGAAGATATTAATGTCCCCCTCGGGGAATGGGAGAAATTCCCTCGCCTTTAGGCGAAGAC
>JASEHL010000048.1 GCA_030018805.1 Patescibacteria group bacterium
TAATTATTAGAAAATTGTTAAGTAGCTCTAGTCGTGTTCTATACTAACTCCAATATTAATTGTTCGACCTTGCATATAGTATAGTTCTTTGCTAAATTAATTGCAAGTATGCACCAATTAGTTATATACTTAACCTAAGGTGAGTATGCCACATTTTATCTCTGAAAAAAAGAAGTATCATAATCCTGTCGAGTTCGCACTGGAAAAGATCGGTGGACGTTGGAAAATGCCCATACTCTGGCGTATCAGTAAAAAATCCCCTTGGCGATATGGCGAGTTAAAAAAAGACCTTGAGGGCATTTCTCATAAAATGCTCTCTGCACAGTTGAAGGAACTTGAAAAAGACGGCCTTATCAAGAGGAAATCTTATCCGGTTATTCCGCCGAAAGTTGAATACTCGCTTACGGTAAAGGGTCGAGAAGTGATTCCTGCTATTGAAGAATTGCGTAAGCTCGGTAATTTTTTGAAGGAAAAAAATTCTACAGAACAATCCAATATCAAAAAAGTATGAAAACAAAGAAAAGCCCGCTTCTGGCCTTCATAAAGTTCGAGCCGACATTTTTAACAGGTTCTTTGGTAGTTTGCCTTTCCGCTCCGGTTCAAACCGAGGGCGAGGCGGAAGGGGGGTGTGGGGGGAATTCCGCCTCGCCCGAGCCGGAAGCGAAGCCCCGCCGCCTGCTCGATCAGAGCAGAAGCCAGCAAAAAAGTTTTCTTTTCCTTTTAGAAGAAAAAATCCGGCGCGCGCAAATCAGAAATGCAGAGAAAACTTTTTTGCTGGCTGGCGAGCGTCAGCGAGCGGCGGCGGGGCGGAGCGATTGGTTTCGGTCAGGAATTTCGGATAAAATGAGTTCGGGCCAAACTGTAAAGACACACCAGTTCTTTCGGGCCCACGTAGCTCAGTTGGTAGAGCACTGACTTGGTAAGTCGGGGGTTCATCGGTTCGAGTCCGGTCGTGGGCTCCAGCGGAAAAATCCGCTGGAAAATATCATTGTTCTTTACGCTATTATATTTTGGGATTATAAATCCCTCGGGGGCGGTGTAGCTCAGCTGGCAGAGCGCTTCTTTGGTAAAGAAGTTGCCGCAGGTTCGAATCCTGTCACCGCCTCCACCCCCCTTTTTTTCGAAGCATGGCAACACCCAGCTTCTTTTTTTTATTTGGGAGATAATCAATATGGTGCTCACTTATACCCACGTGGTTAAATTTGCGCACTTTTAGTCATTTGAAATTTATTTGAAAATTGAAAATTGTGAATTGAAAATTTGAGTAGCGTGTCAGCCATGCAAATCAAATATCAAATAAAATAACGGCCTCCCGCCCTCTATCAACTTGCTTGACGTATCCTTCATGATACGTCGCCGCCTTAATGTCGAGTTTTTTGTCTGCTGTTACGCCTGAAATTTTAGCTTTTATCTTATTTTCACTGACATCTTCTATTTCACAATCGGCATATATTTTATTGTTCGCGTCCGAGCGATATATTATTTCGTTCGCGAAATCGACAAAAAGTGAAAACGAGTCCGGCGATTCAACTATGATTTCTTCCCAGTCCCTGTTCACTTGGAAACTCGGTTTCCACTTGGAAACCGAGTTTCCAAGTTGCTCCGAAGCGATTGCCCGAACCAAATTACAAAAAAGATCCGAAAGATCTTCTCCAAAAACTTTTATTTTTAAATCCGCTGGATGATCGATAACCTCGTAATAACGCATATGAAATTTTCGTATATTCGTACTGAATTCGTAATTCGTAAAGATCACTCAAAATTCATCTTTTTGTAAATCTTCCTTGTCACCTCGACATCAGCGTCGCAGTAAGCACAGATTTCTTTGATTTTTCCTTCTTTATAGTAGGAAAAAACTTCCGAACCATCCATGTTGGTTTTGGAAGTCGGAAGGCCAAGGGCGCGCGCCAGCGTATCAAGAGATACACCGCGGCCAAAACTCCATTGGTTCCATTCGTGCATCACGTCGAACATCGGCTCGCTTCGATAGCGCGCGAAGCTCAATCTCATTTTCGTTCTCGGCTTTACTCCATGAATCATTGACCTTTGCACAATGTATTTCATGTCAAAGTCAATAATATTGAAACCGACAAAGAGATCCGCGTCTTCCGCCGCGTCCCAAAAATTTTTCAGAACTTTTTTCTCGTCCTCATCACAGATGCAGTGGATCATACTGTCATCAATCGCGTAGGAAATGCACAAAATTTTTCCAAAAGTTCCGTCGAGGCCCGTTCCAAGGAGAAAATTTTCGAAACTTGTTGAATATTTTTCCCCAAATCTTTTTTTCTTTTTCTTCTTGTACTCGTGAATTTCTTTCAGTACCTCATGCATATGCTCCGGCGCGGGCAGAGTCTCGATGTCAAGGAACATCTTTTTCCTAGGTCCGTTGTTGTAATAATTTGCCATATATAAATTTAATATTTACATCTTTTCCGGCGCGCTGATTCCCATCAATCCCAAAGTTTCCGCCAAAACGATTCTCATCGCCTTCACCAATTCCAATCTCGCCGCAGTCAATTCCAAATTGCTCTCGTCAATCACCCGGCATTCATCATAGAATGAGTGGAATTTATCCGCGAGCCCCATCGCGTATTGGGGAAGATAATGGACGGCGTAATTTTGAGAAATTTCTTCGACAAGATCGGGAAATTTCAAAAGCTCGAAAATCAATGCGCGTTCTTTGGAGTGCATCCCAGAGTTGAACTCTGGGATTCTCCCAGAGTTGAACTCTGGTACTAAATCTTCCGCTTTCCGCAAAATGCTCGCGATCCTCGCGTGGGCGTATTGCACATAATAGACGGGATTCTTTTCACTTCTTTCTTTGGCCAGATCCAAATCGAATGTCATATGCGTGTCCGCGCTGTGCATCAAAAAGAAAAATCTCGTTGCGTCACAGCCAACTTCATCGATAAGGTCGTCAACGCTCACATAAGTTCCCGCTCGCTTGGACATTTTCATTTCTTTCCCTTCTTTCAGCACACGGACAAATTGGGTGAGAATAATTTCTAATTTATCCTTGTACCCCAGCGCCTCTAGCGCGCCTTTCATCCTTCTCACTTCTCCATGATGATCAGCTCCCCAAATATCAATCAATTTATCAAACCCCCGGCCAAATTTTTCTTTATGATAAGCGATGTCCGACCCAAAATATGTTTTTTCGCCAGTTGACTTCACAACAACTCTGTCTTTATCATCGCCGAACTGGGTGGACTTGAACCACAGGGCTCCGTCTTTCTCGTAAACAAAATCTTTCTCTTTCAGAATATTTATCACCTCATCAACCTTCCCGCTTTCTTGCAGTTCTTCTTCCGAAAACCAATTGTCAAACTTGATTCCAAATTTCTCCATCGAAGGCTTTATTATTTCTTCGAGGATAATCTTTACGCCATCTTCCCCAACTGATTTCGCATCTTTATCTTTGATTTTTGATATTTGATTTTTGATCTCGGCAACATAGTCGCCGGAGTATTGTGCCTGCTCATCGCCCAAAATCGAATGCCCTAAAATCTCGACCTGATTGCCGGTGTCATTCACATAATATTCGCGATAAGGTTTATATCCCGCTTTTTGAAAAACGTTCGCGAGCGCATCTCCCAGCGGCCCACCCCGCGCGTTTCCAATGTGTACCGGCCCCGTCGGATTAGCAGAAACGAAATCAAGATGAATTTTCTTGCCTTTTCCGATTTTCGAATCTCCAAACTTATTTTTTTCTTCGTTAATTCTCACTACAACTAGTTGTAGTGAATTTTCCGACAAATAAAAATTTATGAATCCGGGTTTCGCGACTTGTAGACGTCCGACGTCTAAAATTTCCGAAGACGTCGGACGTCTACAAAAATCCACGAGTTTCTCCGCCACCTCCATTGGGCTCTTCCCTACTTCCTTCGCAATAAGTAACGCTGTATTCGTCGAATAATTTCCCATCCCCTCCGGCGGATAATCAATTTTTATTTTCCCCGCGTCAAAATCAACCCCGTAGGCGGATTTGATGGCTTGTTGAATAAGTTTTTGAATCTGACGTTTCATAACTTTTTCAGTATACCAAGAAAATTGCCTAAAAATCAATTTTTCGCTTTAATTAAGACATGAGCGTTTTAGCTATCAACAAAAGAGCCAATTTCGACTACGACATCTCGGAAAAGTACGAGGCTGGTTTGGTGTTGCGCGGATACGAAGTGAAATCAGTGAAAACAAGACATATCAGCCTCAAAGGAAGCTTCGTGACTGTAAAAGGAAACGAGCTGTATCTTACCAACGCTAATATCCCTTTATACAAGCATGCGGGAGTCATCGTCAATTACAACCCGACCCAACCCCGAAAACTTCTCCTCCACAAAGCCGAAATTAGCACTCTTATCGGAAAATCGAGGGCTCATGGGTTGACACTTGTGCCTATTCGGGTATATACTAAGCGAGGTCTTTTGAAGCTGGAATTTGGCGTCGGAAAGGGCCGAAAAAAGCACGACAAAAGAGAAGTAATAAAGAAGAGGGAAAGCGATAGGAAAATAGAAAGAGCTTTGAAAAATCGTTTTTAGTATTTCGAATTTTGTATCTTGTATCTAGTATTTGATATTTTTCAGATATACTAGATACTAAATACCAGATACCAGATACAAACTTGGGGATGCTAGGCATCGACAATTTGTTCTCAAAAAATACGCAAGTCGAGCAAGGCGTGAATCTCGATAAACTTTATGCCAAGATCATAAGTGCAAACTTATTTTCAAAGGTTAAGCAGACATTTGCTTCGGCATTTGCTCCTGCTTACGCCTCCGTTCCTGCCTAATTCGCGGGAACCATCAGTCTGCTGATGTCTAATAAGCAATCGCTGGTGTCATACATTAGACTTGATTGATAGCCTTTCTTTGCGGCTATCTCTGACCATTGCGCGAAGAGGGTTTTTCAAGGTTTTGTTTATTTTCTACTTGAAAAACTGCCCAAAAACAAATAAACTAAGCTTGTAGAATATTTTTCGGGTTTCAAATTTGGACGGGAGTTCGATTCTCCCCATCTCCACCAAGTGGCTACGAATTACGAATTTTGTACGAATATACGAAATGTGAGAATTTTTTCTTGTTCGTATTTTCGTAATTTTTCGTAGTTCGTAGAGACTAACACAAAACTAATAATTAGGAGCTTGTCTAGAACAGCATAGAGATTTATGCTAAATCTATGACGGCTCGA
>JASEHL010000049.1 GCA_030018805.1 Patescibacteria group bacterium
CGACCGCGTAGCCGGAGAGCGACTGGGCGTTCATCGCCGTTCGGGCGAGCGGCACGGCTCCGATTCTTTTTCGGGGGACCATTTCCGCGTCTTCTCCGATCCGGATACCGAGGTAATAATTTCCGGCCGCGAAGTCGAAGCTGGTCGGAATGGGCGCGATTTGGCCGAGATACGCGGTGAGAAGGCCGTTTTGGATGCTCACTTTCTGGGTTTCCTCCCAGACTCTTGAAGCTTGGTCGGTGTCGGAGGGATAGGGGTCGGTTTCGGCGCGGTCGGTTGAATAGATTCCAAACCTCACCTCGTATTCTCCGTTTAGTATTTGCTGGTTGTCCGCGTCCATGAGATAGGCGGAGACTTCAACGTCGCCGATGTTGATCAACTCCGCCATGGCGACATCAGCAACGGCGAGAACCTTTCCTCGAGCGCCGTCGCTTTCGGAAACCATTTCTTGCGAGGATGAAAAATCCGGCGCCTCCACTCCGGCGATTTCTTCCCGATTCCCGTCATCGCCCGTCAGATTCAACTTGGAATTTTTTTCAAACTGTTTTATCTTATCCCTTCTGAAAACATTTTGCGCGATGCCCGCGAACTTTTCCACGCCGACCCTGATTTTCAAAATGTTTTCCGCCGCGTCGCCGTCGACATTTTTGACGATCTTCGACGCGCCGTTCACGGCCGCGTTATAGCTCTCATAAGCTTTTTTCGTCCCCCAGTCCGACCAGGAAGCAAAATCCGCTTTGGTAACATTGGCGACAACCGCAAAGACCACGAGCAGGAGAAGCGCCGCCACGGGCCTCGCTATTTTTTGAGCGGCGAATATTTTTTGCAGTTCTTTCTTTTTTTCTTTCAGACTTCTCTTCAAATTTTCCATTTCCCCGACTGTTTCTTCGATCGCCGCGACCAGCCCGATCCCTTCTCCCATTTTTTTCGACAAATCCTTTTTCACTTTTTCTTTTTTCTCGGCTGCCTCCTTCTCAAATTTATCCACCCACTCCTTGGTCGTCATCCAGGCACCGTTCACTTTTTGCGCCCAAAGTTTTTTCTGACGAATCGAATATCCAAGATATTCTCTTTTGTACTTTGAAATTTTTGCCGCGTCCGAAATTGAAATGAGCCGCGAATCGTTTTCCTCGAGCGCCGCGAATTTCTTTTCTTCTCCTGCTTTTTGAATTTCTTGAGCGGCAACAGTGATTTTCTCTTTCGGTTTTTTTGTTTCGTCTTCCAGGATATTGTTGAGCGCCTGCGTTTTTTCTTCCGTATTAAAATTCGGCCATTTGAAATTCACGTTTCTTCCCGCGCCCTTTGTTTTCTGTTGGTACAATTCTTCCAGCTTCCTTCTGGTTTTTTCCAGCCTTTTTTTGGCGTCGTCTTTCGCGTTCCGCCGCGAAAAAGACCACCCATTTCCCGATGGCCTTTTTCGCGTCGAAAGAGTCTTGAAAAAATCCGCTGCTATTTCAAGTTCCCGTTCAAATATCGTTTTATTTTTGTGCCTCTTTTGGGACATTGATTTTTGAAACGTTTATCCCGCGCTGATTCTAAACTTCAAGATGTGATTTATTCATATTCTCTCGACGAAATCGCTTGGCTTTTTTTCATGAATTTATTCGCGATATTCGCCGAGATTAACGCGGAGGGAGCTCGCACGTTTTTTCTTTTAAACATCGGCATTAACGTTTTCCCCGCACTTCCTTTAGTGCCTCTTTTATTTGATCGTAATTCCACAGCCCGAGGCTCGTCCCTTATACTATCAATTCTATTTTTTCTGTTTGCCCTGTCAAAGCACTTCTCGCGAATATGGGTTACTTTTTTCTCAACTTGGAAAACAGACGTTTTTTCTTTTTCTCTCCCCTTATTTTTCCAGTTCCTCGGCCTCTCCCCGCCATTTCCGACAAAAAATCCGATATCGCGCATTGAACGCCAAATATCGGATGACAACTTTCGCCTTGTTTTCTTCACCGCGTTTCCGGGTGAATTTCCGTTTTTATTCTCTTCGACTATTTATGCCTCCTTTAGTTTTGTCAAGTCCCTCTGAAAAAATTATGCAACATTTTTTGACATTTCGGGTTGCCCGCCGCAAAATTCCATTTTGTCCCTGTCGGTATCGGTTAAATTTCGTGTCCAAAAAATTCGATTTATTCATGCTTATGCCTCGCAGACTTCGCGTCCATAGAAAAGAACTCAATCGCGTTCTCATCCGTCGTTCTCTTCACTTCCGCGACACTGACATTTTTCACTTCCGCGATTTTTTCGACAATGAACTTCACGTGCGCCGGTTCGTTTCTTTTTCCCCGGTATTTTTGCGGAGCAAGAAACGGCGCGTCGGAATCGAGCATAATTTTGTCAAGCGGGATCATCTTCACTGCTTCCGCCAGTTTCGCCGCCCGCTCCGCAGGTTTCGGATAAGTGATATTTCCGGAAAACGAAAAAAATACATTCGGCAGTTTGAGAAATTTTTCCGTGTCTTTTTCTTCGCCGGAATAACAATGCAAAACGAAAAAGGTTTGACCTTGAGGAATTCCCAAAAGGTTCGACCTTGGGGAATTGTCCCGATCTGATCGGGACAAGGGAAAGGTCGAACCTTGAATAGGAGGTCGAACCTTAGACGAACCACCAGTTGATTTTTCATTTTTAAGGCTAAACCTTAAAAATCCGGAAATTATCTCATAGACATCGCTCCACGCTTCCCGGCAATGCACAATAACGGGCAAGTTTAATTCCCGCGCCAATTCAATCTGCGCCAAAAACCCCCGCTTCTGACTTTCCTTAATCTCCTCAACTGAAACCGGATTTCCTCTTGAGAAATCCGGTTTCTTAATGCGAAAATAGTCTAAACCGGTTTCCCCTATCGCCACAACTTTTTCATGCTTCGCTAATATTCTCAATTCATCAAAATCCTGTTCCATGTTATGTGTTCCATGTTTCATGAAAAAGTCCGGGTGCAACCCAACGCTTGCGAAAACACCTTTATGCTTCTTGGCAATCTCAATTGACTTCCAGCTCCTCTCCAAATCAACTCCAATATTAATTATTGCCCGACCACCATTTTCAAAAAACCGCGAAATCACTTCCTCGCGGTCCTGGTCGAATTCCGGAAAATCCAAATGCGCGTGCGTATCAATCATAAAAAACTAACATCCCAGAGTTGAACTCTGGGATTGAACTTACGATAGTCCCTCCACTTATGCATCAGTCCATCTTCAACATTATTGACTAGTATAAGCGAAGTATAAAACCTAAAATAATCGCTCTTGTCTAAAAAGGTTTTCCTCTTATCCACGCCTCGGTTGAAGATATGATAAAATTCTCCGTTTGCAAAGCCTTTCCTTTTCATGGTTTTATTATACAGCGCTAGCCCCCAGAGTTCAACTCTGGGATGTGCGCGGGAACAAAACTCCCGCTTTTTTGGTTTCCAGCGCTTTTTTGATTTTTTCGGATGTTTCCGGCATAAAAGGGAGAATATCATCGGCAATAAATATCAAGCCGTCCGCTAGGTGTCTTATTATTCCTTCAAATTTTACCTTATCTGCCTTGATAAGCTCCCATGGTTTATTTTCCTCAATATACTTATCAAGCGCACGAACCATACTCCAGGTATCCTTCAAGACTGCATCCAATTCTGTATTTCTTAGATGTTCCGCTAATACTTTGTCTTCGCTTTCAATTTTTTTAGTTCGTTTAAATTCAAACACCATATCCATATTCCCGTACAATTTTATAACACGACTTATTAGATTCCCCAGCCCGTTCGCCAAATCCGCGTTGTATTTTTCCGTCATCCGTTCCATTGTCGCGTCAACATCCCCGCCGAATGTTCCCGCGCTCATCAGGAGATAGCGTGTTCCGTCCGCGCCGAATTTATCGAGCATCTCGTCAATTGAAATCACATTTCCCAAAGTTTTGCCCATTTTTCTCCCGCCGGAGAGAATATGTCCGTGGACAAACAGCATTTTCGGCAAATCTATGCCGAGATGCATGAGCATGGCAGGCCAGATCGTCGCGTGCACCCGCAAAATATCTTTTCCGATGAGCTGAACATCCGCCGGCCAGAACGAAAGGTTCGAAAAGGTTTGGCCTTGAGGAATTCCGAGAGCTTCGCTCGAGGAAGGGAAAGGCCGAACCTTGGAAAGGTCCGGAAAGGTCGAACCTTGGATAGATTCGACGCCGTTCCAGCCCAAACCGGTAAGATAATTCAAGAACGCGTCTACCCAGACATAAGTCATATGTTCTTTGTCAAACGGAAGCGGAATTCCCCAAGAAACATTTTTTCTTGAGACAGAAATGTCCTTTAGCTTTTCATTTTTGAGAAACGAGAGAATCTCATTTTTATATTTTTTCGGCGCGATTCTGAACTCATCCTTTTCTATTTTTTTAATCAGCTCTTTTTGCGCATCAGCCATTTTGAGAAGATAGCATTCTTCCTTTATTTTTTCGACGACGATATCATGGTCCGGACAGCGTCCCTCGGCCAACTCGTTTTCATTTTTGAATTGCTCGCAGGCGACACAGTATAGACCTTCGTATTCGCCTTTATATATCGCGCCTTTATCGTAAAGAGTTTGCAAAACTTTTTGCACCGCTTCTTTATGTTTTGGATCAGTCGTCCGGATAAAATTGTCATATTTTATCTCAAGCTTGTCCCACAAACCCCTGAACTCGCTGGAAATTTCATCAACAAATTTTTGCGGCTCCTTTCCGGCTTCTTCCGCTTTATGCTGAATTTTGAGCCCGTGCTCGTCCGTTCCGGTGAGCAAAAATACATTTTCTCCAAGTTCACGATGAAACCGCGCCAGCACGTCCGCCGCAATGGTTGTATACGCGTGCCCAATATGCGGCTTGTCGTTGACATAGTAGATGGGAGTGGTGATATAGAATTTTTTCATAAAGTAAAAAATAAAATTGAAAAAGTAAAGACGACAAGGTAAAACTAAAAACGGTTTTGACTTTTTACTTTTCGTTTTTCCTTCTTACTTTTTCCTTTTTAATTCACAATTACTACAAACTCTCC
>JASEHL010000004.1 GCA_030018805.1 Patescibacteria group bacterium
GGAGCACCTGAACGGCAATAGGCGCTATGTTATCTCCTTCGAAGACATTTACACGAGGTTCGGATTCGCCTGGAGCACCAAATCCCACGCGTCTGCCGCCGCCGCGGAATTCTTCCAACTCTGCCTCAAAATATTTCCTTTTCCCGTCAAATTCGTCCTGACTGACAACGGCTCGGAATTTGCCAAACACTTTTCCAGGAAGTTAAAAGAGCTGCATCTCATTCATTTTCACACCTATCCCAAAACTCCCAAGATGAACGCCCATTGCGAGAGATTCAACCGGACCTTGCAAGATGAATTCATTGACTTCCATAAACCCGAGCTTCTAAATCCCGATATTTTCAACAACAAAATCATTGATTATCTGGTCTGGTACAACACCAGGAGAGTGCACTATGCTTTCCAGAACAAACTCTCTCCGCTACAATTCATATTGTCATTGCAATCCGTAAACTTTAATTTGCCTCAGGAGTGCAATCGAGGGTGGACTTATACAGGGTATTGACAAGTAAGGTGTATCTGATATAATAGTGATGTACCTTGGAAATCATATCGAATCAAACAATCTTTTCGATAAATAATATTTGCAAATTTTGCGGAAGCTGTGGATGGATCACCTCCTTTCTAGGGAGATACGGTGAAGTAGTGGTATCCATTATCACTATAATCCTATATGGTCGTTAATAGATTTTAGCATCAGGACAACCGCAAAAGTTTGCTATAACAAAGAGCACCACAAAAGGTGCTTTTTGTGTTATTTCCCAGGAAACGTTTCGTTTTGAGGGAGATATTTTGCCCTGCTTGAAAACAATCCATACGCAGTTTTGTATTAAGGTAATATAACCAATTGTTATGAAAAAGGTAGCTCTAGCATTATTCCCCCTTATCTTTGTAGCTTTGACGTCAGTTGCTTTTGCCCAGCCTATGATGGGTCGCTTTTGGGGCAATAATCAAAATTTGGCAAGAGCAGACTCTGAGACAGCCGAAGAAGAACAAGAAGGAAGGCTAATATGGCAAAATCTGCAGTCGGGACAGACCAGCTGTCAGAATTTGTCCGAAGGCGACTATGAATTGCTCGGTGAATACTTTATGGGAACGATGATGGGCGATTCCCACGAAGCAATGAATGCGATGCTGGAACAAAGATTGGGAAAAGAGGGCGAAGAGCGGATGCATATCGCTATGGGAAAACGAATGAGCGGGTGCGACACTTCCGCTCAATATCCGCAGGGTTTCAATTTTATGCCAATGATGGGAGTGTGGTCGTCTCCCACAGGATTTAATCAAAATAACAATAATTCTATGATGTGGGGTTTTGGAAATAATCCAATGGGATGGGGCTTCGGATTATTTGGTTTGATATTTATGCTTCTCTTTTGGATTCTGATTGTCGCTGGCATCGTGATTCTGATAAAATGGCTGGTAAGCCAGTCTCACGGAACGCACGGACACGAAAAACCTCCCCTGGATATTCTCAAAGAAAGATACGCCAAGGGAGAGTTGAACAAAGAAGAGTTTGAAGCGAAGAAAAAAGATTTGGGACTGTGATGTAAAATGTAGACGGTAAAACGTGAAGTGAAATTATGAAAATAGGAATCATAATCAGCCAAACAGACCCAGAAGTTGTATGGAATGCGTTTAGGTTTGGCAATTTTTCGCTAGGAAAACAACACAGTGTTAAAGTTTTTCTCATCGGGAAAGGAGTTGAGTGCGAAGACATAAAGGACACTAAGTTTGATATTAAGAAACAGATGGAAGAATTTCTGGATGGCGGAGGAAAAATTTTCGCCTGCGGAACCTGCCTTAAAATGAGACACAAAGAAGGTTCCTCTGTCTGTCCTTTGTCCACTATGCAGGATTTGATGGATATTGTTGAAGAGTCAGATAAAATTATCTCATTTTAACGGCAACACATCTTGTGGACAGAATTATACGGATGTCCGCTTTTTTCTTTTCCAAAAAACTTACCCTCCTTTCTAGGGAGATACGGTGAAGTCGCTTCGATTTATCGAGGCACAAACCCATATGGTCGTTCGTCCCGCCTCGGCGGGATGACAAAATAGATTTCTTTGGCTAGTATAAAGCTATTTATTTAGCTTTATATACAGGACAACCGCAAAAGTTTGCTATAACAAAGAGCACCACAAAAGGTGCTTTTTGTGTTATCTGCTGGGAAACGAACTATTTTGAGGGAGATTTTTGGAGTCCGCTCCGCTTGATTTGCTATTAACATCTTGCCTTAATCGTGCTACTATTTGAAAGTAATTATTAAAAGAAAGATAAAATGAAAAAAACGATGATAGCTATGCTTGCTTTTGCATTCTTGCTTGGTGCAATGGGAGTATCAGCACAAGGGAAAAAAGATAGCAAGTTTAACAAACCCAGTCAGGCTAAAAATGTTCAAGTCTTCAAAAAGAAAGCCCTGACCGAAAACGAGAAAAAATCGGTGGATGAGCTAGAGAAAGCCATAAAAGGAAAGCCAGCAAAACCAACCCCGACTCCTGACCCGACAGCTGGTGGCGCAACGGGAACAGTGGGTGACCCGATACCAGCCGGTGGTGAGAAATACGCAATTTTGATTGGACTTGCTAATTATCCAGGAACTGTCAATGACCTTTGCGTGGCTGCTGCTAAAACGGGATATGATTATCCCGAAGAACGCTTTACTGAAAATGAATTGCCATATTATTGCAAAGATGAGGACGCTTTGAATATGAAAAAAGCTCTGGTAGACAAATATGGTTACAAAAATGACAGACAGCACATTTTTATCTTCAGCGATGCCAATGCAAAATATGATTCCATAAAAGCCAAAGTTGATGAATTGATTCAAACTAGATTAACAGAAAATGACGAGCTGGTTTTCTTTTTCAGCGGACACGGAACAACAGGTATTTACACTGATGATGCGGGGAATACTATTAATGATGAATCATTGGACGAAGGCATAGTGATTTATGACCAAAGCTATGATGAAGCTGCTTTTCTGAACGGCGTGAGCTATACTCCCAGTGATGCGTCTTATATCTGGGACGACCAGTTGAAGGAATGGCTCTCAAATTCTCCGACCAGCAGGATATTTTTCGGTTTTGACACTTGCAAAGCTGGCGGAATGAATGACCTTCAGTCTGATGGGAGGGTTTTGGCTATGTCCAGCACCGAAACTCAAAACTCCTGGACATATTATCTGGGAGGAACACAAACTGATACGAATGTTTTCCAAGAAAGCGAAGGATTGTTTGCCCATTATTTTGTTAAAAGAGCAATGATAGATGGATTGGGAGACGGATTTAATCCGCTTGGCAGGAGAAGCGTCAATCCTCCAAAATACGATGGAAAAGTGGCTATAGAAGAAGCTTTCAATTATGCTTGCTCTATCGTTAAAACGAAACAAATCCCAGTTTTGAATGATAAGTTTTTCAATGACTTATTGCTTGGTTATCAAATCAACTGAAGCATCTTTTTTCCAAAAGCAGAAACCGCCAAAAACTGGCGGTTTTTTGCTATATACTCCGCTCCGCTCTGGAGTGGGTAACTCGCCTTGACCCCAGCACCAATCCTGCGGATGGTGCGGGGTAAACTTCCTTTCCCGCGAAGCTAAAGTGTGACGGCTATGGAAAGGAGCAAAAACTCACGAACCATCCAGATGCATAATGTATTGCGTGATTCTTGCGTGATTCTTGCGTGATTTCCAAAAATCGTGTATAATAGAAATATGCTTAAACCTCAATACAAACTCACAACCAAAATAGTCAAAAACTTGACGGACATTGCCGAAGCCAAGGGGATTATTGAAAAAGCGAAACTTCTCCCCAAGCACGAACTTCGGCTCAAGCGCCAAGCGATGATAAGAATGTCCCATAGCTCCACGGCAATCGAGGGGAATGTTTTGGATATTCGCCAGGTGGAAGCTTTGTATGCCAACAAAAAGGTTGATGCTCCTATTCGGGATATTTATGAAGTAAAAAACTATCTAAAGGCTATCCAATTTATTGAAAAGCTAGTTGAAGATGATAAACCAATAACAGAGAAAGTGCTGCTCAAGATTCATTCATTAGTGACCAACAAAACCTTGCCCAAAGAACAATCAGGACATTATCGCAAAGGGCCTGTTTACGTCGTGAAGCGGAGACTGGGATTTCCAGACGAAATTGTTTACACAGGCCCAAAGGCAACAAATGTTCCATATCTTTGCAAAGAACTGATTGATTGGATAAATAAAAGCGAAAAAGAAGAAATAAATCCAGTAATTGTGGCGGGTGTTGCTCACCTAGAAATTGCAGCTATTCATCCTTTCAATGATGGAAACGGCAGAACGGCTAGAGCTTTGGCGACTCTTATACTCTACAAAAGAGGATATGATTTCCGCCATCTTTTTGCACTCGAGGATTATTACAACAAGGATTTGCCGAGTTATTACAAAGCTATCAATGTTGGGAAGAATTTTGAGAAAAGAAAAACAGATTGCACGAGCTGGCTGGAATATTTTGTCGAGGGTTTCAGGGAAGAAATTATGAACGTGAAAAGGCAAGTTGCACCGCTTGCACTCAGGAAAATCGACAAATCAATTCAGAGCAAAATCTATCTCACTGAAAAGCAGCAAAAGATAATTGACTTTATTGACCAGATGGGAAAAATTGCCGTCAGTGATGTTATGGATATTCTTAAAAGTCCGCAAAGGACGGCCTTGCTGGAGCTACAGAAGCTTAGGAAAATCGGAATAATAAAACAGGAAGGCAAGGGGAGAGCCACGCATTATGTGTTGAAATAATTCCAATCTCCCACGAATCACCTCCCCGAAACACTTTCTGCGAAAAGTGAACGGGTAAACTTTCTAAGGAGATATTTATCCCGTAGTTAAGCGTAAGCTTTTACTACTTGGACCCCAGAAGCAAAGCTACGCTTGCTACGGGGCAGGTGGTAAAGTAGTGGTATCCATTATCACTATAATCCTATATGCCCGCCTGCAATACTTTGCCAGCCCGACAGCCTTACGGCAGTCATGGCGGCGGGCGTAGTAATGCAGGCAGGCAAAACTTGCAGATAAGCAGAGAACGCCAGAAATAGCGTTTTTGTGATAGAAGATATTATTGCCTCTTTGCTTTTATTGACAAAACTTAGAAATGCTGTAACGCTAAGATTACAGATCAGAACAACTCACTGGTTAGGAGGTAACCAGATATGGAAGCTTCGATAATTCCGCTAGAAGTCGCGGATATAATTCAAGCACCTGATAAAATATTTTGGAAATTTGACCTAGCCGGGAAGAAGTATATTTTTTTTCCCAATATCAGTGCGGGTGGGGTTAACCTTGCTGACATCTTTGAGCAAGGGATGAGAATCGGAAAAATGCTCAAAGCGGGCGTGTTAACGTTCGTCGAAAAGGTTTTTCACTCTAAAGGAAAAATCAGTCGTCGAGGTGAAGAAACAACCTTTTTCTTATATCGGGAAGCGAGGTGCGCAGAACCGAAACGTGTTTCCTGCCCCAACACCAACACGGGCGGGGTAAATCCCACGCACATCCTTGAACTGGGGATAAAAATCGGTAAAATGGCCAAGGAGGGGAAGCTAACGTTCATCAAAAAAGTTTTTCTCTCTGATGGAATGGTCAATGACGAAGATGGTCATATAGCGGTTTTTATCTATCAGGTGCGGAACGATGGACGGAAGTGAAGCCGAACCCATAAGAAATAATCCTCTATACAAGGCACATTGTGCCGCGGCCAGCTTGCAGATGGTCGTTTTTCTAGGGAGATACGGTGACGTCGGGGCGGTTTTTTTTGTTCCTATTTTTCCCCGAAGCTTATCGTTGCTCCCAAAAGATTGGCCATATTTGCGAGTGAAGAGATCGCGAATTTACAATTCGCTTTTTTGTTGAACACGTTTTTCCTGGATATCGTGACGGCTTTTTTCACGAAATCCTTTCGTTTCGATATTCCTCCTCCGAAAACAACAATTTCGGGATCAAGTATATTCAAAATATTCGCTATTCCCACACCAAGCGCAAAAACCGCTTGACGCAACGCTTTTCGAGCGTCCGCATCGCCTCTGTTTGCCATATCAAATATACTTTTCGCGGAAGCACTTTTGCGGGAGAAGCCGTGATAATATTTCTTGATGCCTCTTCCCACCGTGAGATTTTCCCAGTCCTGGTAGCGGTTGTCGCGCGGATATTTCATATGACTGACCTCCAAGGCGGAGAAATTGTCTCCCCTCAAAACGCTGCCTTGGTTCACGTAGCCGCCGCCAATTCCCGTCCCGAGGGTGAGAGTCAGTATGCTTTTTCTGCCCTTTCCTTTTCCAAAATAATACTCTCCGAGTGCGAAGCATCGTCCGTCGTTTTCGACCCTTATCAAAAAACCGTCTTCTTCGAGAAATTTGAAATTGAAATTATCCGTTCCGTAGCAAGCCTTGCCTCCGCTTACGGTTTTTTTCTCTGGGTTGACGATATAGGCGGCGGAGAAAGCGACTTTTTTTGTCCAATAATTTTTCCGCGCTTTTTGGCAATATAAGGAGATAATTTCTTTTATTCTCTTCTCTTTCCTCGGATTTTTTTCCTCTTCAATTTCCAAGAAATCGAATTTTCGTCCTCGCAATTTGACGACCGCTTTCAAAATTTTTGTCGCGCCGATGTCGAAAACGATATATTTTTTTGCGATCATTTATTTGAATTATTGATTACTTCTTTGGCCGCTTCCCAAATTTCGGGATGGTTGTGTTTGGTTTTGAGCCAATACCACCATTCCGCGCCCCAAAGGTAATTTTCCGGAAAGCCGACTCGTTTCGCGTATTCAATATTTTCGCGAAACTGGGCGAGGCTCATCGATTTTTTCTGTTCTTCGAGCGTCAAATCATAAATCAGCTTCGGTCCCCAGGGTTCGGCCTGAAGTTCCGAGACAACAATTGGTTTTCCCGGATAAAAAAGATGGACAATATTGGCTTTCAGCCAGAAAAATTTCGGCGGAAGAGGATATTTGAAATACCCGATCGGGTCCTTATAAATTATCCGATACATCGTCGTCCCGAAAATATCGGCTCGCTTGGCCGCCCGCACCCAAATGGATAGCTCTCCGCTGTCCGTCACCATTATTTTGTGATTCGGATCTATTCGTCGAACTATGCCAATCCCTTCGTCAAGAAATCCCTTGTCGGTTGTGGTGCATTTGCCGAACGGCAGAAATGGTTCGTTATCCACCTGCCACAAATATAAATTCGGAATGTCTTTGTAGCGCTCAACTTCTTTTCGCATCACCGCCAATATTTTTTCCTGTTTTTCTTGTTCCGGCAGCTTGTCCGCCCAAAAAGGCGCGTGGCATTCCGGCCAGCGGGGAAGTTTGCGTCCAATGACCAAAATTAACTCCACATTCCGTTTCTTCGCCTCTTCAATCATCCAATCATAATCATCGAAGCTGTATTTTCCCGGCTCCGGCTCAACATCCTGCCAATAAATTGGAAGGCGCATTCTTTCCACTTTGAGGTCATCAATGGTCGCGAGATAAACTTCCCGCCAGTCAAGCCCCATTTCGGTCGCGAACATTTTTGAAAAAGCGACGCCCCATTTTATATCATCCGAATTTTCAACAAGACCGGTGGGTTTTCGGACAAGCCAAAAAAATCCGGCGACCAGCGCTACAAGAAGCAGAATATATATTTTTCTTTTCATTTTCATAAAATCTCTCAACATTCAATGTTAGGAGCTCCTAACATTGAATGTTTGGATCATTTGAAAATCACCAGTAGCGTTCCCAGAGCCACCGCCAGGATTCCGGCCGTCTTTGCCAGAATATTGAGAACCGAATATCTTTCGATAAAAATGTCTTTAAGATAAAACGACAAAACCAGCGCGAAAACGAACGTCAAAAGATATTGGACTGAAACGAACGAACTGATGACCGCCACGCTCCCAAGCGCGATGCTGTAGTTCACGAACAAGGTCCCCAGTCCGGCGGTGGCTTTGGCGGCAATCGTTCCGCCGAGATTTTCAATGTTTTCTCGGCCTTTTCTTTTTTTGATGTTCTCAAAGACGGATTGGCGGAATTGCGGGACAAGAAGCGAGCCGAGTGCCGCGAAGAGAATCCCGCCGCGGCTCACGACGTATCCGCTCACGAACGCCTGGTGATTATATCCGTATTTCAAAAGCACCATTGAAAAAGCGGCCAGGATTCCGGCCAGCGCCGCCCCGCGCCAGTGAGAAAAAAACCTTGAAGCGTAGAATTTATAAGAAATAATCACTCCGCCGGCGAGAAGAAAGAGGATACCGATGATTTCGCGCACCGAAAAAGCATCACCCAGCATCAGGCTTGCGAAAATCGTCGTAAAAACGGTCGATGTCGCGCCGAACAAAATGTACACGCGCGAAGTCGAAGACCGCAGGAGCGAGCGAAAGAGAAAGGCCAACGACAGGAAAAATATTATTCCCGATAGAAAGGAAATTAAAAAGGGAATCACGCCGAACCATTTGAGTCCGAAGGGAGCGAATCCGAGACTGAAAACGGAAAAAATTCCGACATAGAAGCTGTAAAGCTGCCAGCTTTTCATCCGGCCAGCGATGATGTACTTGCTCATCACCGCCTCAACGGCGAGCAACATATAGCCCACGATTGTGATTGCGATCCAGTTCATTTTATTTTTATATTCTCAAATTTATACTTCCTTGATTATCTCATTGCTAAATATTGCTATAGCAATATTTAGCAATAGACGTCTGCCTATAAAAATTCACAAGTTTACCGCATTCTCTTTGCATATTTTCGCGTATTCCCAAGCGCTCGGGCGAATTTTGCGTTCAAGAGTCTTGTAGTCCATCTCAACCAAACCGAACCGCGGCCAAAAACCCTTATCCCATTCGAAATTATCGAGAAGGGACCAGTGAAAATATCCGCGGACATCCACACCTTCTTGAATAGCCTTGTGGATCCAGCGCAAATGGTCTTTGATAAATTTTTCGCGTTTTTTGTCTTTCGCGTCGGCGAGACCGTTTTCGAGAATATATATTGGAAAGCTGTATCTTTTATTTATTTCTTTGAGTAGATAATAAATTCCTTTTGGAAATACTTCCCAGCCTAAGTCTGTAAGTTCTTTATTTTCATTTATCATTCTTCTAGGAAATTTCAAACGAAAGCGGAAATAATACTGCAGAGCAATAAAATCATTTTTATTCTTTGAAAGACCGTAGAAAATCCAATTGCCGAAATATCCGGCTACCCGCACCACTAAACTGTCCAGTGTGGAATTTCTTCCGTACGGCTCGAAATATTTTATGTGGTTGGCAAAACCAATCTGATTTTTTTCTGAAATTTCCTTGATATACCTGTAGGACAAGTTATGCGCTCCCATCATTTTCTTATATACCCGCCAAGCAAGCCATAAATTTTTCTTTTCCGGCGGCCTGATTCCCTCGATGTAGCTATGGCTGATTACCACACTGGGTTCATTGAGCGTAACCCAAAACTTACAGATATCGCCCAAATTCTTTACGATATATCGTGAATATCTCGCAAAATATTCAGGAAATCTTTTATTTAAAATTCCCTTTTTTTCCGCAAGCCATAGTGGCAAAGTATAATGCCATAAGCATACAAACGGTTCCATGCCCCGCTCTCGGATAGCTTGGATAACTTTCCGGTAGTGCTCGATTTCCCGCTCGTCGAATTTTCCTTCCTCTGGTTCAATTCTCGACCATTCGATAGAAATACGAAATGCGTTGAGACCGAGGGATTTGGCGATGTCGAGATCTTCTTCGTAACGATTGTAGTGGTCGCAGGCCCGGCCGGAAACATAATTTTGCGGATCGAACATTTCGGGAAATTTTTCCTGTTGCCATTCTTGCCATTTGTTTTTGGCTTCGCTCGCGAGATGTTCGGCGTTTTTCTTTTCCCACTCGCTCCAATCGTTCACGTTTCCGCCTTCAACCTGGTGGGCCGAAGTCGCCGCGCCCCACAAAAAACCTTTCGGGAATTCTATTTTTCTTTCTTTTCCTTCCATAGGCATATTTTATCATAAACGGGGGCGGTTAGATATACACGGGAATATTTGCTATAATAATTTCATTGATCATGCAATTTATCGGAGGGGGATAAAAACCATGCAAAAACAAAAAACAAAACCTTTTTTCGAGAAATTGGTTTCTCCAATCAAGCATCTTCTTGACCACAAGCACGAGCCTCTTCTTCACACAATTGAATGGGTGTTCGTGCTTCTGGCTTTTTTTGTCATCGGCCTCACTGTCATATATCACGAGCGCGTGACAATGTTTTTCGAAGAGGGAAAATTATTTCCGTCCGGAAGCAAAGAAGCTCTGATCCAGACTCTCGAAGAGCAGGAAATGTTCACGGGGGAAGTGTTGCCCGAGCCGATTGACACGACAGCCTGGGACACCTACCAGAACAAATGGTATGGCTTTGAAATCCAGCATCCCGATTCTTGGAAAAACAACACGCAATACAAAACGGCCACCGAAAAAAGCGCTGTCTATGAAACGATTTATAAATTTCGAAAAGACGGTGACGACGCAAGCGACACTTTCGAAGGATACGACGTGAAAATATATCCGGTGAAAAAAGTGAAAAGCCTTGAAAATACGAACGATGTCCACATGAAAGATGGGGCGCCGGAAGATAAAAGCGAATGCCGGCTATCCGAAGAGATGAACTTTGGTCCCGAAGGCTACTATTTTCAAAAAGTGAGCATCAAAGAAAATAATCCATGTTTTGAGCCAGCCTATTTTTACAGCCTTACAAAAGGAGATTATATCTACAACATTGTTCCGGCTGTCGGGGAAAGTGGAGAAAGATTTTCCGATCCGGAAAAGGAAACAACCCGGATGTTTCCCGAATACAAAGAAGCTGTTTTGGATTTCAAATTTATTCCTATCGTTAGGCCCAAGCCGAAATCAAATCCGAAAATCACCGCCAAAAGGCCGGTTTCGGCCAAAGTAGCGGGCGGAAAACTCGTCTGCGCCAAGAAAAATGACAAGCCGCGCAAAAGCAAGCAAAACAAGCCAGGGCATCTGGATCTGGAATGTTGTCTTGACCCGGACGAAACGCCCAATCCCTGGTGCGCATACTAAAATTTCAAAGTTCAAAATTTAAATTTCAAAACTATGAAAACAAAAAACAAAATTGGAGCGGAGAAAAAAAAGAATATTGAAAATCCGGAAAAAAGCGGCGGGAACAAAGCGCTATGGTGGATTCTTGGCGGATGTCTGGCACTGCTCGTTATTTTCGGCCTTGTACTCGGAGGAATCGCCTACTGGAGCTACAAAAAAGTGAAAAAGGAAATCAAAGAAAACAAGCCAAAATTGGAGCAGCTTCAAAATCAGATGGAAAAAACAAAAGAGGATTCGGAAAAATTCAAAGAACAAGTGGAATCAACTTTTGAAGAAGAACCTCAAACTGTTTCGCCAAGCGGCGGCGACGCGGGAGTGCTTCCTGAAAACAGCGAAAGGCAGATGGGGTACATCAAGAAAGTTTATGAAAAAGGCGGAAAGAGTTATCTCAATATCGACTACATCCAGTGGCTCACGGGCGACGCGGCCGAGAAAGCGATGAGGGAAGACGGCGAATGTCCCAAGACGGGCGAGTGCATAGTGCTCAACGACTACTACATCCGCAACGTCAATCCGCTCATCCGCACTTTTGAAATTAATCCGGCCGCGAAGATTTTCATGCAAACCTACAGCATCGGAGAAGCCGGCGGCGACATCAGCTGGAACCAGCCGATCACTTATGCCGAGTTTAAAAGTATTTTCACGACTAATGCCAAACCGCGTCTCAAAAACGTGCCCTATATTGTCGAAATTCAAAACCAGAAAATTGTGAAAATCACCGAGCAGTATATTCCATAGAGAAATATTCGCGGGATAAATCAGAAAAAACACTCCTCTCGCGCATCGGGGTGTTTTTTTGCAGCTGATGTGCTAAGATTTTATAAAGCCCTAAAAAAACGAAACAGAAATGATAACGAAAGTACTAAAATACCGATATATAAAGGATAATTTGATAATGATGATCGGCACGGTGCTCGGAGGACTGCTGGGGTATTTTTTTCATTTTTTTGTCGCCAGAATCCTTTCTGTTTCGGAATACGGCGAGATGCAAAGCGTTTTTGCCTTCGTGGCGGTGGCGGGCATCTTTGCTTCGGGGTTTTCCTATTTCGTCATAAAATATTCATCCCTATTCGCGGCCGAAAAAGATTACTTGGCCAACGCTCAATTTATCGCCTACCTCAACAAAAAACTTTTCGGTATCGTCGCTATCATTTCGCTCTTGCTCTTTGCCTTGAGCCCGCTCGTGAAAAAAATTCTTCACCTGTCTGACATGTGGGGGATCACAGCCGGGATATTGGCCGTGATTTTCTCTGTAGCCGCGGTCGTTTTTCAAGAGACTCTTCGGGCTTGGCAAAAATTTCTCGCGCTTACGGTTGTGGGAGTGCTCGCGGCTTCCTCAAAACTCATTTTCGGATACGGGTTCGCGGTTTTTTTCGGAAAATCCTCGCCGGTCGTTTTTTCTCTCGCGATTTCGACTCTTTTGGGATGGATGATCGCCGCATATTTTTGGAAAAGAATGAAAAGAGCGAATCTTTCCCAAATCAAGAAAAACCGGGAAGAATATATATCCAGAAAAAAAATCTGGAAAAACGCGATTCAAATATTTTTCTTTTCCCTGATGGTTGCTCTCGTTATGAATGCCGACGTGCTTCTGGTGAAAAACTTGACCACTTCAGAGCTCACTGGATATTACGGCGCTCTCTCTGTTTTGGGGAAAATCGTTCTTTGGCTGAACTTGTCGATAGTAAGCGTCGCTCTGCCGCGGGCCTGCGCTGACGGCCACCGGGGAGAACAGCTTCATTCCAGGATATTTCTTTTTTCTCTCGCCATGATGCTCACCATGGGGGGAAGCTTGATTCTGGCCTATTTTCTTGTTCCTCAAAATATAGTCGGTCTCCTTTTTGGCGGTAAATATATTTTCGTTTCGGGAAATCTCTGGCTTTTTGGGCTGATGTCGCTCGTTATGTCCTTTCTCAAATTTGAATCGGACCTGGCTTTCGCGCGGCATGATTTCCGGATAAATTATCTTCTTTTTCTCACGGTGGTTGTCATGGCTGCCGCAATATTCCGGCATCACGGCAACTTGGGCGAAATCGCGGTTTGGGTAAGCGCGTCGCTTCTTCTGGGGTATTTTCTGGCCGCTTTCCTCAATTTTTCAAACAGAAAGAGAAAAATTATCGAGCCGATAATTTGACACCATGATCAAATACAGCTTCGTTATCCCGGTAAAAGAAATAAACGATTATATTCGAAGCACTGTTTCGAAAATTCTTTCTCTTGAGAAAGATAATTTCGAGATTATAATTTATCCCGACGAGGCGACGGATGAAATTTGGGAAAAAACCAGGCAAATCGCGAGCGGTCCTGTCGGTCCGGCGCAAAAGAGAAATCTCGCCATCCGGGACGCGAAAGGGGAGATTCTTGTTTTCATTGATGACGACGCTTATCCCAAAAGCGATTTTTTGAATGTTCTTGGGAAAGATTTCGAAGACGAAAATATCATAGCCGTCGGGGGGCCGGCTATGACTCCGAAAGAAAACAAATTTTGGCAAAGGGTTTCCGGGGCGACGTTTTTGAGTCCTCTTTCGGGAGGTTTTCCGGAAAGATACCGGTCTTATGGAAAAAAGAAATTTGTGGCGGATTGGCCGACTGTCAATCTATCCATCCGCAAACAGGCTTTTTCCGAGTTGGGCGGTTTTGTGGGAGATTATTGGCCGGGTGAGGATACGAAACTGGGCTATGATCTTCTGACGAAGAAAAACACCAGGATTCTCTATGATCCAGAGCTCGTTGTGTATCATCACCGGCGCGAGGGTCTCGCAAAACACGTGAAGCAAATCAGTTCCTATGGCCTCCACCGCGGATTTTTCGCCAAGAAATTTTCTGAAACGTCGCATAACTGGAGATATTTCATGCCGAGCCTTTTCGTCTTGTTTATTATCATCGGGGGCGTGGCAAGCTATTTTTCCAAAATATTTATCCAGCTTTATGTCCTCGGCTGGATAATTTATTTCGTGGCGCTTCTCAATGCTTTCTATGACATATACCGGCACGAAAAAAATATTCTCGTGACGCTCGCCGCGTCATACTATATTTTTCTTACCCACATTTTCTACGGCCTGCGGTTTCTGCAGGGCCTGATTTTTGTGAGAAATCTCAAGAGCAAACTTCGCTGAAAGCCGTCTTTGTTGGCAAAAAAGGCGTTTGAAACAAACAACCGCTCCAAGCGTAATATTTGATAGTGTAAGTAATGTAAACATATGATGGGAAATTATTTTGGACATATGGGAGGATTCGGTTATGGTTTTGGATTTGGGTGGATTTTTATGCTTCTTTTCTGGGTGCTCATCATTTGGGCGATTTTTGCCTTGATTCGCGGCGTTTCTGGTGTTTTCGGCCATGGCTGCTGGCATCCCCGCGATGAAAGCAAGCACAAAGAAAACAGCGCCTTGGATATTCTCAAAGAACGCTATGCCAAGGGAGAAATTTCGAAAGATGAGTTTGAAAAGATGAAAAAAGATCTGGAATAAAAAAGCCGGCAAACGCTTTCTGGCAAAAACAGGGATAAAACCCTGTTTTTCATTTGGCAGATACGGCGTTTTGGTGATAGGATAGGGGCAGAAACAGGTTTTGCCCCTTAAATATTGAAAAGTGAATTCGCAATCCTTTTTTAGGAACTTTGTGGGGCTGAGGGCCGGTCGCTGGCATATAACAGCGGCCATTTAGCCCAGAGGACGTCCCACAAACAGAGAAGCTGCAACTGTTGCGGATAGCTCCTATTCCGGGATACAACCCCGCTCCGCCATCGTGGTGGAGTTATAAATTCCGGGATAGTTCGCCTGGCCCTTTCCGCCTTTTGAGGAGAGGTGTGTGGGGGCACAGTATCTGTCCGCAAAGAAAACAGTTTCTCGGCCATTTCCGTGAACGGAGGGTAGTTAGTGGGTGGGCCCGCCCTCGGCAGTCTGCCGGCCGTGGGAGTCTCACTGTGCAACTGTTTGACTGCGAACTGCGCAAAAGCAGTTGTGCGTCACAGGGAGTGGTGGGGTATTGAGCGTGTTTGCCCTCAATACCCCTTTTTATTTGGTAAAAAAAACGTTTTGGTGATAGGATAGGGGCAAATTTATCCCGCGAGGCGGATATATTTCAAGATTTTTTCGTAATATTGACGGCTGGCTCCGTATCTGCTATGTTTCAGTGAAATAAAAAAATAAGGAGAGGGGGACAAACCATGCTCTTTTCTGAAAATGATATAAAAAACCTCATCCAGGAACTAAGCTTGGGACATATTGATGTTGAAAATCTCCTGGAAAAGATTTTCGCAAATGGAGATTTCGGAGTTCTTCATTCCCTTCGCATGAACGAGTTATATGGCAAGCGAATTTTGGAGCTGCACGAACTCTGCAATCGCAGCTATGAAAGGTTTGTCTATCATGTCTGCGCTGAATTGCCCCACCAGCGGATAGGCAAAGTTGTTAGCATAGCTTCTCCATACATTTATATAATGGGCATAGACAAAGATATATTGAGACTCACTCATCATATCCAGGCGCGTCAGTTCGGCGAGCCAGGATCCCTTTGGGGTCTCAAGGATCCGCCGTGCGAAAAGGACTACGAATTCCCGATCTATACACTAGTTCTGAACTTAAAAATCAGGAGGTAAATTCAAGAAAGACTTGGGCGGGAGGTCGCAACGCAAAACGCGACCCCCGTTTTTTATTTGATAAAATAGAAGTTTTGGGATAGGATAGGGGCAGGTTTACCCCGTGAAATCGAGTTTATTTCGCTGGGGAAATACTCATTTTAATACTTACTTAAGTACTTACTTATGAGACTCAAAGACAAAAATATGAGGAAAATAACAAGAATCGGCAAAACCAGCCTCGCCGTCACGATTCCGATTGAAATTGTCCGCTCCCTCGGCTGGCGTGAAAAACAACGCGTCAAAATAAAACGCATTAAAGGAGGGTTTGTGGTAAAGGATTGGAGGAGTGGATAATTTTTCTCCTAGCATTAGATATTTATAAACAGCAAATGGACATAGGCGATACAAATGAAACTTTAATTAAATTGGTAACGGCGTTTGGTGTTTTTGTTGTTGTTTGGACTTATCAGAAAAACAGATTTAGAGAAAAACATAACATCATCAAAGCAATGCTTGCGCAGCTCGAATCCTTACGTCTTTGGGCTAGCGCAGATAATGAGGGCTGGAAAGATCCGCCAACAGATGAGCAAAAAATGAGGTACATTGAGATTTTCGATCTCATATATAAAATGAATAATGGAGTTATAAATCAGTCACTTATTATGCCAGGGATAGTTGATTTCTCTGACAAACTCATCTTGGCTGTTGCAGAGTTTAATCAATTGATCGATAGAATTCATTCCCTGTCTGGTTACAGGAATACCTTAACGCTAAATCAGTATGAACTATGTAGACGCATAGAGAGAAAATTAAGAAAATATAAAAAAAGTTCTCATTCACCGAGAACTTACGACGATTTTTTGAATACCTTGAAGAACGACGAAAAATATATCACGCAACAACTCTATATTCTTTATTATCGACTACATTCGGGAAATATTGGGACAAGCTTTAGTGGGGGGCTAAAACAGAATTATCATATTATTTACGATGAACTGAAGTTAAAAGAGGAGAAGTTGAAAAATTTGGAATGGGGTAATTTTTTGTTATATTTACTCTTAATCTTTTTGATTTACGTAATTATTTCATTTGTAACAGAACTGTTTAATTTGGGTCAGCTCTTCAATGGCGTGTTGCTTTTATGTTTTAGCATTATAATTTTTTTATTAGCAGCTTTATTCAAATTAGTTAGATAATATAGCTTCGCTAAAGCTTAGCTTTAGAAAACCTAACAGAAACAAACCTGCAAAAAACTTTGGGAATTGGCGAAGCTATTGCAAAAATGACTGGATAAATTCAAAAACGGCGAAGTTACTCTAACAAAAAAGTTATCATAATAATACGACCGTGGAATTATGATACATTTCAAAAACCGCGGAGGAAATTTAAAAAATTAATCATAACAACATGACTCGTTTTTCACCGGAAAAATTATCCCAAGAAGAACTGAAAAAAGAATGGGTCCAGAAAAATACGAGACATACCAGAAATATTTGGCTCTGAGAGAAAAAATTGATAAGAGCCTTAGGGATGTAACAATGGAAGAGTGGGACATCATAAAGAAAATTCTATTTGAAAGCAAAAACAAGCCACTGGATCTTACGAAAGACATCCAAAGAAGCTTGAAAGTTTCCGGAAAGGGCATGGAAAAAGTGCCGGAAGCCAAGGTCTTGGAAGATAGATTGCGGATCAAGTTCAATATACTTACCGATGCTCTGGGCAATTTCACGAAGGAAGACCTTGAATGTCTGGATAGGCATATTGTCGAAACATTGCACCAAACGGCAAGGAATATCGAATACTTCGACGCTCATATTGAGTTGCCGGAGGATATTCAGAAGAAAGTGTTAGAGCGAGGTCTAGCAATGCTTATATCCAAATTAAGCGATACGAACGATGTCGATAAATTATCCCATAATGTGACAGTTTTGGACACGAAAATAATTGAGGCACTGCTTGATTCTGAGATAAAAAAATTGATGCCAGAACCCACGGAAGAAGAGACGAGGCGAGAGGTGGAGGGTTATTTTAGCTCACGGGAAAGGTTCGGGCCAATGCGATAATCTCTCCTAATATTTGATGTTAGAAAAATATTATAGAAATCAGCCAGCCGGGAGGGATTTTGAAAACCGCGGGGGATAATTTTCAAAAAATATAAGAGGCTGGTTCCCGCGATGGGAAACCAGCCTTTTTTCGATGAAGAGTCATTCGGTCTTTGGCCTGTGATTTTTTACGTTGAGATAAACGTAGATGATGATAACGGCGAATGTGGCAAGTGGCGGGGGAACAGTAAACCATGACTGTTTGCCAACGATTTTTGTTGCCTCCAGCGCACCTGCGATGAAAAAGATTATTCCACAAAGAATCATGCAAAATTCCGTCAGGGTTATCGCGAGCCATTGCTTAGCTTCAGTGGCACGGCGATAAAAGTACATTATCCCGAAATAGGCAGCCAAAACCAAGATTACGCTAAAGAGCACCCACTGAAGGAAGCTTGTACTTTCATTCATCATGAATAAAGCACAAGTCAACAGTATATAAGAGCCGAGAGATAAATACTGCAGTTCTTTGGTGGGTATGATTTTCCAATTTATCTTCCTGATACCAGCTTTCCCTTTGCCAGGATATTTCATATCCGCACCCTCCTAATTTCCAATAGATTTTTTGCCTATTTGAAAGTTGCTAATTTTCATATTAGACTTAAATCAGTTGATTATCAATAGGCTAATTTCTACACCATAAAATCCAACGCGGGAATTCTAAAAACCGTGGGGGGGAATAAAAAACACCCCTGCCTAAATACTCACGAAAACACGGCCGTGGAATTATGATACTTTTTGAAAGACTTCCGCAAATTTCAGCGGGAGAGAAGAAATATAATCAACAAGATATGTGTTGAAAGTGAAAGATCTAAAAAGGGGTTTCATGAATTTCTGGCAGGACAGAAAAGAGCTTTTTGAAATTCCCAAAAGTGAAATTCAGAAATTCGTTATCGGTGAATCCTTTCATAAGGTTCCCATATATTGCTACAAAGTTGATCATGGGGAAAGGAAAATATTATTCGTTTCTGCGATTCACGGCAACGAGATCGGCACCGTCAAGCTGGCTTATTTTTTGCTCGATTATTTGAGCCATGATGAAAAAAAATACGAAAAACTCACCTGCTTTTTGGTGCCATGTCTCAACGTCGACGGCTTCGAAAGGGCAAGGGGCTTGCAGGGATATTTCAGAGGAGCGATAGGAAGACTAAATGCAAAAAATGTCGATTTGAACAGAAATTTTCCGACTCCCAATTTCAGAAGTCGTAGTTATATATTATCCAGGAAAAGCAGCGCTGGAACATTTAAGTATAAAAGAGAAATTTCACCGGATAGCCCCGAAGCCAAAAGTCTCAGCCCCTCTCAACGTAAGGGAATAAAAAATTGTGGAGAATTCGGCGGATCTGAACTGGAAACCAGGGCTCTTATGAATTTAGTTGAAAAAGAAAAAATATCCATTATATTTTCTTTTCATAATTCCGGCCGGGATGTGATAGGCGGCAGGGACGAATTGTCTAAGGAGTTGGTGAAGATCTACGCGAATAAAACAGAGTATGAAATATTAGATGATGCTGAATGGCGAAAAATCGGCCAAACTGGAACAGCAAAAGATTGGTGTGATGATCAGAACATTTCTTTTATGGAAGTCGAGGGCTCCACGCGGTACGGTTCCGATTGGGAAATTCAAAAACCCGCGCTCGAGACCGTCTTGGAATATCTAGCGGAAACAGCGTAGATTTCTGTACAATATTGCTGCCCCCGCGGATTTAGGCTGGGGAGGTAATTGACATAAAAAAAAGCAATTGCTATTTTTCTTATAGCTCCCAATATTACTTCAGTCAACTCAAGGAGGTGGCCATGACCTTAATAGCTAACGAACAAGAACAATTATGCGGCGGATGGCTTGACTCTCTCTGGCTGCCCTCCCGAAAACAAACGGAAACGGCTAGGCAGGAGTTGCTGCAATCTTTTGACAAAGAATATATCTTTGCCGCAAATCCGCCAGCCCAGGCGTTTGCCGAAGGCAAGTTGACGATCGGTCAAATGATTGTAGTAGACGGCCGGCAACTCATTTTAAAAGGTGTCTACCCAAAAATGGAATATCCCGAGGCTATGGTTTTTTGGGATCATCCCAAGGGACGATACGTGCAATTTATCGGGGCGCCTTTCGTGGCTTCCAACATTGTTGGACTAGCTGGAGTATAAATATTTTTACCTGCGGGTTGGCAAGTTCCAACCCGCAAACCATTTTTAGCTTATTACAAAGTTTAAACAAGCCACTCCGCCTCCGCAAATTTCAGCGGGGGAGTGAGGGGTTGACACATTATTGTAATAATATACAATGATTATTGTAATAATAAACAATAATTTATGTTTGGCTTCCGCTCGAAAATAACCATCAAAGTCTTGAGATATTTTCTCTTGAACCGGAAAAGGCGCCACTACGTGAATGAGCTGGCGGATCTTTTGGCAGTCGATCCCGGCAATCTCTTCAGAAAACTCAAGGAACTGGAAAGTGAGGGAATTCTTGTTTCGGAAATGCAGGGAAACCAAAGATATTTCAAACTGAACAAGAAATATCCGCTGCTTCGGGAACTTGAGCATTTTTTTCGGGCGAAATACGGAATTGAAGAAATGCTGAAACAAAAACTTTCAAAACTCAAGGGACTGCGGGAGGCTTATATCTTCGGCTCCTATGCAAAAAATTCCCTTCAGCAGGAAAGCGATATTGACCTTTTGCTTATAGGAGATCATTCTTCGCTGGAGGCGAAAAAGTTAATTCTATCTGTTGCAAAAGAAATCCAGAGGGAAATCAATATCGTGGATTTTTCATCCGCGGAGTTCAAAAAAAAGAAAAAGGCTGGTGATGATTTTTTGAAAAATATATTTTCCCACAAAAAAATAAAAATAATGTAAATGTTTGAAAAATTCCGGTTTTCCCGGAAACAAATAGAAAGATATCACAAGTCGGCGAAGAGGGACATGAAGATTGCCGCTGAAGCCGGCGTGCCGGAAGTACGTTTTCGCTTCTGCTATGACGCTTTACTCAAGCTGGCTATGGCTGTTTGCGCCGAAAACGGCCTGCGGGTGAAATCGCGACGTGGCCATCACATCGAACTTATCAAGAAATTAGCTTTTTTTCTGAAAGATTCGGAAATTGAAATCCTGGCCGACGAAATGCGCTCAAAAAGAAATTGGGATCTGTATGGTGGCGGAATTGTTATTTCGCAAAAGGAAGCAAAAGGATATCTGGATTGGACGAAAAAAGTATTTCTGAAAGCTGAATCACTAATGTATAAAAAGCAAACAAGACTGACGCTTCGCTAAAAGTAAAACTTCGCGAGTCTATCCATTCCCCATCCGCAAATTTCGGCGGGGAGTGAATATAATTACTTTTCCAGCTACGTAATTCTGCTAAAATCAAAAAATACCCTCATCCAAAATACTCACGAAACCACGGTCGTGTAATTATGATACTTTTTTGAAAGATATCCGCAAATTCCGGCGGGGGAAAAATATGAAAAAATACATCAAAGGGAAAATCAAACTTTTCAAGGAGATAGTTTTTGGAAGATTTGGAATGCAAAACGATTTTGTCGGCTACGAAACCCTGATTAATTTTATTGAAAAGAATAAACTTCACGGATTGGAAGGAGATTTTTTGGAAATCGGAGCTTTTATGGGCGGGGGGAGCGCGAAGCTGGCAAGGTATGTCGATAAATATAGCAAAAAACTGATTGTCATTGACTTGTTCGATCCGAATTTCGACTCGACGCCCAACGACAGGGACGAACGCATGAACTGGATATACAAAAAAATACTGGGAAAGAAAAATTTAAGAGATATTTTCAACGAAAACACCAAAAACGAGAAAAATATCGTTGTATATAGCGGAGATTCAAAGAAAGTCAGGCTGCCCGAGAATACGAAATTATGTTTCACTTTTATTGATGGCAATCACGATCCAAAATACGTGAAAAATGATTTCTATTTGGCGCTTCACAAAACCATTCCCGGCGGAGTTATTGCTTATCACGACTACGGGGGAGATTTGCCGCAAACCACGAAAGCCATACAAGACATGATTGACGAGAACAAAGAAAAAATAATCAAAACCGAATTAGTTCCCGAAAAAAGCATTATATTCATCACGCTTCGCTGAATTCAACTATCCACCTCCGCAAATTTCGGCGGGGGAGAAAAAAATGATTTAGATAATATTTATGAAAAATACGGAAAAATATTCGCTTGAAAATGAAATCAAAGAAGGCTCCGGTATCATGGAAGCCGTAGACATTGCTATTTTCAACGAAAAGAATCAAGTTCTTTTGGGGAAAAGGATTGCGGTGGCCGAAATCGGAACCTGGGGTTTTCCCGGCGGGCATCTCAAAACGAATGAAACAATTATTGAATGCGCGAAGAGAGAGGTGAAGGAAGAAGTCGGAGACGATATTTCGGTAGAGGTTACCGATGAAGTTTTGGCGGTGCGGGAAAACTGCATTGCTCCGCAACGTATACACCACGTCACAATTATAGTCAAAGGCATTCATAAAAAAGGCAAGCCAAAAGTCATGGAACCGGATAGATGCGAAAAATGGGAATGGTTTGATCTCGACAATCTTCCATCGCCATTATTTTCGGGAGTAGAAGATACACTAGGCAATTATAAAAAAGGAATATCAGCTATTGTCTCTGATTGGTGATTTTTAATTTCCCTCTCCCCGGATTTCGGCGGGGAGTGAATATAATTACTTGTCCAGCTACGTAATTCTGCTAAAATCAAAAAATACCCTCATCCAAAATACTCACGAAACCACGGCCGTGGAATTATGATACTTTTTTGAAAGACTCCCGCGAGTTTCGGCGGGGGAATATAAGTAATAAAATATTCTCAAAAACAATGCAAAAAGACGAAGTGAAAAAGATCGTGAAAGACAGCTACGCGAAAATCGCGAAATCTTCCGGTGGTTGTTCATGTCGCGGGTCAGGTTGCGGAAGCGAAAACTCTTCTGAAAAAGTTGCCAAGGAAATAGGCTATTCAAAAGACGATATCGCGCGATTTTCCGAAGCGAATCTGGGGCTCGGCTGCGGAAATCCGGTGGCAATGGCTGAAATCAAAAAAGGGGATACGGTTCTGGACCTTGGATCCGGCGCGGGATTCGATTGTTTTCTAGCGGCGGCGCGCGTGGGTGAGAAAGGAAGGGTCGTTGGAGTTGATATGACAGATGAAATGGTCGTAAAAGCGAGAGCGAATGCCGAAAAATACGGGTATGGAAATATTGAATTCAAGCTGGGGGATATCGAGAAACTTCCTCTTGGTGATAATTATTTTGACGTCGCAATCAGCAATTGCGTCATCAATCTGGCACCGGACAAGGACAAAGTTTTTCGGGAAACCTGGCGGGTGCTCAAGCCCGGCGGAAAAATGTTCGTGTCGGATATTGTTCTTCTCGCGGAACTTCCCGAGAACATGCGAAAGGATAAAAATCTTCTTTCTGGATGCGTCGCGGGCGCGCTGATGAGAAACGACTACATTGAAAAAATAAAAAATGCCGGCTTTGAAGTAGGGATACTTTCCGAGGACAAAGATATCAGCAAAAAGCAATACAATGGAATTGCGCTCGAGAGCCTCAAGATAAAAGCGACAAAAAAATAACTGTTCGCCAAGACAAAACTTTAGCTGGACTAAAATAATTACGTATTAAAATCCGTGATGCCACCAGCCCCGCGTGGGCTGGTTTTTACTCATCTAGCTTGTATAATATAAACATGGAAAAAAAGAGGCTTAAAATCGCCATATCCTATCCGCCGCTGGAGTCCAAAAAAGGAACGCCGCTTTTGGCGCAGAACCGGCAGTTTCAGTGGTTTTCGGACCCGACCTATATTTATCCGATGATTCCGGCCAGCGCCGCGACTTTGCTAAAAGAAAACGGCTACGAAGTTTTTTGGGACGATGGAATCGCGGAGGGATTGAGCTACGCGGAGTGGAAAGAAAGGCTCATCCGCGAAAAACCGGACATTGTTGCCATTGAAACCAAAACTCCGGTCGTGAAAAGACACTGGAAAATTATCGATGACCTGAAATCGAATTATGAATTAAGAATTACGAATTATGTATTATTTGGAGATCATGTTAGTACTTTGCCGGAGGAATCGTTTCAAAATTCCAAAGTTGATTTCGTTCTCGCCGGCGGAGATTATGATTTTCTTCTCTTGAAGCTTTTGAAAAATATTGATGACGAAGGCGCGCCAAAAATTGTTCGAGACGACGAGCAACATTCCCTTGACGAACTTCCGATGATTGATCGCGAGCTCACAAAATGGAAGCTGTACGCTTATAAAAATGGGAATTACAAATATACGCCGGGCAGTTACGTCATGAACGCCCGCGACTGCTGGTGGGGGAAATGCTCTTTCTGTTCTTGGGCGGCGATGTTTCCGGGAGAAAGTTACAGAGTACATTCGGTTGAAAAAGCGCTTGATGAGATTGGGGAATTAATAAGATTTGGAATTAAAGAAATTATGGAAGATTCGGGAACGCTTCCGATCGGAAAATGGCTTGAGGATTTTTGCGCCGGGATGATCAAACGAGGGTACAACAAAAAAGTTGTTCTTGACTGCAATATGCGCCTCAACGCGATAAAGAGTCCCGAAACCTGGCGACTGATGAAAAAAGCCGGATTTCGAATGATTCTTTTCGGACTGGAATCCGCCAATCAAAAAACGCTCGACAAAATTAATAAAGGGCTAAAAGTCGAAGAAATCGAACCGGTGCTCAAGATGGCAAAAGCCGCCGGGCTCGAGCCGCATATCACGGCAATAGTCGGCTATCCCTGGGAAAAGAAAAAAGACGTTGAGAACACTTTGGATTTCACGAAAAAATTGTTCCGCAAAGGCTATGTTGATTCGCTTCAGGCGACACTGGCGATACCTTATCCAGGAACACCGCTTTACAAATATTGCAAAGATAATAATCTATTACTCACCGAAGACCACAACCGCTTTGACCAGCGGGAACCGGTAATGAAAACGGAAATGTCCGCTAAAGAACTCAAAAAAATGATCAGCAAATTTTACCGGTCATTCGTGACTCCAAAGTTTTTCTTGAATAAAATGAAAGGAATAAGAAGCTGGGAGGACGTGAAATTCTACGGCCGGACGGGGAAAAAAGTGCTGGGACACCTCACCGATTTTTCTTGAAGTTTTCTTCAATAACTTGCAAATTTTTCTTCAAATTTTCATCGGTCGGGTTGATTTCAATCGCTTTTTTCATATTCTCCAGCGCTAGGTCGAGTTGGCCCGCGTTAAAATATACTTCTGCCATATTTTGATATGATTGCCAGAGGCTTGGATTGATTTCAAGCGCTCTTTGATAATTCTTCATCGCTTCCTCGACTTGCCCGATTTGGGAATAAGTATGCGCGAGGTTGTGATAGGCGTCAGCGTAGTCGGGATTGATCTCGATCGCTTTTTTGAATTCCTCAATCGCTTTTTCGGGATTTCCCTGGCGCATATAGACATCTCCCAAGTTGTTATGGATCTGCTGGCCGGAAGGAGCGACTTTGGCCGTTGCTAGCCACAAAGTGTCTTCGCTTTTCCAGTCCCGGTTGCGGACGATTGTCCGGACGGAAAGCAATGAGACGATGAGAATCAAGAAAAAATAGCCGGCCATTTTCGCGTTTTCGTTCAGTTTGACCATGCTGTCAAAAAACATCGCGACTATGACGATGATGCCGAGCGTTCCGAGATAGACATAGCGCTCCGCGACGACCCAGGAAATCTTGAAAGGAGTGAGGGTGGGAAGAAGAGTGATGGGAAAAAACGCGAGCCAGAAGAAAACCGTTTTGTTTTTGCGCCAGCTCCAGATGAGCGCGCCCGCAAAAAGCAAAGTGATGGCGAGCAGGGCGATGTACTGAATTTGCGTGAAGGCCATTTCGGTTTGATAGAGCGTGAGCTTCGCCGGCCAGAAGATGAGCTTCAAGTACGAACCGAGCGCGACGGGAATCTGGACAAGAGGATTATATAATCCGGGGGATGACTGGTATGTCTGGGCTTCGACCGCCGACACGCGATAGACGATTTTCAGAGCGTACATAATCAGCAAAAGCAGGCTGATGGAAAAAAACGGCGCAATTTTTCGCCAGTTGTATTTGAGACTGCCGAAAGCGAGCTCATAGAGCGCGAAAATCAGGAAAAGAGGGAGGGCTTTTTCGGAAGACAAAAGTGATAGCACAAAGAAAGCGATTGAATAGTATAAATATTTCCGGTCGCTTTCCGAGAAAAGATAGAAGAGAAACGAAAGCAGAAAGAAAAAAGCATAGAATGAATAGAGGCCTCCCGAAATCCACGACACCGATTCGGTGAGGATGGGATGGACGGCAAAAAGGCTCGCCGCGATGAGCGCGACGCGCTTGTTCATCGAGAGTGAGAGAAGAAGAAAAATCAAAACGACGGTTCCGAAATGAGAAAAGATGTTGATTATCCGGAAAGAAAAAGGATGCAGGCCGCCGAGGTGGAAAGCGATGAACTGGAAAAAGGCTGCCACGGAAAAATGAAGAGGGCCGGAGAAGACTTGGGAAATTTTCCCGAGATTCTCGTTTCTGGCAAATCCCATGACGTCGTCGGAGACGAATCCGTTCGAGAATGAATTAGCGTATGATGCCATAACCAGGATTGCGAGTAGAGCGAGCGCCAGGCGGTTTTCGCTAAAAAAATTCCAAAAGCTGAAAGAGGCTCCGGCATTGCCCGGCACGGACTCTTGTTCGAATCTGCGTCTTGCGAACCCGTCGTATTTTTCCCGCGACCATTTTTTCTTGAGATAATCCAGGACTTCATTTTCCGGGAGCCTCAAATCAGCGGCGATTTTTGAAATTGGGTAATTCCTGATGTTTCTTTTTATGTAATTTTTTTGGTGACCGGATAAAGACATATGTTTTGTTTTTATTATAAATGATATTATACTGAATTAAAAGCAATATTTATGCCAAATCTCAAATTCAGCATCCTTATCCCGACTTACAACGGCGCCGGCTTCATCGGCGATACTATGCGGAGCATTTTGTCGCAGAGTTTTCAGAATTTTGAAATTCTCGTTCAGGACGACGCATCGCAAGATAACACTATTGAAGTCGTGAAGACATTCAACGACTCGCGGATAAAAATATTCAGAAACGAAAAAAATCTTGGCTATCCGGGAAATCTTGAAAGTCTTTCAAAAAAGGCGATGGGGGATGTAATATATCTTATGGGACAAGATGATATTTTGGGGGAGGGAGCTCTCGAAGAAACATATAAAGCGTTCAAAATATCCGAAGACATCGGAGCGGTGGCGAGGCCCTATTTCTGGTTTGATGAAAAAATCGGAAAACCCGTGCGGGCCACGAAGCAAATGAATCCGGAAAAAAATTTACCCCGCACCACAGAAAATCAAAAAGAATCTGTGGTGCGGGGTGAGATCGTGCGTATTACCGACAACTGCGGAAGGTTAATTCTGACAATTGACGTCGCCGGACAGCTATCAGGCCTGGCCATGAAAAAAAAATATCTCGACACGCCGTTTCACAAGGATATTTTCCCCTGCCATGTTTATCCGTTTGCCGCTATTCTGAAAAAACATCCAGTAGTGTTCCTCAAAGACCATAACGTAGCCGTCCGGATTCGCTCGAGCCAATGCCGGAGCGTTTCCTCAATTTACGACAAATCGCCGATCGAGAGTTGGGTTGATTTTTTCAATAATATTTTTCCCGAGAAGGAATTTGAAAGCTTTCGAAAATACGCGATAAAAAATTACGTGGCGAAAAATTACGTCGGTTTGGTGCAAATCAGAAACTACGCGAAATACGGATATTTGATTCGGGAAATCGGCAAGCTCTTGAAATACCGCTGGGAAAATATTTTTAGTCCCACTTTTTGGTTCTTCAGCCTGGGGTGTCTCATTACGCCGCCATTTCTTCTCGTTCCTCTCGTTGATTGGTATAAAAACAAAATAAATTCAAAAAAATTGAGCCATATAAAATTCAAGTATAACCTGGATCATGAAAAAGTTAATCGATAAAATTTACCACAATCGGATATTCTCCTGGCTTTTTCCCACGACGGTATTTTGTCTTCGGAAAAATCTCCGTGATTGCGAGAGCGTTTTGGATCTTGGCTGCGGGCCTTCTTCGCCTTTGCAATATTGCGAGAATGTCAGCTATAGCGTCGGGGTGGAAACATTCAAACCGTATCTCGACGAATCAAAAAAAAGAAAAATCCACACCGAATACATTGAAAAAAGAGTCGAAGAGGTTGCTTTTCCGCAAAAGCGCTTTGACGCCGTCATTATGATTGAAGTTCTCGAGCATCTTCCCGAAAAAAATGGTTATGCTATGCTCGAGAAGGCTGAAAAGTGGGCAAAAAAGAAAGTGATTGTCTCGACGCCCAACGGATTTCTTCCCCAGAATTCGTATGACGGCAATCCTTTTCAAAAACATCTTTCGGGCTGGAGCATCGAAACGATGAAGCGCCGGGGATTTCGCTGCCGAGGGCTATCCGGTTTCAAATGGATTCGCCAGGAAGCGCCGCTTGAGGGAGTAGGGGATGATTTCATGGCTTCCATTCGCCTTCGCCCGAGATTTTTTTGGTTTATTATCGCGACTCTAAGCCAGCTAATTACTTATTTCTACCCAAAATACGCCTTCGAATTATTTTGTGTTCACCCCGTTAAATCCTCGCTTCGCGAGGTCTCCGTTTCCAGCGGAGAATTTAACAGGGTAAAAAAATAAAATGAATCTTGTAGACGTCCGACGTCTACAAACAGAAAATCATATGAATATATTCAGCAAAATTACAGGACACCTGATTTCCGTTCCCGCGAGAATAAAGGGAATGAAATTCGGAAAAAACAGTTTCATTGGGCCGGGTTATACCGTAGCACCGATTCTTGGGGGCGTTACTTTGGGAAATAATGTGATTGTGGGAAGAAACGCCTGGCTGGATATTTCGAGAAATACAAAAGGTGGCCAGATTATTATTGGCGGTGGAACACAAATTGGCCGTAATGCCGTTCTTTCCGCATGCAAAAAAATTTCCATCGGAAAAAAATGTTTGATTTCATACAATGTCACGCTTATTGATCACGACCATGATGTTTTTGATCCGAGTATTTCTCCGATGGATGCCGGAATAACCGAGGGAAAAGAAGTGATAGTTGAAGACGAATGTTTCATCGGCGCTCATTCTTTTATTTTGAAAGGAGTGCATCTTGGGAAACATTGCGTGGTTGGAGCCAATAGTGTCGTGACAAACTCTTTTCCTGCCTATTCGGTGATTGCCGGAAGTCCGGCGAAATTAATCAGGAACTTGAAAAATATCAAAGACCATGGAGAAGAAAATGACAATATCAGTCTTAATGCCAGTATATAACGGGGAAACCACTCTTGAAAAAACGCTAGAAAGCCTCTTGGGCCAATCGAAAAATTTTGACGAGCTGATTATTATTGACGATGCTTCGAGTGACAGGTCAGTTGCCGCAATTAAAGAATATTTGGGTGAAAAAAGAAACTATACACTGATCCAAAATGACAAAAATGCCGGGCTTGCAGCCGCTTATAACAAAGGAATAAAGGCAGCTAAAGGCAAATTGATTATCACGCTTCATCAGGATATCCTTCTCGAAAAAGAGGCGCTTGAAAAATTGGTCGAGCCGTTCGTCGATGAAAAGGTCGTCGCGTCAACCCACGTAGTCGCGCATCCGATGGAAATATGGAAAAAATACAATTTCTGGCAAAAATGCTTTTTCGCGAGGCTGGCTGGCAAAGATTTTTCAGGCATAGACGGAAAATTCGATTGCTTTCGGAAAAGCGCCCTAGAAAGAGTCGGGCTGTTTGATGAAATTAATTTCAAAACAGCCGGCGAAGATGGAGACGTCGTATTTAAATTGAAGAAAATCGGAAAAGTGGTTGATACTAAAGCTAGGATTATTCATCTTCACAAAATTGATCCGAAATTCAGCTGGAAAGACATCGTTCATAAGCAAAAACAGTATTCAGAAGCGCAGGGAGCCTTGCTAGCGCGCAGCCGAATCCGAAACGCCTATTCTCTGGGCAGGTCCTTTTTCCGGGAAATACTCCTGATTTCGTTGATTATTCCGTATTTGAGAATCCCGACAGTCATTTTAATTTTGCTTTACTCGTTTTATTATACAGAGCTTGTTTATTTAGAAGAGTATAAGGATAAAAGGATAGTTGTACTTCCTTTTTTAAATATTTTTCTTTTGTTCGTCAGTCTTGTGTATTCATTGAAAGGATTTATTTATGGAAAACAGAAAATTTAAAATAGCTTTGTTTATGTTGCCTCTTCTCACTCAAGGCGGGGGAGCCGAGAAATACTTTATCAATTTGGCTCGAAATTTTTCCAAAAGAGGATACGAGACGGATATCATCACGATGGACGAAAATTTTTTCCGCAGGTTCGCAAGGGTCTTGCACATCTTTGCGCTGGGTAATTTTTTGGGGAAAATTGACACGGGGGGAAGAGAAAATGAAGAAGCAGTGGAAAAGCAACTAGATGAAGCTCGGTGGATAAAAGCCAGTACCAAAAATTTGAGAAATATATTGGGAAATTATGACGTAATTTACGCGAAAAACGAACTGGTTGATCTGGCGCTTTTGAAATTCATCGGATACAAAAAGCTTCCGCCGATTATTGTCGGAGTGCATACGCCGGTTTTTTATCCGGGGACGAAATCTTTCATTTCGAGACTCCATAATTTTCTATATTTGAGTTTTTTTTATAAATGGTTGCTCAAAGGAACGAAATGTATTCATGTTTCCAATAAGTTTACGAAAAGTATCATTAGGGGAAAGCTAAATATCGAAAGCAAGCTTGTGTATTATCCTTTTTCGGTAAAAAATATTACTGATTTAGCGAATAAAAACATATCTAATATAAATTTTAGTGCCGAAAAGAAAAACATTATTTTTTCTGGGAGATTAGGAGAGCAAAAAGGGATTGATATTTTGATAAATATTATTGAGAGGATAAATGAAAATACAAATTTGAGAGATAAAGTTTGTGTAAATATTTTCGGGAGCGGAGACAAGGAATACGAAAGCGAAATCAGAAGTCTTGCCGAAAAATTTTCTTTTGTGAAATATTTTGGCCACGTTGAAAACAAGTTTATGCCGTATATCCTAAGCCAGCAAGACCTAATGGTCGCTCCCTCGAAATGGGAAACTCTGCCCTACGCGATCCTTGAAGCTCAAGGGATGGGCGTGCCGGTTGTCGCTTTTGATATTCCCGGACCGGGTGATATTATTGAAGATAGACGAACGGGTATATTGGCGAAGGACGAGAATGAATTTTTAGAAGCGATAAAAAACTTTGTTGATGGGAAAGTAATCTTTGACAAAAGCTGTATTATTGCAAATATCAGAAAAAAATTTGATCCCGGAAAAATATATTCCGAATTAATAAAAATGTTTCAAGAGGTATTATGCAAAAACTGAACCTCGGCTGCGGGAAAAATATAAAAAATGGTTATGTCAACGCGGATATAACTCCGTTTGAAGGGGTGGACAAGGCTTTCGACTTTGATGTTTTTCCGTATCCCTTTTCTGACGGCGAGTTTGATGAAATTCTGGCTGACAATGTTTTGGAGCATCTGGATGATATTCCCGCGGTAATGAAAGAGCTTCACCGGCTCACGAAACCTGACGGCGAAATCAGAATAATCGTGCCTTATTACAACTGCTATGGAGCTTATAACGATATCACCCACAAACATTATTTTTCTCATTTGTCTTTTGAGCCGTTTTATAAAAAAAATACGAGGGGAAATTATTTTATTGAAGAAAAATTCAAACTCATGAAACTGAAGCTGATCCCGACGAGACTGGGGAAATTGCTATTGTTTGATTTCATACGGTTGCCGCTAAGTTTTATTTTTGGCCAAATAATCCAGGCGATCGACGTAACCTTGATCGTGAAAAAATAATGCTTCGAAAAATCAGATTTTATATCTCGCCGTGTTTTTTGATCAGGTATTATCTCCAGAGAGATATAAAATATTTCGTGAAAAAATTTAAGTTCGAGGGAAGAGTTTTAGATTTCGGATGCGGTCAAAAGCCGTATGAGCATCTCTTTTTTAATTCTGAATACATCGGGATTGATTTTGAGAATTATTCCAAAAACAAGGAAATTTCAGATAAGAAACCGGATTATTTTTTTGACGAAAAATATTCGAAAGAGATGACGCTTCCGTTTGAGAACGGGAGCTTTGATAATACCGTGTCTTTCCAGGTTCTGGAGCATCACAGAAAACCCGAGGTTATGATTCGAGAGATGGCAAGAGTAGTGAAAAAAGAAGGGCTGATTCTCTTAACCTGTCCGTTCGTCTACGCGCTTCATGAAGAGCCGAATGATTTCCAGAGGCTGACGGAATATAAGCTTCGGGAACTGTTCGAAAAAAATAATTGCCAAATTATCCGAATAAAAAAACAAGGCGGTTTTTTTTCCGCAGTATCAATGCTCGCGAATGAACAGCTGAATTATTTTGCGGCAAAAAACAGGATAAATTATTTGCTGGCTTGCGTTATCTATCCGCTTTTTTTGTTGCTCCAGTATACCAGTATACTGGTGGATGTGTTTTTCCGGTCGGAAAAAGTGTTTATTAATTATATCGTTTTAGCAAAAAAACTTTAGGAATCATGAAGATTCTCGTCAATCTTGTCACTTTACAGCACGAGCATATATTGCCGCCCTGGCTTCGGATATTCAAAGTTTTTCAGTCGCAGGGATGTGAAATTTTTGTTAATGCGGGGCCTTTCGTCAAAAAATTGGGACCGATTGGAGACATTTATGAATTTAGGTGGCTCACTGAAGAGGAAAACAAGATACTGCAAAAAGACAAAACCGCTACGAAAATGAGTTTTTTATGCCACTGCCTGAAAAGAAATTTGCTTGCCCTGAAAAAAAGCCAAAAAATCTTGGAAGCCGGCCCTTTTGATGTCATTTATACGCCCTCTTCCGTTCTTGACTTTGTTATTTATCCCTTCTATCTAAAAATAACAGGCAAAAAAATTAAGTGGGTAACGACTCTCGCAAACACAGTGCCGCTCACGGATCCCGGAAATAAGCCGTTAAGATTTTTAGGCTGGATATTTTTTCAAATCAGCCTTCGGATGATAAAAAGAGCCGATGTTATTTTCGCTTCCACTCCGGAAGTGATGGAGCATCTCATCAAAAGGCATTTCTACGAGAAGAAGCTGGTTCTGACCGGATTCGGGATAGAAGCTGACTTGATAGAAAAAGTCAAACCCGACGGAAAATATAAAATCGACGCGCTGTTTGTCGGAAGAATAAATGAAACTAAGGGAATATATGACATGCTGAAAGCTTTGAAGATTGTCCGTGAAAAATTCCCGGATTTCCAGCTGGCGATCATGGGGGAAGGAGATGCCAGGACGAAAATGAGCTTTAAAAATAAAATAAAAAAGGAAGGGCTTGAGGAAAACGTGCAGTTTCTTGGATACATAAACGGGATGGAAAAATACAATATCATAAAATCGGCAAAGTGCTTCTGGTTCTTGAGTACGAGCCCAAGCGAAAGTTTTGGAGTGGCGCTTCTCGAGGCGGTGTGCTCTGGAGTTCCGGCGTATACTTATAGCCTCCCGCAATTTTCGCGGATTTATCAAAACGGTGGGGTTGATATTTCACCGCTAGGTGACTATAAAATGGTTGCCGAAAAAGTAATTCGATTACTTGAAAGTGGCAATTTTACTAATGACAAGGGGAAATTGCTGCTCGGAAAATATTCCTGGGAAAAAGTTGCCGAAATAGAATGGGGCGCCATTCAAAACATCACCTCCTAGAGCTCAACTCTAGGAGGTTGGGATAAGATCTATAATCCTCAAATGGAAAAAAACATATATAAAGACTTGTATAATAATCAGAAAAATCTGGGGGATCTGGCGGACAGTCCCAGAATAAAAAAAATGGCAGCGGTTATAAACAGGCTAAATTTGGAAGGGGAAAATATCTTGGATATAGGTTGTTATGACGGGTCTTTTTTATCTCTCATAAAAAACCGGAATAATAATTTCTATGGACTTGAAGCTAGCGATTGGGGAACAAAGAAGTCCAGGCAAAAAGGAATAGAAGTTAATCAATATTTTTTTGACGGCGAAAATAAGCTTCCGTACGATGATAATTTTTTTGATGTTGCTGTGGCCGGAGAAATTATCGAGCATATATATGACACGGATTTTTTTCTGGCGGAAATTTATAGAGTGCTAAAACCGGAAGGGAAACTTTTGATATCGACTCCCAACGTCGCGTCTCTTGGACGGAGGGCACTATTATTTTTTGGGTTTAATCCAATTATTGAATTATCTCTCAATGAACTGGACAGCTCGGGGCATATCAGATATTTTACCTTCAAATCTCTTCAGGGGTTGCTGAAAAAGCATAATTTCAAAATAATTGTCTCCAGCTCCGATTGCATCAATTTTTCCAGAAATGGCGGTATTAGATCAGGATTTCTGGCAAAAATTTTTCCGAAATTTGGGACTAGCGTGATTTATCTTGCGCAAAAACGATAAAAAATAGAAGTCTATTGTGCATTGAGTTTATTTTGATATACTGAAAACAGGGAATCGCTCCTGTTTTTAGTTTGATTAATTTGTTTAGAGTTCTTATGAAATCAATTCAAATTCTCATTGTCGACATGGGCTCTCAATATACGCTTGTCATCGGCCGGACACTTCGCGAGCTTGGATATCGGGCGGCAGTTTTGTCTCCGGGAAAGGCCGAAGGCTGGCTGAAATCGAATAAACCGAAAGCAATTATTCTTTCCGGGGGAAGCGCGAGCGTTTACGAAAAAAATTCTCCGAAGCCGCCGAAAAATATTCTAAAGATGGACGTGCCTATTCTTGGGATATGTTACGGGATGCAATGGATTTCCCATAAAACCGGCGGATTGGTCGCTCCCCATCACGAAAGAAAAGAATATGGAGAGGCTATTGTGAAATTCGATACGAAGAACACGCTTTTTCATGGTATAAAACACAAAAATATCGTCTGGGCCAGTCACGGAGACAGTGTGGAAAAAGTACCGGCCGGATTCAAAATTACTGCGCGCTCGGCTGATGGAAAAGTGATTGAAGCGATGAGCAATACCGTGAGAAAAATATGGGGCGTACAGTTCCATCCGGAAGTGACTCACACGAAAGAAGGAAAGAAAATTCTGGTCAATTTTTTGGAGAGAATTTCCGGATGCGAAAAGGACTGGCAGCCGGCTGACATGGTTGATGATATCAGAAATGAAACCGCCAAAGTCGCGAGCGGCAAGAAGGCCATCATTGGTTTTAGCGGCGGGGTTGACTCAACGACTCTTTCAGCGGTACTTGCGCCGGTTTTTGGAAAAAATCTTCTGGCGGTTTGCATTGACACAGGGGCATTGCGAAGAAACGAACTTGAAGAAATCAAATTCAATGCGGATGCGGCGGGTGTCAATTTAAAAGTTGTTAAGGCCGCCAGCCGTTTTCAAAAAGCCATAGGAAGACAGACTCACTCGGAACTCAAGAGGAAAAAATTCAAGAAACTGTATGGCAGAATACTGGAAGAGGAGGCGAAAAAATTCGGGGCGGATTTCATCGTCCAGGGAAGTCTCGCGACAGATCTCATTGAGTCGGGTTCGGCGGGAAAGGCGGATCTCATCAAATCACACCATAACGTGGGGCTCAACCTCAAAGTAAAAGAGCTTTATCCCTTTCGGAACCTGTTCAAATACGAGGTACGAGAACTGGCGCGACAGCTGAAACTTCCGCGGTCCATTTCCCAAAGGCAACCCTTTCCCGGTCCGGGACTTTTTATCCGAATAATTGGGGAGCCGCCGAAAAAAGACAAACTCGACATCGTGCGTTGGGCAGATGGCGAAGTGAGCGATATTCTCAAAAAACACAAAGTTTATGAAAATGTCTCACAGTTGATCGTAGCTCTCGATTGCCAGCGGACGGTCGGCATCAAAGGGGACGGTCGGGTTTACGCCTATTCGGTGATTGTCCGCGGCGTTCGGACGCTCGATTTCATGACAGCCGAAGGCGTGCAGTTTCCATCCGAAGTGCGGCGTGAAATTTCGACCGCAGTCACGAAACATCCCAAAATCGTCAGGGTCTTTTTTGATGAGACCAACAAGCCTCCGGCGACAACGGAAATGGAATAATTCCTAATCTCGTTGATTAGGAAAACAAAAATGAACAAGCCTCTCCTCGAAAAATTGAAAAAATGGCAAAGTGGGCAGGCGCGGCGGGATAATGTAGAAGCCTATCGCGTTTTGCCGTATAAAGTTCTCGAGGATATTGCCCGGCGGGAGCCGCAAACGCCGGAAGAACTTTTGGAAGTGAAAGGAATCAAAGAAAAAAAATTGGCGCGGTACGGAAAAGATATTTTGGCGTTGGTGAAAGGAGCATCAAATAACCAAGGTTCGACCTTTCCTTTCCTCGAGCGGAGCTCTCGGAATTCCTCAAGGTCAAACCTTAAAATTTTCGAGGTCGGCGAGTATTTGGATTATTTAAACGAAAAGTTATTGCAGGCCGAAGCGCGGATAAAGGGAGAAATCTCAAGTATTGAAAATCGCGGCAATTATATTTTCTTTGGATTAAAAGATAAGGAGGATGAAAGTCTTTTAAATTGTTTCATCTGGCGAAATGATTACCAGATAAGCGGCGTGGAGCTTGAAGAGGGGATGGAAGTTGTCATTTGGGGCTATCCAAATGTGTATAAACCGAGCGGACGAATGTCATTTCAGACGAAACTCATCGAACTGGTTGGCGAGGGAGCGCTTAAAAAGGCCTATGAGGAACTAAAGAAAAAACTGGAATTAGAGGGATTGTTCGCGCTAGAACGGAAGAAGGCAATTCCTGATTTTTCGCATAAAATAGGCCTGATTACGTCTCATCAGGGAGCGGCTATCGGAGATTTCACCTCGAATCTTGGAAGTTATGGCTTTCAAATAAAATTCTATGACTCGCGGGTCGAAGGAAAGCAGGCAGTTTTTGATCTCATAAATGGAATAAAATGGTTCAACAAAAATATTTCTGGTTTAGACGTGATTGTTTTGGTTCGCGGCGGGGGGAGTCTCGAAAGTCTCCAGGCTTTCAACACCGAATCGATTGTTCGTGAAATCGCGAACTCAAAAATTCCGGTTCTCGCCGGAATAGGCCATGAAAAAGACGTTTCTCTCGCGGCGCTCGCGGCGGACAAAATGGTTTCCACTCCCACTGGAGCGGCAGTTGAACTAACGCGCTCATGGGATGAGGCGGGAAATATAGTTTCAGAAGCGGAACGAGAATTGCTTTCCTATCTTTCGAAAGTATTTGAGCGGTTTGAAAGAGTGAAACATGTCCTTCACCGCGAGACGGAAAAGATAGGGCAGGCGATTCTCTATAATAAAGAAAAAATCAGCACGTCCCTTAAAAATATTTTTTCAAGCTTTTCCCGATTGATTGCGAACATTAAAGAACAAATAAAAATCGCGGAGAATCAAGTGAGATTAAACAATCCTGAACGACAATTGAGACTGGGATACAGCCTCGTCAGTATGGGAGGAAAAATAGTGAGAAGCGTGAAGGATGTTAAGGTGGGGGACAAAGCGGATATAAAAGTTAGCGATGGAAAATTAAAATCTAAAATTTTTAAGGTCGAACCTTAAAAAACTCCGAATTTATTCGGAGTTAAAAAAGGTTTGACCTTGGATAAAATTATGCAAAAAGAAATCAATCTAACCCAATCGCTCAAAAAACTCGAAGAAATCGTGGAGTGGTTCGAGAATCAGGGGGAAGTGGACGTTGAAAAGGGAATCGAAAAAGTGAAAGAAGGCGTCGCGCTCATCAAAGCCAGCCGCGAACGGCTCAAGAAAGTCGAGAATGAATTCGAGGAAGTGAAAAAAGAGCTGGAGAAAGAAACAGGAATAGGATAGAAAAATGTGGCAAAGCAATGGGCTGCTCCTTTCGATCGACATATATCATATAAGCCGTAAAAAACTGAGCCAGTTATGGTAAAGACGCTTTCCGTACTAGCATTAATAATACTGATTATCATATTTTCCTCTCAACTTCGTAGGGTCTTTTTGAGTGGCTTGGTTTTGCACGATCTTATACCTCAAGCACATACAAAATGGCTGAAATATATTTCAAAAAATCCGGTCGTTGAGCATCCGCAAGTCGATTATGGAAACGGAAGAATGGAAACGAATTTCTACCGGCCAAACGATCGGAAAAAACACGCGGCCGTTATCTTTGTGCATGGGGTGAACGAACTTGGCAAGGATGATCCGAGAATCGTTAATCTTGCCGAAACTTTTTCGCGCGTCGGATTCGCGGTACTTGTTCCCGGACTTCCTGACATGACTCCGGGAAAGCTTAATCCCGAAGTGATTTCCGAAATTGAAGCAAGCTTAAGATATATTCATTCCCGCGACGATGTTGTTGCCACCGACAAAATCGGCGCTCTTGGTTTCAGCATCGGCTCGGGCCCGACGCTCATTGCTGTTTCGGAAATCGAAAAAGAATTTCCGATAAAATTTCTGGTTTCGTTCGGAGGATATCACGATCTCAAGGAAGTAATTTCTTTTTCAACGACCGGACACTTCACTTACCAAGGACAAGATCATTATATTGAGCCTGATCCGACCAGCCGCTGGTTTTTTGTGAGATATTATTCCGATTTTCTCACGAACGGGAACGACAGCAGCATCCTGAAACAAATTGCCCGGACAAAAATTTCAGACCCCGGTACCGATGTCGCCGATCTTTCCGGTCAGCTTTCGCCAGAGGGAATCGCGATTTTTAGCCTGCTGACAAACACTGATCCCGCAAAAGTTTCTCAATTGATCAGCGATCTTCCGCAACAACTTCAAGATTTTATAAGCGAACTTAATCCCGCCGAGCAGGTGAAAATGCTCAAAACAAATTTATTTATCGTCCACAGCGTTAACGACAATGTGATTCCATACACTCAATCGCTTGAGCTGGAAAATTATTTAAAGGAAAAAACCAAAACAAATTTTTTTCTACTAAGCATCTTTTCTCACGTCAATCCGCAATTTCCTCCACTCACTCTTAAAAATATTTTTACTCAATATTTTCCGGAAACATATAAATTTGGCAAACTAATATGCGACATACTGGGTTATCAGAAATGAGCAAAAAAGAAATCATATTGAATAAAGAAAAAATTGAATATGATGTTCGCAGTAGCTCGCGGGCGAGGTGTTTGCGAATTACGATATATCCAAACGGCGAACTCGCCGCAACGCTTCCGCGAGGGATGAGCTTTGAAACGCTTGAGGAATTTATCCGCCAAAAAGCGAATTGGATTTTGCGAAAAATAAGATTGGCGCAAAAAAGAAAGCCGAGCATATGTTTGCCGAAATCAGGCCGCAAAGAATATTTGAAGCACAAAGACCAGGCTCTGGAACTCGCGAAACGAAAAATTGAAGAACTAAACAGGGCGTACAATTTTCAACACAAAAGAATTTCCATTCGTAACCAGAAAACCCGGTGGGGAAGCTGCAGCCGGAACGGAAGTCTGAATTTCAATTATAAAATAGTGCATCTTCCTGAAAAATATCTCAACTACATCATTGTCCATGAACTTTGCCATCTCAAACAGTTCAATCACTCAAAAATGTTCTGGAATCTGGTCGCGGAGATGGTTCCTAATTATAAAAGTATAAGGAAGGAGTTCAGGAATCTCTGACATTTGCCAAAAATGCTGTTTTGTGCTAAAATATAAACATAGTTGAAAAGCCCCGCAACCAATTCTGTTCAGCCCTTTAAGCGAAATTCTTGGAAAAGAGCAAAGCGGCTTCGCCTTCCATTTAGGGTTCAGCATAATTTGTTGCCAGGAATTGGTGCGGAGTAAACGGGTGATTTTTCCCGTTTTTTTGTTTTTCTTGCTGTTTTTGGATAATTGCGCGAATGAAAAAAAAGGCACACAAGATATTCGTAGTGGTGGCTTTTCTGGCGGCTGTTCCAGCAGCCGGCTTTTTGGTTGCAGTCGGGCTGGGAAAGGCGAACGTCGGAAATTTTGTTGAAAGCGTGTTTGCAAAAACGGAAGCGAATATGGCCAGCAAGTCAATTGTTGGATGCCGGGATATTGTGACAATCGAATTTAGCCGATCGGCCAACGCTCCCGAAGTGGAAAAAAAATTCGAAATTGTTCCTCACGAAAAAATTTCCTTGAACTGGTCGCAGGACGGCAAGCGGTTGGAAATAAAACCGGTTGATTTTTTCAAACCCGGGGAACAATACGAATTGAAAACAAGCATCGAAGAGGGCATCATCAAAAAAGAAAAAAGAGAATTCAAGTTTTCTTTTTCTGTTGAAGACTATCCCAGAATCGTCGGGGTTGTTCCCGGCAAGGAAGACAGCAGCAACGTGAGCGTCAGCTCCGACATCAAAGTCGTTTTCGACAAGCCCGCGAAAGGATACAACATTGATTTTGCAATCAGTCCCTTTGAAAATTTCAAATGGGAAGCCGACGGCGAAAAAAAAGAATTCAGGATTTTTCCCCAAGACAAATTAAAATACGAAACGGAATACGAAATGAAAATAACGACCCAGGTGGCGATTGAAAACGTTAGCGCTCCGAAAGAAGAAATTTTCAGCGGAAAATTCAAAACGGAAAAAAAACCGTATGTCACTCCGCCGAGAGATACCTCGGCGGTGATTCCTGAAGACCAGGTGGTTGACCACGAAGCGAGAGTAAGCGAGGGAAAATATATCGACATCAATCTTGCCAAACAGCACCTCTCGATTTTTGAGGACGGCAAGCGTCTTGGAACCTATCGAATTTCAACCGGCAAGCGCGGAATGGCGACTCCAACCGGAAATTTCAAAGTGCTCGGAAAACGCGGACGGGCCTGGTCGAACAAATACAAACTATATATGCCCTATTTCATGCAGTTCACAGGCGTAGGGCATGGCATTCATGAGCTTCCCGAGTGGCCGGGAGGATACAAAGAAGGTGCGGCTCACCTCGGGACTCCGGTTTCGCACGGATGCGTGCGGCTTGGAGTAGGGCCCGCGGCGTCAATCTACAGCTGGGCGGAGATAGGAACGCCGGTGGTTGTTCACTATTAGCAAAAATTTTGCTATAATATATATAAAAATAAACACGAAAACCAAAGGAGGTGACTTATGGGCATAAAATCATCAGCGGACATATTTTTTATCCTCTCGGTGGCGGCAGTTTTGATGGCGATTCTCTCTTGGGCGGCTGAATCAATGTGGCTTGCTCCGACGCAGTGGCTTTTGGTCGCGATTATGGTTGGCGTTTGGGGATTGTATCTCCGCCTTCGCGACATGCACGAAGGAAACGGTAAAAAGAAATAACCAAAATTTTCCAGTTTTGGGCGTTTCCTAACATCCGATGTTAGGAAATTCCTAATATTGAATGTTAGGTTTATGAAAAAAAAGCTGGCTGTTTTTGATGTCGACGGAACAATTTTTCGGAAAAATCTTCATTTTGAGCTGATTGACGAACTCTCCTGGAGAGGAGTTTTTTCAAAAAACGCTCGCAAGACTTTGGTGCGGGTTTACGCAAATTGGCTTGAACATCGCGGAACGTACGAAGAATACCGGAAAAAAATCGTGAGCATTTATGAAAAAGAGCTCAAGGGATGCCGGCAGAAAGATATAGTCGACGCCAGCAAAAAAGTGGCCGATTTCAATAAGGACCGGGTATATATTTTCGCCCGTGATCTGATCAGAAAGCTTCGAAAAAAGAAATATATTGTCGTTGCGATTTCCGGTTCGCCGATTGAGATTGTGAAAGAATTCAACAAATTTCTGAAATTGGATGAAGTGTTTGGGTCGGTATATGAAACGAACGGGAGGGGAGTATATACTGGAAAGATCGTTTTCGAACCCGTGAAACACAAGGGCCATCTCGTCGGCCAGTATATTTCCGAGAAAAATTTGACGCTTGAGAGATCCTATGGCATCGGAGATACGGAATCGGACGTCAGTTTTCTCAAGATGGTTGATTATCCAATCGCTTTCAATCCAAATTTGAATCTGGAAAGAGTGGCTCGCAGGAAAGACTGGAAGATTATTGTCGAAAAGAAGGATGTGATATATGATATAGGAAACTTTAAGATCATAAACCCCGCGCTAAATCCCGTTATATGAATAAAGGTTCCTTCGCATCGATTTCATTAAGAAATAAATTTAGTGCGGGGTAAACTAGAAAAAAATGCCCGGTAGTATAATTTCGACCGAAATAAGTTATCTAAATACTGCCGGCTCTCGATATAAGCATTTATCGCAAAATCGCCTTATTGCTAACTAATTTTTTATAGCAATAAGTCGAAATTTCACTACCGGGATGCCAAAGATGTGGAACGCTGAAGCGCTTTTCGAATGGATAGTCAAAAAAACCATCTGGTTCTATTTGCCTTTTTACGCCATTTATCGGCTTAGTAAAGAACTTTTTCAGGAAATATTTTCCAATGAAAAAAGGTAAAGAGATATTTTCGCGGAAAGTAATACGAATTGTTTCAGGGATACCGCGAGGAAAAGTTCTGTCATATAAAGATGTGGCAAGGCACGCTGGAAATCCCAAGGCGGCGCGGGCGGTGGGGAATATTTTGAATCGGCGCTACAGAGAATGCAAAGAACAGGGAAGGAAAACAATTCCTTGCCACAGAGTTGTGCGTTCGGACGGCGGAGTCGGTGGTTATGCCGGAGGGGAAAAAGAAAAAAGAAGACTGTTGAGGCGGGAGGGAATTTCGTTCGCGCGTTATCAAAAAAATGTCTCCCAAAAATTTCATTGGCTAAATGAAAACCCCGCTTTGAGGCGGGGTCTTTAGAATCGATTTCAAAAAGATTATTTCACTGACTCAATCAATTTTTTGAACTGCTCCGGATATTTCATCGCCATTTCGCTCAAAACCTTCCGGTCGAGAGCGATTTTTTTGTCGATAAGTTTTTTGATGAAGCTCGAATATTTTTCGCCATGTTCCCGCAAGCCGGCGTTCAGTCTCAAAATCCAAAGATTCCGGAAAGTTCTTTTTTTCACCCGCCGATCGCGGTAAGCGTATTTTCCGGCTTTGAGAAGTGCTTCTTTGGCGGCTTTGTAATGTGACTTTCGGCGCCACATAAAACCCTTGGCCTGCTTGAGGACTTTTTTCCGGCGCTTAGATGCGATTTTTCCGCGTTTGACACGACTCATGGAGCATGGAGCATGGAGCATGGAGCAAAAATGTTCCATGTTCCATGTTATGTGTTATGTGGAGTAGGGTAGATTTCTCAAAATATTCTCTGCGTCAGTTTTGAAAACGACAAAATCTTTTCGTTTCCCGCGCGTGGTTTTTCCGGCTTCGCGTGAGTTGAAATGGCTTTGGCCGACATCCCGGCGCATGACTTTTTTGCGACCGGTTATTTTCACGCGCTTTCTGACGGATTTTCTGGTTTTCATCTTAGGCATCCCGGTAGTAGAAATTCGACTTTGAAAAATCAAGTAAAATTTCAGTAATTATATTATGTGAGTTAGACATTTATATGCCCTGTAGTTATCGCATTTGGCCAAAGGCCAGTCAAATTTTCACTACCGGGCATCATTTACTTTGGCGCTATCACCACATTGAATCCTCCCGGGAATTTTTTTATCTCTTGCTCAATTTCGTTGGGGACCGCAATGGATTGCGTGAATTTGACGAGCGTTTCTCTTGCCAGGGGCTGATGGGCTTTTTCCCGGCCCCGGAGGCGAATTTCAATTTTGACTTTATTTCCTTGGGAAAGAAATTTCTCGGCTTGTTTTTTTCTTACTTCCAAATCATGGTCGTCCGTTCGGATTCCCAGCCTAATTCCTTTCACTTCAGTTTTCTTTTGCTTGGCTCGCTGTTGCTGCTCTTCCTTGGCTTTTTGATATTGGTATTTTCCGAAGTCCATGATTTTCACAATGGGAGGTCGGACATTCGGAACGATTTCAACGAGGTCAAGCTCTCCTTCCCGTGCCATCTCGAGTGCCTGCTCTGTTGGAACAACTCCAACTTGCTGGCCGTTTTCGTCGATCAGCCGAACGGGGGAAATGCGGATATATTCATTGATTCTGGTCCGCGGGCCCCGAAACTGCGGCCGGCGGCGAAAAAATCGTCGACGTATAGGTTTGAATATTAATTATTGGAGTTAGTATAGAACACGACTAGAGCTACTTAACAATTTTCTAATAATTAAGCC
>JASEHL010000050.1 GCA_030018805.1 Patescibacteria group bacterium
TCGAACATAAAATTCCGGCTAATACGTTATTATCCTAACACAAGTCCGCGAGGCTTGCCAAGATCCCGATCATGTGATAAACTCTGATCAACCTAGAAAGTCCCGAGATCCCTCGCTCCGCCCTGGGCGGAGATAAGGAATCAAATTCCACCAACGGAATTGGCTTTCTTGGTGGATTTAATTTTATGGAGTACGAACTTCTCTTTTTCACCTCCGCTTCGAATGAAGACCGGGTGGAAACAATCAAAAAAGAACTCACGGAAATTCTTGAAAGCCTGGGAGGAAAATTCTTGGGCGACTTTCACGACATCGGAAAAAGAAAGTTGGCTTATCCGATCAAGCGCGACACGCATGCTTTTTATAGCTGGGCCCGTTTCACGCTCGATGACGAAGCGAGAAGCAATATCCCCGAAATCGGAAAGCGCATTTCCCTGAACGACAAAGTGAAGCGCCATATCATTGTCCGCGCGGACGAAATTGGAAAAACGGCTTCCGCCGACGTCATCGAGACCGAGACGGAAAAAATAGAAGCTGATAAAGTGAAATCTGAAATTTCAAAACCGGAAGTGCGGACAAAACCCGTTGAAAAAGGAGAAAAGGCCACTCTTTCCGAACTTGACGAGAAATTGAGCGAAATATTGGACGAAACACCGGAATAATTCAAAAATAGTCATCCCGCGAAGCGGGATTCCAAAATTTTTCATTTTTACTTTTTAATTTTTAATTTATCGTTATGGCTCTCAACAAAGTTCTCCTCATTGGAAATCTCACCCGCGACCCGGAATTGCGCTCCACTTCCTCGGGGCAATCCGTCGCCAATTTCGGCCTTGCGACGAACCGCGTCTGGAAAGATCCGAATACCGGAGAGCGCAAAGAAGCGGTTGAATTCCACAATATTGTCGTTTGGAGAAGACTCGCCGAAATCGCCGGACAATATCTTCGAAAAGGAAGCAAGATCTTCATCGAGGGACGCATCCAGACCCGTTCTTGGCAGGATCAAAGCGGAAGCAAAAGATATATGACTGAAATCGTCGCCGAAAATTTGCAGATGCTCGACCGAAAGCCGCCAGCCTCGCCGAGTCTAGGCGGACAAGGAGCTTCCCCGTTTCAGCCCGCTTCGCCAGCCTCGCCAAGTTTAGGCGGGCCGAATCGAGACAAGCAAGCGCCTGCTCAAGCCACTCCGCCCCAACCCGAGGAAATTCCAACTATCCAAATCGACGAAAACCAGGATGAAGTGAAAATTGAAGACATACCGTTTTAATCATTCCTATGAACTACTCAAAACAACAGCCCCAGCCGGCGCCAAAAAAATCCTGCTTTTTCTGCACGAACAAGATCAACGCGATTGATTACAAAGATACGCAATTGATGCGGCGCTTTATGAACTCGCAAGCTAAAATTGTTCCTCCCCGCCGAAGCGGAAACTGTTCAAAACATCAGCGAATGATTTCACGCGCCATCAAGCGGGCCAGAGCAATGGCGCTCCTGTCGTATACGATAAAATAAATGCTTTCCCTCTCCGACATCAAAACCGGAAAAGCGATAACTTTCAATAACGAGCCCTACCTCGTTCTGAACCATCAGCACTCAAAAACCGGCCGCGCCGGAGCGGTATTGCGGACCAAACTTCGCGCTCTCAAGACCGGCGCCGTTCTTGAAAAAACATTTCAAGGATCGGATAAAATCGAAGAAGCGGAAATCGCGAAAACCAAAGCTCAATATCTCTATCGCGAAGGCGATAATTATTTTTTCATGGACAACGCGAGCTTCGAACAATTTTCCCTTCCAAAAAATATCTTGGGAGAATTGACAAAATATCTTTTGGAAAATACCGAAGTCGCAATTCTCAATTTCAACGATTCTCCCATTAATATCGAGCTCCCCATCAAGATGGAATTTCGCGTCATGGAAGCTCCGCCCGCCATCCGCGGCAACACCGCCGACGGCGGAACGAAGCAGGTGACGCTCGAAGCGGGAATCAAAGTGAATACTCCTCTTTTTGTGAAAGTTGGCGATATTTTGAGGATCAACACCGAAACGGGGGAATACGTGGAACGGGCGAAATAGGCAAAAATTGGCTTATATAAAACAAATAAGCGGCTGCTGCCTCTCGGAAGCACCGCTTTTTTGATACCAAATGTTAGGAAAATTCAAAACACTAAAAACCCACAACTTTTATTTTTGGAAAATCTCTGAAGCTATCAGCTTTGACTTTTTTTCTCTTCTCAAGAGTAACAATGAACAATTTATCAAAACCAAGATAAGCCGCTTTTGTAAAAATATCTCCGTTCACATGGCATAGCACTGTTCCTATATCAAGAACCGGAATAATAATGTTGGCTGAAATACCTTCTTTGGCTAGTCGATCCTGGACTAGTGCTTGATTTCTTTCAAGGATGTCTCTCGCAACCTGTTTTTGTTTGAAAGTTTTGATTTCCCGACCCAAGGGACCGAATTTTATGGTCCATCCTCTTTTCTCAAATTCCTGGCTAATTTGACTTCCCCCGCCGGCACAAATAACTACAAAATAATCTTTCGTCAGTTTCTTGAGCCAGTAGATTACGCTTGTATGAGATATCATATCCCCCGATATTTTTACGAAGACTGTTTTTCGCATTTCTTTATGCTGAAGAATTTCACTCCTTCACTTTTTCCTTCATCGCTTTCAAAATCTCGGCATAAACTTTCGGGTTTTCACGCAAGAATGTTTTGGCTTTTTCGCGGCCGACGCCCAGTTTCGTTTCGCCGAAAGAGAAAGAATTTCCGGTCTTCGCGACCACTTCGTATTTCACGCCCGTGTCGATGAGATCACCTTCCTTCGATATTCCCTCGTTGTACATAATGTCGAACTCCGTCGTCTGAAAAGGAGGCGCTACTTTGTTTTTGACGATCTTCGCTTTCACACGATTGCCGACAACCTGATCTCCCATTTTGATTTGCGCCGCGCGGCGGACTTCGATGCGAACGGAGGAATAGAACTTCAGCGCCTGTCCGCCGGGAGTCGTTTCGGGGTTTCCAAACATCACCCCGATTTTCATCCGGATCTGGTTTATGAAAATGACCGTCACGTTTCCTTTGGCGACAATCGCTGTGAGCTTCCGAAGGGCTTGGGACATCAACCGCGCCTGCCGTCCAACATGCGTATCCCCCATCTCCCCTTCAATCTCGGCTTGCGGAGTGAGCGCGGCAACGCTATCAATAACGATCACGTCAACGGCGTTCGACTTCACCAGAGTTTCGACAATATCGAGCGCTTGCTCGCCCGTGTCGGGTTGGGATATCAAAAGATCGTTCAAATTCACTCCTATTTTTTTAGCGTAAGCCGGATCCAGCGCGTGCTCCGCGTCAATGAAAGCGGCGGTTCCTTCTTTTTGGGCGTTGGCAACGATATGGAGCGCGAGCGTAGTTTTTCCCGATGATTCAGGGCCATAAATTTCAATGACCCGACCGCGCGGCACTCCGCCGATTCCGAGCGCGATGTCAAGAGAAGGCGAACCGGTCGGGATCGCGGCAATGTCAACTTTTTTCACTTCCCCCAGCTTCATGATCGACCCCTCGCCGAAACGGTCTTTGATTTCTTTGACGGTTTCTTCGAGAATAGATTGCTTGTTTGGTTCCTCTTTGGACATTAGATTAATTTAACAAGTTATAATCTCTACGAATTACTAATTTCATACGAATATACGAATCAATGAAAATTCTTGTGATTACATAAAATATAATTCATTCGTATATTCGTAATTGATTCGTAATTTGTAGAGAATATCAATCATTCGGCCCAAAAACCACGTCCCTCACGATCCCCGGATCATCCGCCAGCTTTTTTTCCGCTCCGCCGTTCACTCTTATGAGCGTCTGATTGGCTTTTCCGCTCGTGATTCTCACTTCCTTATCGCCTTTGAAATCATGAGCCGCGCCGGGAAGCATTGTCCCCGAGTAAACCAAGTCTCCGTCGGAATTCACCGAAAGCCAGGTCGGCAGAGTCTCTATTTTCACGGAAACTTTCACTCCCCCTTCTTTTTTTTCGCTTTGTTCTCCGCTCACCTCCCCTTCGCTTCCTTTCTCCATGCTGGCCGTCATTTCCGGCTTTTCGAAATTTGATTTTATATTCAATACCTGCATCGCTTCCTTGTTGAAACGGTTCACAGATTTGATTGTGATGGTGTTGAGTCCCTCCTGAAGAATAATATCTTCCTTGAATTCTCCCTTGTCGTTCACAATCACCGGCTGTTCGTTTATGGTGAGCTTTGCGTCTTCGTCCGTGGCTCCCATGACCGTAACCGAGCTTCCGTCGACGCTTTTCTCGTTGCTTGCCGGCTGAGTGAGAATCAGGCGCGGAACCGCCGCGAAGCGGCCAATTTCTTTGTAGAGATAGAAAAATCCGCCCAGCACAATCAGCGCGATAACAGCCGCCGTGAAAACTTTCGGCGTCACGACAAAATAGGGAACTTTTTTCCTTGCTTTCGGAGCTGCCGCTTTTTTGTTTCCGCTGATATTGTTTTTTATGTCTCTCTCGCGCGAATAGAGATTGATGAGTTTTTTCGAATCAATCCCCAAAAATTCCGCGTAGTTGCGCAGAAACCCTTTGACGTAAACATCCGGCGGAAGAGACTCGTGGCGGCCTTCTTCTATCATTTCAAGATATTTCACCGGAACTTTCGTTTCCCGCGAAACTTCGTGCAGGTTTATGCGCCCTTCAGCGCGAAGCTTTTTGAGCTGCTCGCCGAGAGTATACGAACCGACTTTTTTTTTGGTGAAACCGCGAAGCATAATTATTAAACTCAAATATCAAAACGCAAATCTCAAAACTACAACTAAAAACCTAAAACTTTGGGGACTCACCAGTCCACCAGCTAAAGCTGGTGGGTTGAGTCGGGACTAAAAGTCCCT
>JASEHL010000051.1 GCA_030018805.1 Patescibacteria group bacterium
AAAACGGCACGCATTTACTTTCTCATAGAGTGCAATATGTTAATGAACTTATGCACTAAATTCCGCCTCTCGATAAAGGCGGATCTGGGCGCTTAAATATGGCTTATATATACATTTTTTCTGCACTATCCGCTAGGAAAATTCGACATCTTTTCCGACGGCCGCTTTCACTTCGACCTTAAATCTCGCCCGGCTTTATTTCCGTCACTCCCACGTTGTCGCCAGGCTATTCAAAAAGTTATTTTCTGATCGCCCACCCGAAAACATCCCTTGTCGCTTTGGTAAGCATTTCTATTATCGAAATATTCGGCGCGCCGGTATAAAAAGCAAACCTGTCCGATTTCACTTCTCTTCCAATCTGGTCTTTGGCCGTGATGACAAATCCATAGGCTGTCGCCGGATCAAGCGGAGAAAGAATTAGGCTGTGGGCGTAGCTGTACCTGTCCTCTTTTTTCTTTTTTGCGCTTTGCTCTCCGCTTCTCGAATATTCAATTTCACCAAGTGACGTTTTCGATGTTTTCCAGGAAACAAGGAGCTGAATTTCATCCCGTTTCTTTGATGTTACCAGTTCGCTTCGCACATCTCGGATTTCAATCCCGCCCGGCCCATCCAAGGACATCGTCATGCCTCCCCCGAAAGTGACTTGGGCCAGCTTGAAGTTTTCACTGCGAAACATTTTCTCCTCTTTGCTTGGATCTTCTTCTCCCAGAACTATCCCCGATCGCGCTCCGCTTCCCAGGTTCAACATCCCGATGCGATCCGAAGAATCAGTCAGAAAATTGGAGTCAATATAGCAAAACACGACCAAAGCAAAAACAATAATCGCAAAAACAAAACCGTTTTTCGCTAAAAACGCGAGAAGTTTTCTTCCAATTCCTTGATTATTCTTGTCGTTTTTTTCTTTCTTCAAAATCGAATATTCTCTAAAAAGTTTCGGCTATTTCGTGACTTTATTATACAAAATTCTCATGCAACAAACAACTCCAAGACACACATCACCAAAATACCAAAAACAGATGCTATTTGTATTGCAGCGCTTCCAAAGGATCAACCTGGCTGGCCCGCCGCGCCGGCACGACTCCGGTAACGAATCCGACCAGAACCGCGAGAGCGATTATGAGCAAAACGAACCAGGCCGGATAAAAGAAAAGGGAAACCGCTTTCCCGCCCAGACGTTCTGCCAGCGTATTAATGAATATATTCAATAATTTTCCGGCCATTATCCCGAGAATCAGCCCCGCGATTCCGCCCAAAAAACCCATAATGGTTGACTCGGCGATGAACATCGCTTTTATGTCTCGATCCGACGCGCCGACTGCTTTCATGATGCCGATTTCCTGCGTCCGTTCCATGAGAGCCACTGTCATTGTGTTGAACATCCCAATAGCGCTCACGACGAGAGCTATCACCCCAAAAAGCGCCAGGACAAAGTTGATGATTTTGAAAAATTTATTTACTTCATCAACCGTCTCGGAAAGCGATGAAACTTCATAGCCGCGTGAAGAAATTTCGGTTTTTACTTCATTCAAGGCTTGGCTCGATTTGCACTTAACCTTGAGGCGCGTGAAATCCGATAAGCCAATCGCGCTTTCCAAGCTGCTTGCGTCCGCAAAAAAATAAACGTCTTCGCTCTTCACGATCCCAATTATCTCGAAACTTCCTTCAATATCTTTCTTTTCTTTCGTTCCCTCCTCAACGCTTTCCGAATTCTTGGGAACCGCCAGCGAAAAGCTGATTTCTCGGCCCAAGATTTTTTCTTCTTCAAGATTGAAAATTTTGGCAAAGGTCGATGATACAACAATTCCCCTTGAATTCTTTTGGGACAAAAGCTCACCTTGCGAAACTTTCGTTCCGGAAAGCTTCAAAAATTCCGGGTCAACCGCGATCGCCGTCGCGTTCGAAATAGAGTCACCAAATTTCACCTGGGCGTCAAGGTCGCGCGCCGGACTTGTTTCGCTGACGCCGGATATTTTTCGGATTTCGCCGACAGTTTCAGCCGAAAGGAATTTCCCTTCCGCATTTTTTGGAAACACGTCCACGGTTAGCAGGGAATCGGAAGCGGTAATCGTTTCGAGAAGGACCCGCTGGAGTCCGTAGCCGAGTGAAACCAAAAACAAAATTGCCCCAATTCCGATACCCATCCCGAGAATCGTGAGAAGCGTCCGGATCGTCCGAGCCTTGAACATGCGGGTTGAAAGTTTTGCCAAGTCGCGGGTTTTCACGCCGAAAATTTTAGCAATAAAATGACTTCAAGTTCTCGAGTTACCTTGAAGGCGGTTCTTTTGTCAAAACCGAAGCCTCCTTTTGAAACAGGCAGATCGAGCTCCTTCTGCACATCATCCACTGAAGCGACGTTGACAAGACGGCGTTTCATCAATTCTTTGAACTTTGAAAACATCGCCTCGTCCAATATCAGGGAAAAATTCTCCACCATATAGCGGGTAAGAAGCGCCGCTGAATCGTCAGCTTTTGAAAAATCTACTTCTGCTGACTGGTCGCAGATCCTTTTGAGAACCGACGTGAAGTGTTCGGCTCTTCTTTTGTCCCAGCCAGCTCCGCCTTTTCCCCTGTCAAGATCAAGAAACCTCAAGAATTGGTCCATGGAAAGATTTCCCGAGAGAACTTCCTGTATTTTTCTTTTGACCACTTCCAAAAATTCGTCCGGCGTATTGAAGACAATGTGAGAAAAAAGCTCCTGCGCCTTGAAAGGGACGAACAGCATTCCGAGCTGCACCACCGAAAAATTTTTGAAGGCACGCATAAGCATTGCGATTTCCGGCGAAACGGTTCCCCGCCGCACCATCACCCATTCATCTCCCCGTTTAATTTTGACGATCTCCTCTCCGTCCTCGCGATTGATTTTGAATATTTCCTCTCCTTCCGCTTTTTTCACTTTCACAATTTCTTCTCCCGGCCTTCTGCTCACGAGCTCCCATTCCTCACTAGCCAGTTTCGGAATTTTCTTGTCCAAAATTTCCTCGATTTTGACTATTTTTCCGTCTTTCATGTGAACTACGCGGTCTCCATAAGGAAGATGAGCTGGATCGTGCGTTACCAAAATAACCGTTTTTTTGTCGGTCTTGTTCAAATCCGAGAGAATCGACATTACATTGAAAGCCGACGTCGAATCGAGGTTTCCTACCGGTTCGTCCGCCAAAATGATTTCCGGATCATTAATCAGCGACCGGGCAATAGCCGCTCTTTGTTTTTGCCCGCCGGAAAGTTCGCTCGAATATTTTTCCGCCTGCGCCAAAATTCCAAAGCGCTCGAGGAGCTTCTTTCCATTTTCCTCGCGAACCGCCTCTTCTTCTTCGGTGAAAATCTTCGGCAGACAAACATTATCCAGCAATGAAAGCGAATCAATAAGATAAAAAGCCTGAAAAATCATTCCGATTTTCCGACGGTGGAATTCGGCCAGTTCGAGCCTCGTGAGCGCTTTGATATCCTGACCTTCCATCTCAATCACACCGTCCGTAGGCTTTTGAAGACCGGCAATCGAATAAAGAAGCGTTGATTTTCCGCAGCCCGAAGGCCCAAAAATAATCAAATATTCCCGCTCATAAATGTCGAGGTTTATACCCCGAAGGACTCGAACTTCGTTTGACTTTCCGGGATTATACGTGACATTCAAGTCTTTTATTTTGATATGCGGTTTTTTGTCGACATCCATGAGTTTGCACAATCTTACGGCCTCTTTTCGCGCCAAAAATTTCCTGATTCCATCCGCTGCCTTTTGCTGGAGTTATTCGCACTCAATTATTCGCCACTTACCAGCGGCACAAACGCGAATCCCGGATATTCCTCTTCCCGAAAATCGCGGTCGGATTTTTTTTCCAGCACCCAAATACTTCCTTTCACGGGAATAACAAGCCGCCCGCCGATCTTCAGTTGTTTTTTGAGTTCTTTTGGGATTTCGTCCGCCGCCGCCGAAACCAAAATCCGGTCGTATGGCGATTCGTTGACATAGCCTTTTGATCCGTCCGCGCAGATTATCTTCGCTCTTCCGCCCTCGATCAGATGATACTTGCTGATATTGTTCGTTCCGAAGCCGCAAAGCTCTTTGAGCTTTTCAATGCCGATCACTTTTCCTTTTTTTCCCACAATAAGCGCGAGAAGCGCCGTGGTCCAGCCGGAACCGGCTCCGACGTCCAAAACCTTGTTTCCTGGATGCGGATCAAGTTTTTCCAACATAAAAGCCACAGTAAGCGGCTGAGAAATAGTCTGTCCCTGCCCGATGGGAAGCGGAATATTTGCCTGCGCCGCGCTTTCCAGATCCTCCGGAACAAAATCCACCCGCTTTACTTTCGAAAAGGCGTCGATGACACGGTTGGTTTTCAGATAACCTTGATAAATCAAGTCGCGGACGAGAGAATCCATGAAGCTGAACTAAAAAATAAAAATGAAAAGGTAAAAACTTTGGTATCCTGCGAAACAGGATGGTTTTAAAAATAATTCACGAGCGAAGCGAGTACTTTTACTTTTAATGTCCCCCTCGGGGAATGGGAGAAATTCCCTCGCCTTTAGGCGAAGACT
>JASEHL010000052.1 GCA_030018805.1 Patescibacteria group bacterium
GATAACCCTCGGCCGAATAGGGCACGATCTGCCCGGACCAGTGCTCAACATGCACTCCAAGCCGCTTGGCCCTTCGCCAAACACTGCCACCGAAGTGGTTTGTGATTACTCCGCAAATCCGCGCGTCGAGAACTGGCGGATTGATCCGTGTGGCCTCGACCATTTTTTGGAATCCAGACCCGCCTCCGCTTTTTGTTCCAGAGGCAAACACCAGGATACTCTGTCTTTTTTTGTTATTCATATCAGTCTCCCTCTTCGGAATTAGAGTTCGGTTATTATATTTTTTCAGCGACTTCGCTGCTCGTCAGAAATTTATTACATATTTAATTTTCAAAGATCAATATCATAAAAAAGACTAGCCCTCCTTTTCGGAACCAGTCCTTTATATATTCAACTTAGCAAACCCACACTGTTAGTCAAATAAAAGAGAAATTCGCGCGCCAATTGACATAAAATGCCTTATGTGCTAGTATTCTTTCCAGTTATCGAGTTAGGCGTAAATATCCAAGTTAAAACGATACTTCGTAGAGGTTTATATAAGGGATTCACCCTGTTAAATCCTGCGAAGCAGGTGCCCCGCCCTGCGGGACAATTTAACAGGGTAAATAAAGTCGTTCGCCTAAGTTAGAAGCTATCTTGACCGTAAAAGATCAAGATTATTAACAAATTAGGCGAACCAACGATGGATTACCAATCGAGACCCCAGAGACAGATGCATGATGTGTCTTCTCTCGGACTCAAGTGTACCGAATGCGGCGTAGACATCACCGAACTGCCTTTCGAGCCCACAAAGCGTGATGACGGCACTTTCGGAAGACTCTACTGCCAGCCTTGCAATCGCAACCGGAGAAAGAGCTTCGGAGGCGGAGGCGGAGGCCGAGGATTCGGTGGCGGTCAAAGAGACCGATACTAAGAGAAACCAAAACAACCCTGACATTGCGTCGGGGTTGTTTTTATTGTTCCAACTGCTAATGTTACAATAATACCAAGATGCGAAAAGGACACAAAAAACTGGCGGTAATTTTTTTGACAGCCATCTTGCTGCTGGCGGGATATTTTCTGTTTTTCAGAAAAAAACCGGTTTCTGAAAAACAAACGACGATTCAAGGCAATGATCCTGCCGCCCAAATCCAACGGAAATCACAGGAAGCCGAAAAAAATAATCAATCGGAAGAAAAACCGGAAGAACCCGCGCCAAAAGACGAGCCGGCACCGGAAATCCCCGAAAAGTATCTTCTCCAAATCCCCTTTTATTCCCAGGCCCCGCTTTCAAAATGGGACGCGTTTCACGAGGATATGTGCGAAGAAGCTTCGGTTCTCAACGCCACGCTTTATCTCGAAGGGAAAAAACTCACCAAGGACCAGTTCGAAGCCGAGCTCCAAAAAATGCAAAACGCCGAAAAAAAAGAAATCGGCGAGTGGAAAAGCACGACCGTCGCCGAGATGAAGACGCTTATCGATGTATATTTTGGCGGAGCGATAAAAAGCAAAATTATTGAGAATCCGACCGCTTCGCAAATCGAAGCTGAAATCGCCGCCGGCCATCCGGTCGTCGTTCCTCTCGCCGGACGGGACATCGGAAACCCGAATTTCACTCCGCCGGGGCCGGTATACCATATGCTCGCCATCAAAGGCTACGACGCCCAAAACTTCATCACCAACGACGTTGGAACAAGAAAAGGAGAGTCGTATACTTATAAAAAAGAAGTGATTATGAAGAATATTCATGATTGGAACGATAAAGATATCCGCCTGGGTGCGAAAAAAATCTTGATTCTCTATAAATGACGGTTTGCAGGATAATCACAGTCAAATGCAAAATTCAAAAATCAAAATTAAAAATGACAATGTAAAATGAAAGATTTTGAACTTTACACTGTCGTTTTGCACTTTGAACTTTGCATTTTGAATTATATTTGGCATTTCACTAATTTTGCTATACAATAACTAATAAGAAATAAAGCTTAACTTGCAATTCTATCAATGTTCTGCCTCGTTGATTTCCGAAACCGTCCGCAATACAAATATACTTTTTCCAAGCAAGAACAGGCGCTTGAAGCCTTGAAAAGAATCAGAAATAACCCGCTGGGCGTGACGGTTTTTTTCGCCGACGGCCGGAGGGAATACTTCGAGAAAGGTTTGCCTCAAAGTTTTTCTTCGTTGTTTGGCAAGACCATTCGGATCAAAAAAGGCTGCCACGCGAAATACAAGATTAGGGAGCTGAATAACCTCGACGGGGTGCTGAAAAATCAAAGTGAGCCGGAAACCGCAAGCACCGCCAACTGGAGAAAAAAATCCGTCTTCTCTCTTTTCATGCTGGGAAACCGGAAAGTTTACGCGACCCTCGCGATTGTCTCTCTTTTGATATTCTCCTCGGCGTTCTATTTTCAAAACCAATCCGGCCAAAACGCCTCCGCCCAATCTCCGAATTTATACCAGACCGAAGGCCAAGTCGCCGGCGCGTCTGACGCAAAAACGGAAGAAAACGAAGACGCGGATTCGCTGAAACTGGCCGACGAAGAAGTCGTGATGAATCTTCTCGGAAAAATAGAAGAAGCCAAGCAGGGAGAATTTGAAACGGAAATCTTGAGATACATCAAAGGCCGGCCGATGGAAGCCATGGCGCCGTATATCGCCCGGGAAGACCGAATTGTCGCCGCCTTCATCGTCGGGATCGCCATGAAGGAAAGCAAATTCGGAGTTTACGCCCCGCATAGCGGCGGCCGGGACTGCTACAACTATTGGGGCTACAAGGGCCGGGAAAACACGACTGCTTCGGGATATTCCTGCTTCAACTCGCCCGAACACGCCGTTCAGGTGGTTGGAAAGAAGATCGCGTCGCTCACCGCCCGGGGGATATCCAACCCGGCCGAGATGATTTCCTGGAAATGCGGCTCGAGTTGCGCCGGTCACGGAGCGGAAAACGTCCGCAAATGGATAGCCGACGTGGGAGTGAACTTCTATAAGATAAACGCGAAGGAAAATTCGTGAATTTCGCTTAAATAAGCCATATTTCTCAATATTCTGTACCATTCTCCTCAATTTTCAAGTCATTCTGTCTGTGTCGCAAAACGCGATTTGACAGCACTTTGATCTTCTGCTAGCATACCCCTCGTAGCCAATTATAAGTAGCAATTCAATGCTATTTTTTTATTGGTGAAAGGTTCCTGAATATAGCTTGTATAAAGCAAATATTTGGGAGCTTGTCTCGGCTTTACCTCTTGCGATATTTGTTCAAAAACAGGGGTTTTGCGGGGACAATAATCATTAAAAATTTTTTAATGAGTAACTTTGGAAAATCCGCTTTTTATGGGGGGATTTACGCCAAAGATCAACACCAAAATCAAAACCATTGCTTCAGATGCGACGTGAAGGCTAGTTGCCGCTATTTCAAGGCAACCGCCCAACTTCTCCGGCTTCAGGAGACAATGAAGCTCGGCCGGCAAAAGACTAAAAAACTCACTTTTTACATAAAAGAAAACTTATCGAGCCATATTTCCAAAAAGCAGGAGCTTTACCTGCCGGTTTTGATCGCGATTGTTCTTCTCGCGCTGGTTTTCGTTTCCCAAACGGCTTTCTCAAAAACGCTTGACCCGGCCAACAATCTTCCGGTTGAGGATAATTACAAGCTGAAGCTTATAGGGACGAACCTGAAAAATCAGGCCGGAAAAATATGCTCGAGCGAAAATGACGAATACAGAAAAATTCTTGTGAAGAGCGAATCCGGCGAAGATCGAAGTGATCTCAAAGAAGACGTCGCGAGTATCGTGAAAAACACTCCGATGGCCGCCATGGTGGACGCCATTTCCCGAAAACCGCGCCCGGTGGCCGCTTTCATCGTCGGAATCGCCATGAAGGAAAGCAAATTCGGAGTCTATTCCCCAAAAAAAGCCGGACGGGACTGCTATAATTATTGGGGGTTCAAAGGCGGCGGGACGACTGTCGCCGGAGGATATACTTGCTTTGCTTCTCCCGAACAGGCTGTTGATGCCGTCGGCGGAAAAATCGAAAAAATGGTAGCCAAGGGCGTCCGGACTCCCGCTCAAGCAATTTCCTGGAAATGCGGAAGTTCTTGCGCCGGACACGGCGAGGCCAATGTCAGAAAATGGATCTCGGACGTCGCCATAAACTTCTATAAAATCAATTCGTAAACCAAAAACTCGGCCCCTTTAAAGGGGCCGA
>JASEHL010000053.1 GCA_030018805.1 Patescibacteria group bacterium
AGGGACTTTTAGTCCCGACTCAACCCACCAGCTTTAGCTGGTGGACTGGTGAGTCTATTAGACCGTATATTATTCTCTAACTCAGAGGAATATAACAAATCATTTATTAATAAAAGATTTTTTACGCGCAGAATCGCGAAGTACGTTTTGCTATTGCAAACAGTTGCCTTCCTTGTTTTCATTGGGATAACCTACAAGATAATTGAGGGATCGTATCCCAATTTTTCAGGTATAGTTCAATATTTTTCATATTCACTTTTCCTTGGAGCAACAAGCTTACTGATATTTATATGGCTGGATGACTATTTTGAATCAAATAAAATGCCAAAGCCAGAAGATTTTATTCCAAATCTTTTAAATTCTCTTCGAAATCATAATTTAATCGAAGAACCAAAGGTGGAGATTTTGGAGAGAAAACCTCTTGAAAATGGAAATCACTTAGTAAAAATAAGGATAGATAATACAAATACTTTTTTTGTTATTACGAATTTTGATGCAAAAGATATTTTTGGAATCTTCAACGAAGAAGAATTCAATAAACTAGGAAAAGATAATTCATGATCTCTTTTTCAATAATCCAAAAAACTCAACTCGAAGGCGCGATGCGAATTGATGCTGAATATTACCAGCTGGAGTATTTAGATATTTTAAAAAAAATAATAAATTCTAATTCTTTCACCCTAGAATCAATTGTTTCTAAAATAACACAAGGCCCAAATCCACAGTTTATAGATTCGGGTAAAATATGTTTGAATGGTAGGAATGTAAAAAATAACAGGGTAGATTCCGAAAAATCCAATTACATTTCTGAAAAAGAATTTGTTGATTTTAACAACTTTAAAGTTAAAGTTGGCGATATATTAATAACTTTGAAGGGGCTTGGTTCTATAGGTAAAACCGGTTACGTTTTTAACGAGATCGATGGAATATTTAGTCGAGATGTTGGTCTAATAAGAGTAAAAGACGAGAAACTAAGCAGATTTGTTTATGCTTTTCTTCTCTCTAAATTTGGCGATAAACAAATAGAAAGGTCTGTTACTGGAGGAACTGGGCAGCGTACATTAGCGACAAATTATATAAAAAATATTCAAATTCCTAAATTTGATGAATCTTTGATAACCGAAATAGCGGATAATATATCTGAGAGTGAACAAAATTATGAATTGTCAAAATCTTTATACCAGCGAGCTGAAAATTTTCTTTTGGAAGAATTGGACTTGAAAGATTTTGATTCTGAAGAAAATCTATCAACCATTGTGAATTTTTCCGATATCATGGAAGCTCGCCGAATGGATGCGGAATATTTTCAGCCGAAATATGCGAAATTGATTTCGAAAATAGAATCGCAAAATCGCAAACGTTTGGGCGATTTGGTTTCGATGAAAAAAGGAATTGAAATCGGCGCGGAACAATATCAGGAGGAGGGAAAATTGTTTATTCGGGTCAGTAGCATGGGGAAATTTGAAATCAACGGCAGCGACCAGAAATATTTGAACGAAAAACTTTACGATGAATTGAAAAATAATTTTCAGCCACAAGTAGCAGAAATTCTTCTCACCAAAGACGCAACGCCCGGCATAGCCTATGTTTTGAAAGAAAATATTGAAGGAATCATTTCTGGAGGAACTTTGCGATTGAAGCTCAAGGAAAAAATCGAAGCAGAATATCTCGCGCTATGCCTCAATTCTATTATCGGCCAAATGCAAGCCGAAAGGGATGCCGGCGGATCCGTGATCGCTCATTGGAAGCCGGAACAAATCAAAAATGTCGTCATTCCAATCTTGCCAACTGAAACCCAACAAAAAATCGCCGAGCTTGTTCGCCAATCCCACGAAGCGCGAAAAAAGGCAAAAGAACTTTTGAAATCAGCAAAAAGAAAAGTTGAGGAAATGATTGAGAAAGGAGGTGAGAAATAATGCCGAGGAAAAAATATAGAGACGCGGGAACGGGAAAATACGTGAAAAAAAGCTACGCCGACAAGCATAAAAAGACGACGGTTTCCGAAGGCGTGAAGAAACGAAAGAAGAAGTAACACGCGTACAGCTTAATACTCGAAAATTTAATCAGCCTCACAAGGGCTGGTTTTTGTTTATATATGGGTTATAATTGAGATAACAATTACGTAACTAATTACGTAATTCCGGCGGGAGACGGAAAAAAATATATGATAAAAAAACTGGCGTTGGTTTTCATTTTGGCTTTTCTTCTCAATTGGATTTGGGAAAATGCGCATAGTGTCCTATATTTGAGTTACCGGGGAGGGCCGATAACCTATTTCATCTTATTGAAAGCCGCAGCTGCTGATGCAGCCATAATCATATTTTTGGTTTTCATCGCAGGGATAATTCCAAAGCATAAAACGTTGTTTGTCGCAGTGGGTGGTTTGGTTCTGGCTGTTGCTATTGAGCTCTGGGCTTTGAAAACCGGCCGCTGGGCGTATAGCGCTTCAATGCCTCTCGTCCCCATTATTAAGGTGGGTCTATCTCCGGCTCTTCAATTGGCCGTAACTGGATATATCGCACTGAAATTAAGAGTTCGCTAAGGTCGAACCTTAGCGAGAAAATCGTCGCTCGGATTCCGGCGGGGGAGGAAAAAATGAAAAATAAATCATCAATAGCATAGAACATATGTCCGAAAGGCTGCCTATTAACTTCTGGGAAAATAAATTCAAGAAAGGATGGGGCGAAGGCAAAAGGCCCGACCAAAGACTCTTGGAGTTTATCGAGAAGCACGGGGACGAAATTGGGCCGAGAATTCTTGATATTGGTTCAGGCGGTGGCCGAAATCTGGTGCCGCTAGCCATACCAGGCCGTGAAATGACCGGCCTCGAGTTGACCGAAAAGGGGCTGATGATGACAAAAAACAAATTGCGCGAAGAAGGCCGCCGGGCTGAATTAGTGCGTGGCGATTTCCATAATTTGCCTTTTTCTAATGGCGCATTTGATACCGTAATCAGCGTTCAGACCATGATGCATACTGACTGGAACGGTGTCGAAGCTGCATTTGCCGAAGCTTGCCGAGTTTTGAAACCTAACGGGCTGTTTTTCTTGCGGGTAAAGTCGGATGCTGCCGCTTTGCGTCCGGAAGAAAAATTGGCTAATGACAGTCGTGGAAAAAGCACCAAAGAAATTACCGCAGGCGGCGAAATTGTGCTGCATCATCTGTTTAATCTGGAAGAGTTGCGAGATTTGGCTGAAAAGAATAATTTGGAGATTGTAGGCGAACCGAGAGATGAAAAAAAGATAGTCGACGGAATAATTGAAAAAGGACAATGGAACATTACTTTCAGAAAACGGGATGAAAAACGACAAAGGCTGCAGGAGCGAGCCGCAAAAGCCCGATGGGATGCCCGGTATGAAAATGATCCTCCCGATCAAGATGAGCCGAGAGCCTGCGTTCCCGAATTTTTTGAAAAACATAAAAAGGAACTCAAAGGAGGAAAAATATTCGATTTGGGCTGCGGAAGCGGCCGAAATCTGCTTTACGCGGCAAAATTGGGTTTTGAAATGTACGGACTGGATATTTCACAAGTAGCCCTGTCACAGCTCAAGAATAAATTGAAGGAAGAAAATCTATCAGCAGATGTAAGAAAGGGGAGTGTTTACAATCTTCCTTATAAGGATACAGTTTTTAACTGTGTCATGAGTATAAACTCTCTCCAACACAACGACTGGAAAGGAGCAGAAAAATCGTTTGCGGAGGCCGGCCGGATTTTGAAAGATGGTGGCTTGTTTCTGCTGTCAGTGAGGTCGGCAAGTCGAGATTTGCCGGAAGATAGAACAGATGTGCCCGACAAAGGCGTTACATTTGTTCTTAGCAGGGGATTCAATGCTGGAATCATGCTGCATCACTATACTCGGGAAGAAATCGAGGAATTAGCATCGAAGAATTCCCTGAAGATTTTGGATATCCGCGAAGATACGGAGTATAAGGAAGGTGAGAGGCAAGTGAACTGGATTGTCACTTTCAGGAAAAAATCTCCCGGCTTGAATTCCGGCGGGGGATGAAAAATTCCAATCCACGCAACTAACCATTCCTAACATTTAATGTCCCCCTCGGGGAATGGGAGAAATTCCCTCGCCTTTAGGCGAAGACT
>JASEHL010000054.1 GCA_030018805.1 Patescibacteria group bacterium
ACGGCATTTCCATTACTGGCCAAAAGAGTGGGAAGGAATCAAGAATTCTCCCTGGATCCGACCCATTCAAAACTACCGGATGTGGTGCGATTCAACACTGGACCTGTCCATCGTTCCACCCAAGGAGGCATGCGAAGGGCGGTTGCGGCGATTGCAATCAACCTGACCTTTTTGCGAAACATCGCAAAACCGCGTGAAACATCGCGCGACAAAAAATTCAAATACCCCGCTGGCTGTAGGACCGGCGGGGATTTTTTTTGACAAAAATATATAAAAAAAGCCGCCAGACACGGGCCTGGCGGCGTGAAACACTTTTTCCGAAGAAGTGTCAAAAATAGACCATTTCTCCTTTCTCGAACCTGGACATTATGGCGACGTTGTAATCTTTTCCACCCCCCACGATTTCTCCGGCTGCTTTCGCTTCGATGCCGCGGCTGTTGGCAAAGGTGATGAAAGGGTCGACGTCCTGGGGATCAACGACCACAAGGGCTCCCTGACCTCCGTTCCAGGAACGATAGCGTTCCTCGTGAGTCATTCCTCTCCAAACGGCGCACTTTTCCATTATGGGCGGTGGCGTGAAGAGATCTGTAAGGTCGGCGGCGAGTCCCAAGGGCTGCAAAACGTCTTTTGCCAGTTTTTCCTTGAAGGCTCCGCCGGAAAGGTGGACGATCAAGTGCATTTTGAACTTCGGTTTAAACAACGGAGGATTGAACCAGCCATGCGCCTTGTTCAGCATCCGGTCATAAAGCACAGAAGGGGTTGCCGCGTCCCGGATATCAGAGAGGGCTTTATGATTAAGATACCAAGACGGCCCATATTCCTTGGCCAAGGCCTTGCGGACTGATGAAAAACCGTTGCTTCTGAAATCATCACGCAGGGCGATGACAACTTGGCCGGGGCGGAGAGTTTCGCCCATTATCATTTTGTCCGGATGGTAGACGCCGACTACAAAGCCGGCCCAGTTGTATTTTAGAGTTGCGTCCGCATTCTCTGAACTCACGCATGACGGCAATTCAGCCGTCTCCCCCGTGAAGAGAACGTATCCTTCCGCCAGACAGATGTGCCGCAAACCCAACATGAGATTTTGGGCAGCCTCAAAGGTTCCGGAGCCCACTTCCCCGAGTGTGCTCGTATCAAGCACATTCGAGAAAACGAGAGGCAGTCCTCCATAGCGGGTGATATCCATCGCCCCCATGGCCAAAAGATCTCTTGGGGAGTCGAAATGCATGCCCGCGGCGTCCATTATAATAACCTTTGTCCCAACGCCGTCAGCACCGTTTGTGTTGACGCACCCTTCGGGCAACCCGTGGAAAGTGTAGCCTCTGGGTCCCCGAAATTGCTTTGTGAGAAGTCGTAGGTTCTCACGAACGGAGAAGCATTATAAGTGCTCCGGGCCATTTGACCGCAAAAGGCGCTAAAAGCTTCTCCCGCATCGATATTGACGCCATCCTGTGCATAAATATCCTGCTTTTCGGGCATGACTATTCCTCCTATGTCGAAATTATTGTAAAGGACGAATGTCCTCCTTTTCTGTTTCTGAAAATAGCAAAGACCAGGCAGAAAAGCAATCAAGCGGACGAAATTTCATTCTTTTTCTGAATCATTATTGAAATTCCAAAGAATATTATAATTACCGAAAACCACTGCCCAATTGTCAGCGACCAAAAAAACCAGCCATTGTCCGGCTCTCGGAAAAATTCGGCGGCGAAGCGGGCGAGTCCATAGCCTATCAGATAAAATGCGGTTAAATATCCAGTTGAGAATTTGAACTTGCGCAAGCTCCATAAAATCACGAACAACAAAATTCCTTCAAGAAACATTTCGTAAAGTTGCGACGGGTGGCGAAGCTGACCGGAAAAATCCTGTGGAAAGTACATTCCCCACGGCACCGTTGTAACCCGTCCCCAAAGTTCGCCGTTGATAAAATTCCCCAATCTTCCAAAAGCAAACGCAAGCGGGACGGCGGGAGCAAAGAGGTCTGAAAATTCCAGCATTTTTCCGAACCCCTGTTTTTTAAGGTTTAGCCTTAAAAATGAAAATATTACGAAAGCGGCGGCTAAGCCAACCAGCCCGCCGAAGTATGACATCCCATAAATCCCGATGTAGTGCCAATGATTATAAATATCAAACGGCAGAAAAATCTGCGAGAGATGATTTTTGAAATAACTCCAGTCGTAAATAAAAACGTCCCCCAGCCGTGCGCCGATAAGCAAACCTAAAATTCCCCACGGAAAAAATTCCTGGACCGCTTCAAAAGAGATGCCAAGTTTTTCGGTTCGGACCCGATAGCGTACCAAATAGTAAACAATTCCGAAAGCGACGACGTACATAATTCCGTACCGACTCACCGCAACCGGACCGAGATGAAAAGCGACGGGGTTGAATTTTTCAGGCAAATGCTGCCACATAATAGTATCTGGTATTTAGTATATGGTAATTTCAGCTAGATTTGAAATTTTACTATTTTTTCTATTGTATATAATATGATCATAAGACTATGCCAGTCAAAAATACCGAAAAAAACAAGAAAAAGTGTCTCTGTCCGAATTGTCCGAGCTATCCCGGTAGTGAAAATTTGACTGGCCTAGGGCCAACGAAGTTGGGTCAAATTTCTACTACCGGGTATCCTCATGATTGCAACGGGGAAGTTTTGTATTGCGCAGAAGAAGTGGGACACAGTAAGTGCGATATAAACGCTAAGGGCTGTGTCTGCCCTGGCTGTTTAGTCTGGAGCGAAAATAATCTCAAAGAAATATATTATTGCACCCGCGACGAGGTTGGTGAGGCAAAAGTTGTAATGCGGAAAAAGAGATCTGATGAAAACAAAGAATTTTATCAGACTGTCGTGGACATCAAAACAATGGCCCAAACTGGAGTGAGCATCGTGAGTTCAATGGGGTCGCTAAAAAAACTTGGTTGTACTCTTTCTCTTGATGACCTGAATTTTGTTCCGGCTCAAGTTGCCAGTATTCCGCTCGACCGAGAGGAAAAAGTAAACATGGAAATCGTGATCGGACCAGTGGCAAAAAAACCGCTCAAAGTTTCATCCCCGATTATGATCACCGGAATGTCTTTTGGCGCAACTTCAAAAAACGTTCACCTTGTCATTTCGAAAGTAGCGAGGGATCTGAAAATCGCGTTCAATTCCGGCGAAGGGGGAATCCTTGATGAGGAGTATAAATCGAAAGAATTTTTGATCGGCCAGTACGTGACGGGAAGATTCGGAATCAACGAAGACGTGATCAAAAAAGTCGCGGCGGTTGAAATCCGTTTCGGCCAGGGAGCTTATCCCGGAAAGGGAAGTTATCTTCCAGTGAAAAAAATGACGGAGGAAGTCTCGAAGTTGCGAGGCCTCAAGACGGGAGAGCCGTCATATTCTCCCGCGCATCATCATGATATGAAAACTCCGGAGGAAATCGCCGAGAAAGTGAAATGGCTTCGTGAAATAACAGGCGGCATCCCGATCGGGGCGAAAATCGGCTGCGGGAACATCGAGGAAGACATTAAAGTTCTTGTCGAAACAAAAATTGATTTCATCGCCATTGACGGATTCGGCGGCGGAACGGGCGCGACGGACGCATACGTGAAAGACAATGTCGGAATTCCGATCTGGGCGGCGATACCGAGAGCTTATAAAGTGCTCAAAAGTCTTGGCGTAAAAGATAAGACTACTCTGATCGCTGCCGGTAATTTGCGGACTTCGGCTGATTTCGCCAAATGCCTCGCGCTTGGAGCGGACGCGGTATATATCGGCACGGCGGCGCTCATCGCCATCAATTGCCAACAATACAGAATTTGCCACACGGGACTTTGCCCGACGGGCGTGACAACCCATAATCCGGAACTCGCCAAACAGTTAAGCGTTGAAGAAGGCTTCAAGAAACTAAAAAACTTCGTGAAAATCTCGACCGAAGAAATCGCGGAGCTCGCGCGCATTGTCGGAAAAGATGATATAAGCAAATTAGACAGCAGTGATTTGGTTTCTTTGCGAAAAGATCTTGCGGAAATGACGGAAGTGAAGTGGGCGGGAAATAAATAATTATAGAAGTATATTTCTCAAAACATTAAAAAAGCCTCCAGTATACTAGTATACT
>JASEHL010000055.1 GCA_030018805.1 Patescibacteria group bacterium
TTTTCGAGTCTCACTAGTGGAACTAGTGGATTACCCTCTGGGAAAAACTATTTAATCGCTTTACCTGTTTTATAAAAAAGATGTTTTCAACTTCCATACCCTCCTCAAGAATAATTATACCTTTAAATATAGCAAAAAATATAATGTAATCAGAATTTCAATTATCCATACCCCTCTTTTCTTGCATACATTCTAATTCTCCGGTGTAGCAGAATCTATGTCGCATAGATAATATCCGGCTTGTGAGATAATTTTTGTGCGATAATTGCCGAAAAAATTTGTTACGGCACCTGATAGACAAATATCGTCTTCCCCACTCTCGCCACCAGATTGTTTTCAAGAATCGTGTATTTTCTCTCCGGCGGGATGTCGGCGGAATAGACATTGTTCATATACTCATAGTTCGAAACAGCGATGTATGCGCCAGATGGCGGAAGTTTTCCCTCGTCCTGGAGATTGTAGTTTCTTTGTCCGTCGCCGAGATAATATTTGAGCGGCACGTCGGCGAAGATTTGCGTGTAGATTTCTCGCACATTGTTGTCCCGCATCCATTTTCCGAGCCGGCGGACATCCGACCCGCCCCAGTCATAATTGGAATCAGTTGCGATTTTATATCCCCGGTCTGTTCCGCCGGCGAAAACATTATAAGATTGGAGATAATAAGGAAAAGAGCACACGATTGAAAAGATCATCGCAACCGCCACAACCAAAATAAGATGTTTTATCCTAAGCTTTAGAAAAGACATTTCCCAAAACGAATTCACCGCTTTTCCGGTGAGAAGCGCGGCCGCAAGAATCACCGGCATAATGTGGCGAAGACCGATTTGAAAGGTGGAAGTGAAAGTGACAAGCACATAGAAATACGCGAAAACAAACAGAAGAAACGCCAGTGGATTGGCAATGAAATCAAGAAAGCGATTTTTCCAGCGGTCTTTTTTTGAAAAAAGGCTCCAAAGAAAAATTCCCAACGCCATCAAACTGAAAAAATGCAGTCCCGGAGAAAGTTTCGTGAGATACAAAACCGGAAAATACCATCCTCCCGCTCCTTCGTTGCCGTAAACATGCCCGAGAAAATAGGTGCTTTGCGCCGAAACTATCATTCGGCTCATGACCATAAAAACGCCGTTTATGTAGGCGGCCAAACCCTTGGTGAGCGGATTATTGTATATCATCGCTTCTAAAATCTTGTGGCCAATCGGCGGAAGTTGCTCTTCGGGATAATTTTCGTAAAGTTTTTGAACGAGAACAGAATCCTCCATTTTGTAAACATGAAAAGCGTAAAAGAGCGAAACAAGAAAAAGAGCGGTTACCGTCAAGGCCGCGTAAGCGCCGAAATAGCGCAGTATCACACCCGCCCGTCTTTTTTTGAAACGCAACGGATGAAAAGAAACAAAGACTAGTCCGCCAAGAAAGACAGCGGGCAGAAGAACAACCGAGGAAAACTTTGAGAGAAGTGCCGCGGCGAAAAATATCGAGGTCAGCCAGAAATATTTGGCTGTTTTTTCTTCTTCAGAAAATGCTTTGAGATAAAGCGAAAAATATATGATCGCGACAACAGTGAGAAGCGCCGACATGAAATCGATCACGACGAACGATCCGTGGGCGATGGAAAATTGTGAAATAGCGAAGAAAAACAGTCCAAGAAGAGCCGCGCGCGCGCTCCATATTTTCTTGAGGATAAAAAACAAAAAGAAAAGAAGAAGGGTGTTCGCGAAAATCACCGCGAGGCGCGCGAAAAAAGCGATTTTGTCCGGATTATTCTCCGGATGAAAAAGATAGAGAACCCCGAAATAATCCTGATTGTTCGCCCACTCGAGCGCTTTTGGGAACTCGGTTTTTTGGATCGGATATTCTTCTCGGTGAAAATCCGCTGGGAGACTTTCCCGATCTGTGATTTTCGGAAAAGAGGGACGGGCGAGTATTTCTCCCAGGCCGGCGATATCTTTCAAAAGAGGCGGATGCTCCGGGTTTATGAAATAGCGGTTAGTCTTGAGATAATAATATCCCCCGCTGATATGAGGAATCTCATCGGCGAGGATTCCATTGCCGCTGTATTTGAGATTTTTCCAACTGAACCCGGCGCTCGAAAAAAGCGCCAGGAAGAAAAAGAGCAGGCAGATTGCGATAGCGGCAATTTTATATTTGTGTTTTAGCATGAGATGCGGGAAATGGGATGTGAGATATGAGATTTTTCCCACTTCTCATTTCTCATCTCTCAATTCTCAAATCAAATGTTCTCCGCCACTTTCGGCTCGAGCTTGCGGAAGATAAGAAGGCTTATGAAAAAAAGAATCACTATAATGCCCGCGAAGACGACGTTTTGCCAAAAAGGGGCGTAATGGTTTTCCGTGAGAGCCACTTTGTTGAAGTGAATGATGTAGCCGATCGGATTGGCGAGAAGAACGGTGTGATATTTCTGGGGAATGATCTGAAGCGGATAAACTATCGGCGATCCATAAAAAAGAGCCTGGATGGCCACTTCCCAGATTTGAGAGAGATCACGGTATTTCACATAGAGCGGCGCGGCGATAAAAGAAAAAGCCAGTATCAAAAGAAAAGTTAGAGTTATGAAAAAAATAAATGTCAAAATCGCCGGAATGCCGGGCCAAAATCCGTACCAGGCGAAAAAAACGGCAATGATAATGAGATTCATTCCAAATATCAGCGTCGCGTTGATTGTTGAAGCGGCGACAATTGTCCAGCGGGGAACGTATATCTTTGTGACAAGGGACGCTTTCCCGAGAAGAGAATTGAGCCCCGCCATCGTCCCTTCGGAGAAAAAGTTGAAAAGCATAATCGAAGTGAGCAGCTGAAGAGAAAAGTGCTGAATACCCGAGTTTTTCGGATTGAATATGGTCGAAAATACGAAGTTCAGTATCAAAAAAGTGAGAAGGGGCTTCAGAAGCGCCCAAACATAACCCAAAACCGATCCGTGATAGCGCAATTTAAAATCGGTCCGGGCCAGCGCCCAGACCAGTTCCCAATAATTTTCGTGCTTTTTGGCCATTTCCGGAACAATGAAACGAGAATTATCACAGAAAATCGATGTTATTTTTCTCGAATTGAGTAGAACAAAAATTTCCGTTAGGCAGAAACTTTTGGCGGCTGATTTTTCCCGCTTTAATTTTAAACCAAATCCTGCTTCGGAAAATTCAACCCCCGCTTGAAAAACTGAACTTCGGTATCTTCAAGATCGAACATCTCCCGAAAATACTTCACAACCGCGTCCTTGTCCATATCGTTCTTGCAGGTGTAAGCGTCGATGCTTACGAACCTCTTTTTGGGGAAGGTGTGGATACTGATGTGGGATTCAACGATCATCACAAAACCCGAATATCCTCCGCTGTCTTTGATATTCCTCGGCTCGGCATATTTCACGACCGGCTCCGTCATCTTTTCCATACCCAATTTGTCCGGAAGCTCATCGAGCGACTTTTTGACCAACTCGGAATCATTGAGCTTCTCCGGGTTTCCACCGTAGCCGTCGAGAGTGAGATGCACTCCGAAAGCGCAAGTATCCCCGGCCCCCCGCTTCATCTGTTTCATTTTTTGTGGTTCGGTTTTTTGGTCTAATAATTAAATTTTATGTTGGTGGGTTTATTTTACAAAATATATATCACATGCGCAACAGTTTTTCCGGAAATTATTTTTTTTCTTTTTTGCTTTTTTTCTTTGCGGATCGTTTTGTCGTGTCAATCACTTCTTTCCCTTTGTAATATCCGCAGTACGGACAAATTTTGTGTTTCATTATTTCTTTCGAGCAATGCGAGCAGGAAACGAATTTTTTGGAAACTATTTTGATATTCGCTCTGCGGCGATTCCTCCTCCCTTTCGTGTGGCGCTGCTTTGGTACAGACATAAAAAATTTTCAAAAAATTATTTTGTCCCTCGTCAATTTCATGAAGATAAAAATTGGTGAAGGATGAACTAACTTGATTTTAGTTTTTTTGAAATGTTTGTCAAGGGGTTGTATAAGTCCACCCTCGATTGCACTCCTGAGGCAAATTAAAGTTTACGGATTGC
>JASEHL010000056.1 GCA_030018805.1 Patescibacteria group bacterium
AGGGACTTTTAGTCCCGACTCAACCCACCAGCTTTAGCTGGTGGACTGGTGAGTGAAAACCAAATGAAAACTGAAAAAAATATGCGGGAGAAAATTGAATATTTTTTGTACGAAGACGACAGTCTGGCGGCCACTTCCGCCAAATTTTTGCTTATGACGCTGGCGTTGGGTGGAATTGTTTTCGCTGGGGCGGTTCTTCCCGGAATCATGAAAGCCACAGCGGGATCGCGAAGATTCCGGCGCTACGATAAAAAGCAGTTCAAAAGCGCGGTGAACAACCTCAAAAGAAGAAAATTAATTGAGATTGTTGCCGAAAAAGACGGACACGTCAGAGTAAACCTCACCAATGAGGGCATAAAAAGAGTGAGGGAGTTTGCTTTTGACAGTTTGTCGATTCCAAAACCGAAAAAATGGGACCGGAAATGGCGAGTCGTTATTTTCGACGTACCTACGAGGCCAAAAAAACTAAATATTGCCCGTGCTGCGCTCCGGGAAAAGATAAAAGAGCTTGGATTCCATAAGCTCCAGCATAGTGTCTGGGTCCATCCCTATCCTTGCGAAGATGAAATTCTTTTGGTCGGAGAGATATTCGAAGTGACCAAATATATTGAAATTCTCACAGTAGAGAAACTTCTTCACGAAGCAAAAATCAAGACTTTCTTCAACTTATATTAGCATAGGCCACGAAAGATTATTAATAAAAATAAAAAAAGTGCTCATTTTACTCCACGTGGATATATTTGAGTACCTTTTGTGAGGCTTGTCAAGATTTTTTACCGTTTCATTCTTAGCTCCAAGTTTATTTTTTTGCTGTCTTCGACTGACGACTGGTCGAAGGGATTCTGGTCGCGAAGAAAAACTGCAATACTTTGCCGGTGTTTTTGCTTAAACTAGGAATTATACGCTTTTTATGCTAAAATGGAACAGGTCCAGCTAACCATTAAAAGACAAAAGGCTTATGACGAACGACTTCAAATATGTCCCAAAACATTACGCCTCCCGGCCGCATGAAAAAATGAAAGAAGTCCTCATGGATCCGGAAGGAGTTGGCCCTGCAATCCATTATTACATGATCCGCGGGGGAAGCCAGCAAAAAAATGTGACTGTTTGGGAACCAGGGACGATTTCCGGGGAATATATAAAAACATACGGCCACTATCACGTTGGCGATTTGAGCGAAACCTACTGGATTGTGTACGGACAAGGAATCGCTTTGCTTCAGAAATTGGCGGAAGACGAAAAAGGCGAAATGATCAGTGATGTTGTGGAGGAATTCAGGGCTATCCCGGTCAAGTCCGGCCAGGAAATATTTATGCCGGAGAAATTCGGCCATCTTCTCGTGAATACCGGAGAGACTTACTTTGTTACTCTCGATGACAGCCCCGTTGATTTTGAAGACCGCGATCCGGCCAGTTTTCCGGGGCATGCCGACTACACACTAGTACAGAAAATGAGGGGCTTCGCCTATTATGTCGTGGAGCACAACGGCCAGCCGGCTCTCAAAAAAAATCCGCTCTATAAATCGATTCAAAAGGAAGATCTCGGCGGGTTGCCAGTGATTGAGTAGAATGTGCGGGTTTTCCTAAGTGATACTGCATTCATCAAAAGAGGGGCGGCCCCAGAGGTCGCCTCTTATTAAATATCTTGTAAAATGGCTAGCTCAAGAGGGGCTGGTCTTTTGCATTTGTCATGTACAATCGTATTACCGGACTTGACATTCTTTTTGCATACGTTATCATAAAGTGGTATAATGTATGATGACATCATAAACCCCTTATTTTTAAGCCATTTAAACTAAATTTATGACTCGTCAAAGACTAACGATTACTCTCGATGACCAATTACTTCGAAAAATAGACAAGCGGGTGGATGGCCACAAAATCCGCAATCGCTCTCACGCGATAGAGGCTCTTTTGAACGATAAGCTCCAGAGCAAGATTCTCAAAAAGGCGATCGTGCTCGGGGGCGGACACGGGATTGAATTTGAAGGGAAAACCATCTCCAAGCTCTTGCTGCCGATTGACGGAAAAACTCTCATTGAAAAAAACATTGAAATCTTGAAAGAGCACGGTATCACCGATTTGATCCTGTCTCTGGGAGGACTTGCCGACCAGATTCGGGAGAAACTTGGCGACGGGTCGAAATACGGAATAAAAGTCATCTACTTTGAGCGGGATCGCGGCACAGCGGGAGTACTGCGCCAGGCAAAAAGCATTCTGGACGAAACCTTTCTTATGATGAACGGAGACATCTATCTCGAAAATATAGATCTTCTTGATATGTATGACTTTCACAAAAATCACAAAGCCAAAGCCTCGATTCTTCTGACGACCGTCAACGACCCGTCGCTTTTCGGGTCGGTTCTCTTGAAGGGAGATATGATTACGAAATTTTCCGAAAAGCCGAAAGCCAAAGAAAGTTATTCGCATCTCATAAACGGTGGAGTGTATCTTTTCGAGCCGGAAGTCTGTTCCATGGTAACGCCGGAAACCATTTCCCTTGAGGGCAACGTGTTTCCGAGATTGTCTGAAGAGAAAAAACTTTACGGATATTTTCTGGACACCAGATGGATACATCTTCACGACGAGGAAAAATACGACGAGTACATAAATTCTCAAAAAAGCTAGGTATATGAAATGCGTCATCATGGCTGGTGGCAAAGGCACGCGCCTTTGGCCGATTAGCCGCAAGGAAAAACCGAAACAATTCCAGTGCCTTTTTTCCGATAAGACCATGCTCCAGGAAACTTTTTTGAGACTTCGCAAAAAATTCGACGTGAAAGACATCTATGTTTCGACGAATGAAGAATATGTCAGCGAAGTGGAAAAGGAAATTCTCGAACTTCCGAAAGAAAATATTATCGGGGAGCCGGCGGGCCGGGGATCAGCCGCAAGCATCGCTCTCACCGCGGCAATTCTCGCGGCGCGCGACGGAAACGAATCCGTGGCTTTTTTTCCAGCTGATCATCTCATCAAAAATCCGGAGGTGCTCATCAATGCACTGGGCGTGGCAGACGGGTTTCTTGAAAAAAATCCGGCCGGGATCGTCACTTTCGGCATCAAACCGAGTTCTCCGGAAACGGGCTTTGGCTATATCGAAAAAGGGAAATTGCTCGAGAAGGAAAACGGTTGTGAAGTCTTTCAGGCCCAGCGGTTCGTAGAAAAACCGGACATGATGACGGCCCAGAAATATCTCGAATCGGGAAATTTTTTCTGGAGCAGTGGAATGTACGTCATGAAAATGGCGGCCGTAATCGAAAAATTCAAAAAATACATTCCCGATACTCACAACCGACTGCTTCGCATCAAAAAGGCGGTTGACACGGAAAAATACGGCGAGGTTTTGGCGCGGGAATATCCCGAAATGGACAAAATTGATTTCGCTTTCAGCGTCGTGGAAAATGACGACCAGGTAGTGCTGATGCCGCTCATGCTCGAGTGGAGCGACGTGGGCTCCTGGGCTTCACTCAAAGACACGCTCACGGAAAACGAAAAAGACCATTTTGTGAAAGGGGAACATATCGATTTCGAGAGCGAAAATCTTCTTGTCTATGGCGGTAAAAAACTGATTACGACCATTGGCGTCAAAAATTTGATTATTGTGGACACGGATGATGCCATCTTGATTTGCGACCGCAACAAAGCGCGGCTCGTTTCGGACGTGGTGAAAAAGCTCGAGGAGTCGGGAAAAGTTTCTTTGCTATAATATAATTTTTCTTAATGTCCCCCTCGGGGAATGGGAGAAATTCCCTCGCCTTTAGGCGAAGAC
>JASEHL010000057.1 GCA_030018805.1 Patescibacteria group bacterium
AAACGGCACGCATTTACTTTCTCATAGAGTGCAATATGTTAATGAACTTATGCAGTAAAACTACACATCCAAATTCGCCACGCTTCTCGCTTCCGCTTGTATGAAACGTTTTCGCGGTTCGACTTCGCCTATTCCAATATTATTTCACGGGTAATCCTCAAAATCTCTTTTTTGATATAATTTTTAACTTCTTCCCAATCCGCTTCGAAAAAAATATCCGGCGGAGGATCGCTTTCAGCATCTTCAAAATAAACCAAGCTTTTCAAAATGTGATGAAAATCATGCGCCACGGAAGGATATTGCTCTTTCAGCCTTTTTATCAAATTTTCCAGCGGTTCCAAGTTTTTCGCGCACCAATAAAGATCAAAAAAGTCGCGCTTGCGCCCGCGTTGCGAGATGGCGATAATTTTCATCACGGCGACATCAAGCGATTGCAAAATTTTGATTGAACCGTATTGAATAAAATCCTGTTTTGGAACAAAAAACGGATAAGCGATGAAACTTATTTTCGCCTTGAACAACTCGCCGTATACGGTGTTTTTTCTGTTTAGAGTAGTCGCCCACTCGTTATTTCCCAAAAAATTATCAAGCAGTTCCAACTTATTAAAATCTTTTTCCGTGGTAAAAAAATCCAAGTCAACTGACTTGCGATTTCCAACTTGCAGAGCCAGTGCGGTTCCTCCGGCAAGATACCAGGCGGATTCAGCGAGCCACAATTGTTCGGACAAAAAAACGAACGCCTTTTTCGTTTCCAGGGGCAGGATGCTGAAATTAGACTCTATTTTTTTTCGAGAAGCATCATCCATAAGTTTTTTGTTTCCGGCATCAATGAACGCGATTTGGCGACAACGCTTTTCAGCAATGGCTTATCGTAAAAATGATAAAGCCATTTTACTTCCCCGTCATTGCCAAAATCCAAAACCCGCTCAATGATATATTGAGCATTTTTTTTCGTATCTATATTATTCGGATTTGTGTCCCAAAACAAAGCCTGTCTGAACTTTATCATGCTTGTATTTTATCAAAATCCAGCCCTGCTTACAACGCACTTGATTTCTAAACATCCAGATTCGCAACACTCCTTGCTTCCGCTTGGATGAAGCGCTTGCGGGGTTCGACTTCGGAGCCCATAAGAATTTCGAAAATTTTGTCCGCTTCGGCGGCGTCTTTGATTTTGACCTGATACATCACCCGGTTTGCCGGATCCATCGTCGTCTCCCAAAGCTGGGACGGGTTCATTTCGCCGAGACCTTTGTAGCGCTGAATATTGACGCCGGCCACCTTTTCTCCTTCTTCCGTCGCCTCGATTTTCATTTTTTCTTTCTTCGCTTTTTCTTTACCCAAAAATTCTTCGATTATTTCGGCTTTATCTTCTTCGTTATAAGCGTACAAAACCTCTTTTCCTTTCTGAACGCGATAGAGAGGCGGCTGGGCGATATACAAATATCCCCGTTTTATAATCTCTTCGAAATTCCGATAGAAAAACGTGAGAAGCAAAGTTCGGATGTGCGAACCGTCCACGTCGGCGTCGGTCATGATGATGATGCGGTGATAACGCATTTTGTCAAAATTCGCCTGATCCCCCACGCCTGCTCCCATGGCGATGATGAGATTCTTGATTTCCTGCGACATCAGCATTTTGTCAATTCTGGCTTTTTCCACGTTCAGAATTTTTCCGCGAAGCGGAAGAATAGCCTGAAAATTCCGGTCCCGGCCTTGCTTGGCCGAGCCGCCAGCCGAATCTCCCTCGACGATATAGAGTTCGCATTTTTCGGCGTCGCGCGAAGAACAATCGGCCAATTTTCCCGGAAGCGTCATCCCTTCGAGCGCGCCTTTCCGGATGACAGCCTGCTTGGCGGCCTGGGCGGCGAGCCTGGCTTGCGCCGAAATGAGACATTTCCCGATGATAGCTTTCGCGTCGTTGGGATTTTTTTCAAAATATTCCGCAAAGCCCTCCGCCATCACCGACGAGACAATTCCCCGCACTTCACTGTTTCCGAGTTTTGATTTGGTCTGCCCTTCGAACTGGGGATTCTTGAGCTTCACGCTGACTACCGCCGTGATCCCTTCCGTCACGTCGTCGCTCGTGAGACTTCCGCCGTTTTTTTCTTTTATGAGGTTGTTTTTCTTTCCATAGTCGTTGAGAACGCGCGTCAGAGCCGTTCGAAATCCAGTGACGTGCATTCCCCCCTCGGTCGTGAAAATGTTGTTGGCGAATGAATAAAGATGCTCCTTGAGACCTTCAATGTACTGGAGCGATATTTCGACGTAAATGTCACTCACTGTTTTTTCGACGTAGAACGGGCGGAAATTTTTCACTTCCTTTCCCCGGTTCAGGAATTTGATATACGATGCGATTCCACCGTCAAAACAAAAGCCGATTCGTTTCTCTTTATGCAAATCCTTTTCGGACAAGACTTCGCGCTTGTCGAAAATTTTGATGTTGACTCCCTTCGTGAGATAGGCTTGTTGGCGAAGATAATCGACAATTTTCGCCCAATTCCACGAAATTTCCGCAAATACTTGCGGATCTGGGGAAAAAGTGATAGTTGTTCCGGTTGTCTTTGATTTTCCGTTCGCTTTCACCTGCCCTGTCGGCTTTCCGCGCTTGTATTCCTGAATCCAAGTTTTTCCTTCGCGGCAGACTTCGGCCCGCGTCCATTCAGAAAGAGCGTTTACGACACTCACGCCCACACCGTGAAGACCGCCGGAAATTTTGTATCCTTCTCCGCCGAATTTTCCACCGGCATGAAGTTTCGTCATAACCGTCTCCAGTGTCGATTTTTTTGTTTGAGGATGCTTTTCGACCGGTATGCCCCGACCGTCATCGGTTACCCTGATAACATTGTCGGGAAGGAGTTCAACGATGACATTCTTGCAATACCCGGCCATCGCTTCATCAACAGAGTTGTTGACAACCTCCCAAACCAGATGATGAAGGCCTTCCACCGAAGTTCCGCCGATATACATGGCCGGGCGCTTTCGGACAGGCTCTAATCCTTCTAACACTTGTATAGATTTAGCCGTGTACTCTGCTGATTTTTGTACTTTTGCTTTCTTTGGCATTATAAAATTGCGAATTATGATTTATGAATTATAAATTACGAAATCAAAATACATAATTCATAATTCTTACTTCATAATTCACTTGGACAGGAACCACAATTCCACCAGCAACGCCCCCACAATCACCAGTCCCGCGTCCCACCAGACAAGAAGCCGGAAACTCTGTAGGGCGAATAGGATGCAAACAGCCAGCGCGACAAGCATCCCCTGGCGAAAACTCACCCCCACATTCAGATATACCGTTTCATTGTTCGCAAATCTTCTTCGCAGCCAAAACAAAAAAAGCGTCGCCAGTCCCGTGATTGAAAAAAACAAACTAACATAGAAAAGCGCCTGCCCTAAAATTCCATCCCTAAGCGGATTGACAGAATATATAACAAGGCCAAGCGCTGAAACGGCCACTGATGTGGAGAATCGCATCCCCCAGAGATATCCTCGAACTGTCATTTTTTATCTTTTTTCTAATGCTCTTACCTATATTATTCTAGCAGATTTTCAGGAAAATTGCAACTAAATGTATAAGTCCACCCTCGATTGCACTCCTGAGGCAAATTAAAGTTTACGGA
>JASEHL010000058.1 GCA_030018805.1 Patescibacteria group bacterium
TTTTCGAGTCTCACTAGTGGAACTAGTGGATTACCCTCTGGGAAAAACTATTTAACTTTGAGCTAATCAGACCCTGGATTTTTTGAGAAGTATAATACTTCGCCCTCCTTGGGCGCATATCCTTCGACGACCGTTCTGTTTCTGCCAATAGTGGCAGCGGCGTTCAGGATCGGAAGGCTGGGAAATGTCACGGCTAATTCAGCTCTAACTTCTCCGACGGTTCTACCAGGTTTGGGGAAATATGCGATCATTCGTGTCCTCCTTTACTGCGATTACTCAACCAAAACAAAAAATGGTTGGCATTAAATACTATACGAGAGAAAAATTTTTGTCAACAATTTTGCTGCGGGACAGGGATTCGCCCCGAAGTATAACGCTTCGCGTTAACTACGGGGTAAAAACCCCGATAAACAGCTTTCCCGCACGAATCTGGGGCGGTAGGATTCGAACCTACGAATGGCGGCTTCAAAGGCCGCTGCCTTACCGCTTGGCTACACCCCAGATTCAGGCGGGATAAACGCCGGCTACTGCTTGCCCCGCACTTGCCTGCATAGTGCGGGGTCCTACCATTAGACGATCCCCGAATATTTATAATTACTCTTTCACAATTTTGCCTCCAAATATATCCACGGCTTCTTGAAGGAGGCTTTTTTTCTCTTTGAAATCGGGATATTGCGAGGAAAATTCTTTTTCAGTCATCGCTTTCACTTTCAAATCAACGCCGGTTATCTTATCAATCGCTTTTTCGATTGTCAACCGGTTTTGAGTATCTGTTATTTTATCATTATAAAAAGAATATTTTGTCCGCAAGATAAGATATTTTCCTTCGATGAGCATTGGCTGGGACATCTTGAGGACGGAGGAGAGAGAGTGATTGTAGCTTTTCAGGGATTCAATAATGTCCGGCCAGCGGGAAAAAACAAGATCAAAATCTTCGCCGGAATTTCCGAAGGTCGAACCTTCGGATTTTTGAAGGGGTGCCATTTTCTGTTTTTTGGCTGAAAAAGTGTTGTTTTTCTTTTCCGAAGGTCGAACCTTCGGAACTGCGGTGTTTGTAGACGTCGGACGTCTACAAGTGATTTTCGCGAGGCTTACTTCCAGATATAGCTGGGGAATCGGGCTATTCTTGAATTTTTCGATGTTTTCCTGAAGCGTGTTGATCAAATCCAAAATCTCGCTTATTTCAATACTGCTTATTTGCTTATTAATTTTCTCCAGCCTTTCCTTTGTCAGTTCGTATGACAATTTTTTCCCAAGTTCCGGATTGATTTTCAGAACCAGCATCTGGCGAAGATAGTTCAGCAGGGATTTTCCGAAGTTCTTGAAATCGATTCCTGATTCGCGAAGCGCGCCGATTCTTGAAAAAGCTTCGGAAATATTATTTTCGATTATCGCGTCGACAAAATCCACGAGCTCTTTTTCGGAAATTGTTCCAAGAAGAAATTCCACTTCTTTCGTGGTGATTTTTTTGTCTTCAAGGGCGATGATTTGGCCGAGCAGGCTTTCGGCATTTCGCATGCCCCCTTCGGAGTTCACGGCGATGATTTCCAGCGCTTCGCGGTCGACTTTCACTTTCTCGAATTTCGCGATTTCTTCGAGCCGTTTGATTATTTCTTCAACTGTTAGTCGCGTGAAATCAAATCGCTGGACGCGGGAAAGAATCGTTTCCGGGATTTTGTGGACTTCGGTAGTGGCAAGAATGAAAATCACGTGCGCCGGCGGTTCCTCAAGAGTTTTGAGAAGGGCGTTGAAAGCTCCGCCCGAGAGCATATGGACTTCGTCGATGATATAAACTTTATACTTCAGCGCGGATGGTGGAAGCTGCACCGTTTCCCGGAGTTCACGAATATTATCAACTCCGGTGTGGGAAGCGGCGTCAATTTCAATGATGTCGAGAGAGCGATTGTCGAGAATATTTTTGCAAGAATCGCATTTGAGGCAAGGCTCGCTTTTGTTTCCACTTGGAAACTTAGTTTCCAAGTTAGTGGCGCAGTTTATAGTTTTCGCGAATATTCTCGCGATGGAAGTTTTTCCTGTTCCGCGCGGGCCCGCGAAAAGATAAGCCTGCCCGATCCGGCCGGACTTGATGGAATTTTGAAGAGTCTGCACGACATGCTTTTGCCCGATGACTTCAGAAAAAGTCGCCGGCCTGTATTTTCGATAGAGGGTAGAACTCATATTTGTTATTGTAGCTGTCAAAAAGATAAAAATCAAAGGGTGCAAATCTCCGCCAGAGGCAGATCAGCCTTTGGCTGAAAATTTGACAGGAAAAAATTTTCCTGCTAGATTTTTTGCGGACACGGAACATCCCCCTAAGGATAACGCAAACAGTGGTAACACAAGCGGCAGTCAGTGTGCGAGTGCGTCCTGGTCTAGCGCTTGTGGAGGAGCTTGCGGTGAAGGTTCAATTCCTTCAAGGGCGTCTCTCTGTGGGGCATCGCAGTGCGTAGGATAGGTGGGAGGCTATGAAAGGATTCCCCGGAATTTCTGGAGCCGATCTTGAAATACCACTCCTGCGGAGCTGACCCCTTGCTGATTGTGACTTCGGTTGCGATACAGAAGGCCATGAGGGACTATTCTTTCGTGTCCATTGGGCGATTGAAACTGATCGCCCTCTTTTATTCGGGAAAAAAAGAAATTATTTAGCTTAATTTTCTCACGATCGTGAAGAAATTAAGCTAGAGTTTTTTTGAAATGCGGACAACAAAAAAATCACGTTTTCGACGCGATCTTTTCAAAGCTCGGCTTTTTCCTTCCGCCAAACAGGTTAGCGGAATTCCTCAAGGTCAAACCTTTTGAATCCCCCAAAGCTTAGCTTTTCTTTATTTCTTGAAAACCCAAAATTTGTAGCCGATGAAATTCCAGGCCATGACGCAGACGGAAGCTACGGCTGCCGAAACACTCGCCCAGGTTTTTACTTTTATTCCTCCCATAGGCCCGACAACATTCACTAAGATAGACGCGACCAGGGCGTTCAAGACAAGGCCAATCACGCTGATTGTGATGAATTGAACAAATTCCTTTCCTGTTTTTTTAGTGTCGGTTTTTTTGAAAGTCCAGATTTTGTTCCAGAGATAGCTGTTGGTGACCGCGAAAATGAATGAGATAATCTTGAATATCGTATAGGGCAAGCCTGTCGCGAGACCAGTCAGAAAAATAAGCAAATTCAGAATTCCAATATCAACGGCGAAATTCGCCGCCCCGACGGCTCCGAATTTCGCGATTTGGAAAAAGATTTTAATATACTTTGACAGAAAATAGCCGGTAGATACTCCAACCGCCGCCAGAATGGCAAAAGCGATGGCGATAAAAAAGCTCTTGTTGGCGGAAATCTGAATGTTCATATTTTTCAGAACAACCGGGAGCAGCGCGCCGAAAATAAGGCCGTTGATTGCGGCGAAAAAAACATCCCTGGAAGTTAATCCTTGAATTTGCCCATTTTTTGTTTTTGCCATTTTGGTTTTAGCGAATGATTTAGTTAATGTCCCCCTCGGGGAATGGGAGAAATTCCCTCGCCTTTAGGCGAAGACTTT
>JASEHL010000059.1 GCA_030018805.1 Patescibacteria group bacterium
GCGATCCCACTCATCAAGCCACCGCCTTTGGCGGGGGTGAACTGACTTATAGGCATCGCTGCCCTCCTCGGAATATATGATATAAATAGCCTAAAACATGATTCCAATAAAGTCAAAAAAAGAGATCAAAATAATGCGCGAGGGAGGACGGATTTTGGCGGAAATTCTTGAAAAATTGCGCCGATATGTGAAACCGGGAATAAGCGCTTTGGAACTTGATGGGCTCGCCCGCGAGCTTGTTTTTTCATATGGCGCGCGGCCGTCATTTCTCAACTACAAACCCGGCAAAAATGGGCATGGCTATCCGGCGGCGCTTTGCGTTTCTGTGAACGACGAAGTCGTCCACGGCCTTCCGCTTGAGAATAAAATTTTGTTTGAGGGGGATTTGGTGAAGCTTGATTTGGGCGTGGAATATGAAAAAATGCACACGGACGCGACAATTATGCTGGGCATCGGAAAAATTTCTCCTATGGCGGAAAAATTGATGAAGGCGACGCGGGAATGTCTGGAGTTGGGAGTAAGAGAGATAAAACCGGGGAATTCTCTGAATGAATATGCCCGAGCCGTTCAGAAACACGCCGAGAAGAACGGGTTTTCAGTCGTGCGAGATTTGGTCGGACACGGGGTGGGACATTCCATCCACGAACCGCCGCAAATTTTGAATTATGTCGACCAGAGAATGAAAGATATAATTTTGAAGGAAGGAATGACGCTGGCGCTTGAACCCATGATAAACGAAGGGGGATTTGAAATCACCCTAGCGGGTGACGGCTGGACGTACCGGACGAAAGATGGAAAACTAAACGGCCACTTCGAGCATACGGTGGCGGTGACAAAGAATGGATGTGAAGTTTTAACTAAAATATAGTTATGGTGAAAAAAATTCTTGGCATAGACTATGGAGAATCGAAAATTGGCCTCGCGATGGCGGACGGCGAGACGCGAATCGCATTTCAGTATGAAACGCTGGATAATGACAAAAATTTGCTTCAAAAACTGGCGGAAATTGTTGAAAAAGAAAATGTTTCGAAAGTGGTAATAGGCATTTCAAGCGGTCCGACCGCGCGGCCAAAGAGGAATGCGGACGGACCGCAATCACTTGGAAACTTAGTTTCCAAGTTGACGGGTGTTGAAGTTGAATACCAAGATGAAATGTTCACAACCCGTGAGGCGCAGAGGAATTTGATCGAAAAAGGCGTCAAGGGAATCAAAAGATACGACGACCAGGAAGCGGCGAGGATTATTTTGCAGAGTTGGTTGGATCGAACCACGTAACACATAGCACATGACACAGAACATGAAACAAAATTTGTTACGTGTTACGTGTTATGTGTTCCATGTTACGTGAAGTGAAATGGTTGGTATGTTTTTTATTTTATGATAGAATTGCTTTAGGCTGTTATCTTTGACCAAATAAACCATGTCCGAAACAAAAAACAATCCCTATCTCTCCGTCATTATTCCCTCCTACAAAGAAGGGAAAAGATTGGGGCACAATTTGAAAGAAATCAAGGGATATCTCAAAGACAAAAACTTCAGCTACGAAGTTGTTGTTGTGGTGGACGGTTCTCCCGACAATACGGCCGAGATTGCCCGAAGCTACAAAGACAAATTTGAAAGTCTGCGGGTGATCGACAACAAAAAAAACCATGGCAAAGGATATGTCGTCCGGCAAGGCCTTTTGGAGGCGAAGGGCGATGTCCGGCTTTTTTTGGACGCGGACGGTTCCACTTCCATCACGCATCTCAACACGTTTCTGCCGCAATTCAGGAAAGGATATGACGTCGTCATCGGGTCAAGAGACATCAAGGGGGCCTATGTCCAAATCCACCAGGCCAAATACAAGGAAATCATGGGAGACATGGGAAACTGGCTGATCCGGATCGTGCTGGGATTGTGGAGCTATCCGGACACCCAGTGCGGATTCAAAATGCTGACAGCCCAAGCCGCCAAGGCGGTAGCCAGCCGGATGGTGGTGGATCGTTTTGGTTTCGATTTCGAGCTGATAATCCTCGCCAAGAAACTGGGATTCAAAATAAAGCAAATGCCGGTACGATGGCTGAACGAAGAGGGATCAACCGTCACTCTGACCGGACCCAACGGATATTTTCAGGTCATATTCGACCTTTTCAAAACAAGGTGGAGACTGATGACGGGGAAATATAAAATCGCGAAACACACAACACATAACACACAACACATAACACATTCATAAATTTTTTGTTACGTGTTCCATGTTACGTGTTATGTGAAAATATGGTGGAGGAAAATAAAAAAGGAAAATCCAATAAAATATCAGAACTCCGCCAGGACTTCATCACCGGAGACTGGGTTGTGATTGCTTTGGGGCGCGGGGAACGGCCGGGTGAATTCGTGAAAAAAAGGGAAGAGTATCCCGCTCTACGGGACAAATGCTTCTTCTGCTTTCCTGAAGAAACCGGACAGGAAAAAGACGTTTTGATTTTCCGCCGCGCCGACGGGGATTGGAGTCTTCGGGTTATTCCCAACAAATACCCGGCTTTTTCAAAAAACCAGCCAGTGAAGCGTTTCGAGGAAGGGCCCTATTTCGGAATGAACGGAGTCGGCCATCACGAAGTGATCATCACGCGCGATCATCATCGCCAAATTGCCGTTCTCGACCCGATTGAAGTGGCGGAAATTATGGATGCTTATCAGGAACGATACATCAACCTGATGAACAAGAAGTCCGTGAATTATATAGAGATTTTTCACAATCACGGGCGGGAAGCGGGGGCTTCGGTTGAACATCCTCATTCGCAGCTTATGGCCATTCCGGTCGTTTCTCCGGGAGTGAGACTCGAACTTGACGGAGCGGAACTTTTTCACAAAAAAAACCGAAAATGCGTTTATTGCGCGATTTCCGAATGGGAGCTAAAAAACAAGAAAAGATTGCTTTTTGAAAACGACAATTTTTTGGTTTTCTGTCCGTTTTCCTCGCGGGTGGCATTTGAGGTCTGGGTAATGCCGAAAGCCCACAAGCCGTATTTCGAACGGATAACGAACGAAGAGAAAATCGATTTGGGAGAAGCTTTGCAGAAGGCCGTGAATATGATTTATAAAGCGCTCGAAGACCCGGCCTACAATTTTTATCTGCATACGTCACCCTGCGACGGAAAAGATTATCCGCACTATCATTGGCATCTCGAGATTCTGCCGCACACTGCCACATGGGCGGGATTCGAACTCTCCACCGGAATTGAAATTTCGACAATTGAGCCGGAGAGAGCGGCGGAAGAACTTAGAAAAAATGCCTAATTTCTAATTGACCTAAAAAATATCCAAAATCAAAATCCCAAATTTTGGTTTTTGGACATTGGGGTTTCCTGCCTGCCGGTAGGCAGGGATTAGAAATTAGATCAATTAGAAATTAGACATCAAGAGCGAGTACTTAATCCGCATTAATGTCCCCCTCGGGGAATGGGAGAAATTCCCTCGCCTTTAGGCGAAGACTT
>JASEHL010000005.1 GCA_030018805.1 Patescibacteria group bacterium
AACGGCACGCATTTACTTTCTCATAGAGTGCAATATGTTAATGAACTTATGCAGCTTCTATTTTTTCTCTTTTTTCTTCATCTTTTCCACAATCCTTGCCAGACGGTAGGTGACAAGAACCACGGCGGCGGTGACGATGGCGGCATAGATGAACATGGCCGTGATGTCCCCGCTTCCCTGCGTTCCGAAAACGCGCTCGAAAAGTTTTCGAATGGCGTCGTTCCAAGCGAGCGCCGCGACCAGTCCCATGGCTCCTGTCATGAGAGTCACGATCTTCTCGACAAAATATACATGAAGTTTTTCTTCTTCGGCTTTGGTAAGTTTTTTTTCGTCTTTTTCTTCGGGCATATTTTTTTATTTACTTTCCAATTGGGTGATAGTGGACTCGAACCACTGACCTTTTGCGTGTCGAGCAAACGCTCTAACCAGCTGAGCTAATCACCCATTGTTTGGGACCGATAGGATTCGAACCTATGACCAACCGATTATGAGTCGGCCGCTCTAACCACTGAGCTACGGTCCCGTCGGCGCGTATTATTTCTTTCAAAATAAAACTTGCTCTTACGGCAAGTATATCCTATTTAACGAGTTAATTAAAGTCAATAAATTTCTACGCCTTCTCCGGCGCCGCCGCGATTTCTTTTTCCGGTTCTTCTTCCAAAGCTTTCGCGGTTTCTTCAGATTCGACTTTGGCAATTTCGCGAAAGAACAATGTCCAGGCGGTTGCTTTGTAAGTGAGGAAAATCGATGAAACAAAGAGCGCGAACGCCAGGAAAAGAAGAATGGCAAGAGCGAGGAATATTCCGAAAGCGATCTTGTTCATATAATAGAATAGTATTCCTGCCGGAACGAGAATGAGAAGGGTCACTCCGAACAAGGGGAGAAAAACCATGCCGGCCGCAATACTCACAACCAGAATGAGAAGAGAAAAAATAATCGAGCTTTTGATATTTTTGAGAAGCAGATTGTACCCCGCTTCGACCGCGCTCCAGACTTTGAGTTCGGAAAGGATGATATAGAATTCAGCAAAAATGTTGGTAAGAGCAAGAATGAAAACAAGAGGAACGAAAATGGCGATAGCCAGAAGCCCCATGACGAGAGCGCTGACCCACGAGCCTTTGATCGCGAGAAAAACAACCGGCAGGGCCAAAACAGAAACGATGATTATCGTGGCGAAAAAGAAAAGAAGAAAAAGCTTGAAAAGTTTCCAGAGATATTTCTTTCCCTCTCCCCAGCCTGTCCGAAAGGTTGTTTTTTTATTTTGGGCGATGAGATTCGCTGATTTCACGAGACCCGCTTTTCCAATGAGGGAAAGCAAAAACAAAGCTACGCCGACGGCAAATAGTACCAGGCCGATTCCGAGAACCAATTGCCAGTGAGTTTCCATGAAATTCTTGGCCGCGTCGCCCTTTCCGTTCCAGTCCTCACTGTTTCCGGCATTAAAACTCCCCGGCGACCCGAGGGCCATCAAGACTCCGAACCAAAGCAAAAATTTGTTCTTCCAGACAATTTGAGCGGCCTCTTTCAAGATTTCAATGAAGGGGATTTCTTTACCGGCAGGCTTATTTGTTTCTTTCATCTTTGCTCGCCCTGTTAAATGTCTCGCAAAGCGAGACCCCGCGAAGCGGGATTTAGCAGGGTAAATATATTTTTCTTATGCTTTTTCGAGATTGTTGGCTTCTTTTGTATCTTTATTTCCAACAAGCTCATTGAATTCTTCCTGCTCGATTGTTTCTTTTTCAAGAAGCGTTTTTGCGATTCGCTTGAGTGTTTCTTTTTTCTCTTTGATTATTTTTTCGGCGGTTTCCCGGGCGTCATCAATAAATTTCGACACCTCCCGGTCGATTTTGTCGGATGTGTTTTCGGAATAGTTTTTTTCTTCACTGATTTCTTTTCCCAGGAATACGAGCTCTTCTTTTCGGCCGAAAGTGCGAGGTCCCAAGCTGCTCATCCCGTATCTTGTGACGAGTTTTCTCGCGATGTCGGTCGCTCGCTCAAGGTCGTTTGAAGCGCCAGTCGTCACGTCGCCGAAAATAATTTTTTCGCTCACGAATCCGCCAAGAAGCACGGCGAGTTCGTCGATGAAATAAGCGCGCGAATAGAGCCTTTTGTCTTCCTGCGGCGCGGCGAGAGTGTATCCGGCCGCCTGGCCGCGCGATATGATGGAAACTTTTTGGACCGGATCGGCGTTCGGGAGGCTCGTTCCCACAAGTGCGTGGCCGGCTTCATGATAGGCCGTCACTTCTTTTTCTCTGACATTCAAAATTTTGCTTTTCCGCTCCGGCCCGAGAATCACTTTTTCAATGGAAATTCGCAACTCGTCCGGACCGATTTGTTTTTTTCCCTTGCGGGCGGCCAGAATTGCCGCTTCGTTCACCAAATTGGAAATATCCGCTCCGGAAAAACCGGGAATTCGGGAAGCAATCTGCTTCATGTCGACATTTTTTTCGAGCGGTTTATTCTTGGCATGGATTTTGAGGATAGCTTCACGCTCTTTTATATCGGGAAGGTCAAGAACGACTCGCCGGTCGAATCTTCCCGGCCGAAGGAGAGCCGGGTCCAAAACGTCGGGACGGTTGGTGGCGGCAACGACGATTACATTCGTATCAGTTTCAAATCCGTCCATTTCAACCAAAATTTGATTCAAAGTTTGTTCGCGCTCGTCGTGTCCTCCGCCAAGTCCCGCGCCGCGATGGCGCCCGACGGCGTCGATTTCATCTATAAAAACGATAGCCGGCGCGTTCTTCTTGGCTGTTTTGAAAAGATCGCGAACGCGGCTGGCTCCCACGCCGACGAACATTTCCACGAATTCTGAACCGGATATGCTGAAAAACGGGACATTGGCTTCTCCAGCGACGGCTTTCGCGATCAAAGTTTTTCCTGTCCCCGGTTGGCCGAGAAGAAGAACACCTTTTGGAATCCGCGCGCCAAGATCCAGAAATTTTTTCGGGTGTTTCAAGAACTGAACGATTTCCCGGAGCTCTTCTTTGGCCTCTTCAGCGCCGGCAACGTCGGCGAAAGTAATTTTCTTCTTCCCGTTTTTTTGGGGCGGGATGAGACGGGCCCGCGACATTCCAAAAGAAAGCGCCTGATTATTTCCTCTTTGCGCCGAACGCATCATATACCAGAGAAACGCGCCGATGATAAGAAAAGGGAGAACGAAAGGAATGACCGTGTTCACCCAGAAAGCGGCCGTGGCGGTGTCTTTGATGCTGACGCTCACCGCCCGTAATTTTTCAGGATCAACGCCGTAGTTTTTGAACGATTCGGAAAGCGAAGACTCGGCTTCTTTCCGGGAGCTTTCTTTGGTGTCGTCAGCGAGAGTGATGTTCAGCTTTTCGCCTTCCACCTGAATGGTTTTCACTTTTCCGTCATTTATCTGATTGGCTAGTTCGTTGAGATTCACTTCGCTTATCTTCTGGACGGGAGCGTTATAAACCATTACGATTCCCGAAATGACGAAAAAGACCAGCAGTATGATTATTAGGTTTTTTATGAAATTCCGCATAGTTTCATGGAACACGTGACATGGAACATGGAACAAAAATATTGTTATGTGTCGCGTGCTATGTGTTATGTGATATAAACAATCTATCACCTTTTCTCCTAATTTTCAATTTTTTGAGTTTTATAATTTGCTCCTTGTTTTTGTTGCTTTTTATTATTTTGATGATTTCTTCAATATGAGCTGATTCAATTTCGCGGAGATTCGGCTCATATCGTTCAATTGCCGAACGCAGAACTTCCCTTTGGACGGCCGGATGCAACCTTTTTAATTTCAAAACACGCAAAGATTTGTTTGATTTGAGCCATTCGGCGGAATATTTGCCAATAAAATCATAATCATCTGCCACCGATTGCGAAAGTTTATACAAAACTTCTTGAATGTTCGGATTGAATTTTTTCTCAAGATGCGGGAAAAGCTTGTTCCGGATTTTGTTTCGCGTGAAATCGGTTCCGAGGTTGGTTTTGTCAATTCGGAATGGCAATTTGTTCTTACGCAAATGGGCGAGAATCTCTTTTCTTGGAATATTGAGAAGCGGACGAATAATGTAATTATTTCTGAACTTAATGGCGCCGAGTCCCCGTAGTCCCGTTCCGCGAAGAATTCGCATCAGGACCGTTTCGGCCTGGTCATTGAGGTTATGACCGACGGCGATGGCGTCAGCCCCGTGCTTTTTTCGGGTTTTTTCGAAGAAATGGTAGCGGATTTGACGAAGTTTCTCCTCCGAGCATGAAACATGGAGCATGGAGCATGGAGCATTTTTAATTTCAATCGGCAAAGCATATTTTTTAGCTAGATTTTTCACGAGCGCTTCGTCTTTCTCTGAATCTTTTCCGCGCAGGCCGTAATTTACGTGCGCGGCGATGATTTTGAGGTCGTATTTGTTTTTTAACTGATAAAAAACATCCAAAAGGCAAACCGAATCCGGCCCGCCGGAAACACCCACGACAATTTTCGCCCCGCGGCTGAATAATTGATAGCGAAAAACATTTTCCTGGATTTTTTTAACGATATTCATATGTGTAGAGGTTAAACCTCTACGAATGGTTGTTAATTAATTCGCGAAGTGATTAATTCCATTACTTTCTCGAAAACTTCTTCGCGAGTGAGATTAGTTGTATTGAGAATAAAATCGTAGTTTTTGGGATCACGCACATTTATGCCATAAAATTTTTTGTACCGGATATCATCCGCTTTTCTCCTTTTATGGATGCTTTTGAGTACATCTGCAACTGAATCAGTTTTTTTATCTTCATTACGCGATCCGGATTCTTCTTGGAGCTGTTTGAAAATTCTTTTTGCTCCTTCTTCATCACTGACTCGAAGATAAATTTTCAAAGAATCAGGCACAAAGTGCCACGCCGTTCGGCTTTCGATGACAAAATCTTTTTTTTCTTTTGCCAATTTCAAAATATAATCGTCAACTTCTTTGTCCGCGCTGGCATCTTTTTTACTTAACTTTGCATACTCCGCAACAGGCAACCCTCCCTTTTTGGCCATGTCGCGAAAAATTTGTCCCATATAATACCTGGGGTAGCCAAGCTCTTCGGCGACTTTTTTGGCGATTGTGCTTTTTCCGGAACCCTCGTCTCCGTTGAAAGAAATAATCATAAAATAATTTAAAATATTATGCGCGTAGCGCATACCAAAACTTTCCACTTTTAACTTTTCACTTTGTCAACCCCAATCCCATTCGGTGCTCTTTTGACTCGATGGAAAGTATTTTCCATTTATAAGTTTTTCCCGTCTCGATGATTTCTTCGATATTTTTTCCGGGAAATTTCTCGAGAAGCTCGCTGACATGGGCCAGGCCGTGGATGTCGTCGTCAAGATAAACAAAAGCCCCGAAGTGGTTGATTTTCCGAACCTGTCCGTCATAAGTTTCTCCAACTTTATATTTCTCCTCGACCGAGGCCCACGGGTCTTTTTGGAGAGCTTTTGCGGAAAGCGAAACGCGCGTGTCGTCAATGCCGATGATTTGGGCTTTCACCTTGTCGCCCGTTTTCACGATTTCGCGGGGATTGTCGATGAGCTGCCAGGCCAATTCAGAAATATGGATCAATCCCTCGAGCTTGTCTTCTTCATTGGTTAAGTCTTTTTTGCTCGGCGGAAGAAACTTCACGAAAGCGCCGAAATCAACCACGCCGCTCACCTCCCCTTCAATCACGTCACCGACTTTGAGTTCGGAGATAGACTTCTTTTCCTCTTCGGCATAGGCCGCTTTCTCGCTCACGATCAACTTTTCGCCTTCCCGGTCGGTGTCAATGACGCAAACTTTCATTTCCGTTCCGATAAAGGCGCGAAGCTTTTCCAAAATTTTGGATTTTTCCCCTTCTTCGACGCGGGGATAATGCTCGTTGGTGAGTTGCGACACGGGCAGAAATCCGCTGATGCCGTTTATTTCCACGATAAGGCCCCCCTTGTTGGCGTCAAGTATTTTTGTCGTGAGCGGTTCCTGTTCGACTTGCTTTTCCTCAAGATTCTGCCAAGCTCGCTCAATCGAAGCTTCGCGGATGGAGAGTTCGATGTATCCATCTTCGTTTTCGAGGTCGGTAACGGTGGCGGAAACTCTGTCTCCGATCTTGAGTTTGTCAGTCGTGCCGAGACCGTCTTTGATTTCTCGGCCCATCACGATTCCGGTTCCGAAATTGCCGAGGTCAAGATATATGGCGCTTGAATCCATGGCGATTATTCCCCCTTCCATTACGTCCCCCTCTTTGGGAAAAGTTATTTTTTGCTGGTTCAAAAAATCAGCCATCACGGAAGTCTGACTGATTGATTCGCCGGAGTTTTCTTTAGTTTTTGATTGGACCTTTTCTTTTTTCTCTGTTGAAATTTCGCTTTTTTCTTCGGAAATCTTGTCGACCTCTTGAGCCAGAGCGTCGAGAATATCGTTTGCCATTTGATTAATGGTTAGATTAATGATTAGAATTCTCTATGAATTACGAATCTGTACGAATATACGAAATAACGCAATTCATTATTACTGGTGGAGTATATAACAGAATGGTTAATTTGGCAAGCTCCTGGGAAAAAACCAAGCTTATTTGATGTCAGAACTTGACAAATATAATAGAAATACTACAATTGTAGTATAAATAAACAACGATTGTTGTAAAATTCCATGATTGAAATAGGTTCACATTTGAGAGAAAAAATTTTGGCCTATTTTTTCGCAAATCCTCACGAGGAGCTGTATCTTCGGGAAATGGCTCGCTTTTTGGACGTTGATCCCGGAAATTTGGCCAAAGAAATGATCGCGCTTCAGAAAGAAAAAATATTCAAAGCTGTGAGAAGAGGCAGCTTGAAAATATATTCCCTGAACAAGGAATACCCGCTTTATCCCGAGTTTAAAAGAATAATCGAGAAATCTTTCGGCGTTGAAGGGCGTCTAAAAAAAGAATTGAGCGGTATAGCGGGAATCCAGGTCGCTTTCGTTTTTGGCTCGTTTGCGACTGAAAAATACGACAAGCTAAGCGATATTGATTTGTTTTTTGTAGGTGATCCAAATGAAGACATTCTTGTCAAAAAAATATCGGCGCTGGAAGAATATTTCAGGAGGGAGATAAATTATAATATTTTTTCTCCGCATAATTTTCGAAAAAAATTACTTGAGAAAGAGGTTTTTTTGAAAGAAATTATCAAAAAATCGAAAATATTCATTATTGGAAACAAAAATGAGCTGGAAAAAATTGCTGGCGGACAAAAGTCTCCAGCCAAAAACGATAAGCGCCGATGAAGCGGATAGCGTGATGCAAAAAGCGGTAAGCTCGATCAAAGCGGCCAAGTTATTGGTTGACAAAAAACTGGAAGAGCCGGCTTTCAAAGAAGCTTATGATTCGATGATTCTCTCTAGCCGCGCTTTGATTTTTTCGCTTGGATTCAAACCGCGAAGCGTTGGCGCCCATTCGATAACCATCCGGTTTTGCGAGCTGTATTTTAGCGAGGAAATGAGCGGACTGATTGGAAAATTCAAGAAATTGAAGCAAAAAAGAAATTATCTCATCTATGGCGCCGGGCTAATCATCTCCAAAACCGAGACGCGAAACGCCATCAAAAGCGCCGAACAATTTTTGAAAGCCGCGGAATCTGAAATTCATAAAATCAGGAAACAGGAAAAACTGCTTTAGGATTTTTTGAAAAATAATATTTTTTGAATCCCCACCCATTTGGCGGGGTTTTATTTTCGCAAAAAAAGGCCCGTTCCAGTGTCGCGGAAAATAAAAAAGGCGGTTGCGCTGCTGCGCAACCGCCCAAGTGGGAACCATGGCTAGGAGGTTGTTATATTGGAGGTAAACAGGCCATGGCGGAATCTTCGTATTTCCATTCCTTGCCATTTGCGATATTCCATGCGTCGACTCCTGCTGTAGCAAACAACGTGCCAAACAGGAAAGAGAAAAATGCGCAGAATATAGCGCAGATAGTTGCACCTTCGTGAGTGGGATAATGATAGTAAAACATATCAAGCCCCAAAGCCACGAACACAACTACTGTGAGCCCTATCAGCGCGATGGCGAGAATGAAGAGAATAATAGACAGGCACCAATAAGCAATTCTTCTCAGTGTTTCTTTCATGGTGTCTCCTTTGTAAAGAGCGGATTTTTATTTTAACCTAGTATTTTATATCAAAAAGAGGCAAATGTCAATAGCGCGAATGTTTCATGAAACAATTGTCATATTTTGCTTTATATAAAACAAAATAAACGTGTAAATATTTCAACAAATCTCGACTTTTTGCCGCTTCTCGCCTTTTTCGCAGAAAAATTGAAACAAACAATATTCTTGAAAAACATAATGTTCGGAATATTGAAATTTTCTTATGGCTATGCTATATTACATACGTTAGAAATAAGCGCTAAGCTTGATTTTTTATGACCATTCAATGGTACGGACATTCGTGCTTCAAAATCTCGACCAAGCCCGAAGGGCGCGGATCGGGCGAGGACGCGGTGATTTTCACCGATCCGTACAACAAGGAAATAGGACTTCGGCCGCCGCAGGGACGGGCTGATGTTGTGACCGTGAGCCACGATCATTTCGACCACAACAACAAGGAGGCCCTGAAAGGCGAAGCCGCGATTTTGGATTTGCCGGGCGAATATTCCATAAAGGGCGTTTCCATAAAGGGCGTCAATTCTTTTCACGACAAGAAGGAAGGGGCTGAAAAGGGACTCAACACTATTTTCGTTTTTGAGAGCGAGGGAATTCGCTTTTGCCATCTTGGAGATTTGGCGCACGCGCTCGACAAAAAACAACTTGAGGAAATAAACGGAGTGGATATTCTGGCCATTCCGGTTGGAGGCAGGTTTTCTCTGAATGGAAAAGAGGCTAAAGCCGTTGTTGACCAAGTTGAACCGAAAATTGTTCTCCCTATGCACTACAAAATTCGTGGATCAAAATTTCAGGGAGAGGATGAAAAAAGTTTCTGCAAAGAAATCGGAATCTGCCCGCGCGAAAAAACGCCCAAGCTCATTCTCAAGAAAAAAGATTTGGAAGACGAGAAGTTACAGGTATTTTTGATGGAAGCGCTAAATTCATAGAACACATAACACATAGCATGGAACATTCATTTTTTCTGTTCCATGTTCCATACTCCATGAGCCTCAACGATTTCATCGAAAAATTGAGAGCCAAGCCGGAAAACGAACGCCGGAGAATAGCGGCGGTGGCGACCGCAGTCGCGTTTTCAATTATTTTTCTCATCTGGCTTGTTTCTTTTTCGGAAATGAACAGAAGCGCCGAGGATGAATCGAACTCGACTTCAGTATCCGATCAGCTGGAAGAGATGAAAGGCGAAATGGGAACCGATAAGCAGTCGATTGAAGAGATGATGCAAGGCTTGCCGGAAGAAGGATCGGGTGTGGAAGCAGAAACTGTGGATCAAGAATCGGGAGAGGCGCAAAGCGAAGAAGCGACAGAAGGACAGAGCCAGGACGCAAATCAGGATATAATAAATAACAACCAAAAGAATCAGCCGGAGATACCGCAACTCCCCTAATGGCTACGAATTACGAATCAAATACGAATATACGAATGAATGTTATTTTACAATAATAGCATAAAGAAAAATTGATTCGTATATTCGTACGAAATTAGTAATTCGTAGAGAAATCATGGAGATTGGATACATAAAACCTCGCGAAATTACCTCCGAGATGAAAGAATCGTATCTGGCGTACGCGATGAGCGTCATCGTGTCGCGGGCGCTTCCCGATGTTCGGGACGGAATGAAGCCGGTGCATCGCCGGATCCTTTTTGCGATGCGCGAACTTGGATTGACGCACGCGGCCAGATACAGAAAATCAGCGACAGTCGTCGGAGAAGTGCTCGGAAAATATCATCCGCACGGTGATACGGCCGTTTACGACTCAATGGTCCGCCTCGCGCAGGATTTTTCAATGCGCTATCCGCTTGTTGACGGACAGGGGAACTTCGGTTCGATGGACGGTGACAACGCGGCGGCGATGAGATACACCGAAGCGAAACTCACAACGCTTGCCGAAGAAATGATGGCTGATATTGAAAAAGACACGGTCGATTTCGTTCCGAATTACGACGCTTCGCGAAAAGAGCCCTCGGTTCTTCCGGCCAAAGCGCCCCAGCTTCTCTTGAACGGCACGATGGGAATCGCGGTCGGTATGGCGACAAACATCCCTCCGCATAATTTGAAAGAATTGGTTGATGGGATAACTTATATAATCGATAATCCCGACTGCGATGTGAAAGAGCTCACGAAAATCGTGAAAGGACCGGATTTTCCAACCGGCGGAACGATATACAACCAGTCGGACATCAACCAGGCCTATCTCACTGGACGAGGAAGTATCGTCACGCGAGCCGAAGCGGAAATCGTGGAAACAAAAAACGGCCAGTTTCAGATTGTGGTGAGCGAGATGACGTATGCTTCGAACAAAGCGGCGACGATTGCCAAGATCGCCGAACTTGTGAAAGCCGGAAAGCTTGAAGGAATCCGCGATCTTCGCGACGAATCCGACAAAGAAGGGGTGCGAATCGTGATTGACCTTAAAAAAGAGGCCTTTCCGAAAAAAATTCTCAACAAGCTCTATACTCTTACCGATCTTCAGAAATCGTTTCACGTGAATATGCTAGCACTCGTGGATGGGATCGAGCCCAAGATCTTAAATCTCAAAGCGATTCTGGAGTATTTCATCGACCACCGGTGCGTGGTTGTCACCCGCCGGACGAAATTCGACCTTGAGCGGGCAAAAGATCGGGCGCATATTCTCGAAGGACTCAAGAAAGCGCTTGACCATATTGACGCAATCATCAGCACCATCAAAAAATCATCCACAAAGGAAATCGCGCATCAGAATCTTATGAAAAAGTTCAGGTTTTCCGACAAGCAGGCGACGGCCATTCTCGAGATGAAGCTTCAAACACTGGCTGGACTTGAAAGAAAGAAAATCGAAGACGAACTCAAGGAAAAAAAGCAATTGATAAAAGAATTGGAAGATTTGCTGAAAAGTCCGAAGAGAATTTTGGGTGTCATCAAGAAAGAGCTTCAGGAACTCAAAGACAAATACGGCGACGAAAGAAAAACGCGCGTCGTGAAATCGGCGGTCGGCGAGTTCAAACAGGAGGACCTTATTCCTAATGAAGAAACAATCGTTGTTCTCACCGAGGATGACTATATCAAACGCATGCCGCCTTCGCTCTATCGCGTTCAAAAAAGAGGCGGCAAAGGCGTGATCGGCGCGACGACCAAAGAAGGAGACACGATTGACAAAGTCGTTTCGGCGATGACGCACGATGATTTGTTCTTCTTCACAAACAGCGGAAAAGTCTTTCAGTCAAAAGCCTATGAGATTCCGATTTCTTCAAGGACAGCCAAAGGACAGGCCATCGTGAATTTTCTTCAAGTCGCGCCGGGCGAAAAAATAACGGCGATTATTTCAACGAGCAAAGACAGCGAAGTCAAGTATCTTTTTATGGCGACAAAATCCGGAACCGTCAAAAAATCGACTATTTCCGATTTTGAAAAAGTCCGCCGGAGCGGCCTTATTGCGATAAATCTTCCCAAGGACGACGAATTGCGCTGGATTGCTCCAACGACCGGAAAAGATGAGGTCATTATCACCACAGCCGGAGGACAAGCCATCCATTTCAAGGAAACGGATGTCCGTCCGATGGGACGCGGCGCGGCGGGAGTGCGAGGGATTAGACTGAAAAAGGATGACGAAGTGGTCGGAATGGACGTCGTGCTCAAGGGTCAAAAAGGTAATCAGCTTCTGGTTTTTGCCCAAAACGGATTCGGGAAAAGATCTGATCTCAAATCATACAAAATCCAAAAACGCGGCGGCAGCGGCATAAAAACGGCCAAAGTAACGCCAAAAACCGGAAAATTGGTTTCAGCTCATATTATAAATATCGACAATCTCGAAACAGACCTCATTTGCTCGAGCGCCAAAGGCCAGATTATCCGTGTGCCCTTGAAAAGCGTTCCCTCTTTGGGGCGGGCGACGCAGGGCGTGCGAGTGATGCGCTTCAACGCCGACGACAAAATCGCGGCAACGACGGTGCTGTAGGCACAAGTTTTAAAAATTTACGGACACCAGGTCGACTCAATCTCAAGAGTCGGCTTTTTTGATAAACCCCACACCATTAGCCTATGTCCGCGGCATTAGATTGCGGCGCTTCGCGCTTCTGTCGTTCGTTCATGGTTTTATGCTTGGAACGTTTTGGTGTGGGGCAAACCCGATTTTTTGGTGTTTGTATCTTTTTCCCATTTATTGTAAAATTCCGATAGAGAAAACTTATCAAGTCAAAACAAATATGAGCAAAAAAATTAGCGTAGCTGTTTCCCTTTTCCTTCTGTCGTCTCTTGTGTTTTTTTCCGGTTGCAGCATTTTCAGGACCCAGCAGACAACTTATCAGACAAAGCTGGAAATCTGGGGACTGTTCGACGATTCGGATGTTTTCTCAAAAGCCATCAGCGAATACCGGAAAAGAAATCCGCGGGTGGCGGACATAAAATACAAAAAGATGGAAGTGGAATCATATGAAAACGATCTTCGAGACGCTTTGGCTTCCGGAAAGGGGCCGGATATATTCCTCGTCCACGACAGCTGGATGATGAAACACAAGGACAAGCTGGCTCCCTCCCCCGATGCAGTACTCGGCTCAAAGAATGTCCAGGACATGTTCGCTGACGTTGTTTCCAGGGACTTTGTGCAGGACAGCAAAGTATACGCTCTTCCGCTCTCGGTCGATTCTTTGGCACTCTATTACAACCGCGATTATTTCAACCAAGCCGGAATATCAAGCCCCCCCAGGACCTGGGTGGAATTTGACGCGGCCGCGCAGCGGCTCACCCGGATTGGAACATACGGAAATATCACTCTTTCGGGCGCGGCCATGGGCGCTTCGAGCGACGCCGGAGCGGGAGAAGGAAAAATCAATCGGGCGACCGACGTTTTGACTCTTCTTATGATGCAGGCGGGAGCGGAAATGTTTGATTACAAGAACGGTTTTGCCAGTTTTGCCAATTTCACTCCGTCGACTCTGGAAAGTGAATCGCGCATGCCTCCCGGACAAATGGCCCTCCTTTATTACACGAAATTTTCCAATCCCGGCAGCAACAACTACTCATGGAATTCGCAAATGCACAATTCCGTTGACAGTTTCATCGAAGGAAAAACGGCCATGATGCTGAATTATTCCTGGCTCATTCCCAAGATCCAGTCCAAAGCGCCGAAATTGAATCTTGGGATAGCGCCGGTTCCGCAAAACATAGACAGTGAGGGACGGGGCGTGAACGTCGACTTTGCCAACTACTGGGGATTCGCGGTTTCAAAAAACAAATCGGAAGAAGCGGAAAATATCACCGAAAAAGTTGAGAATCCGGCAACCAATGAGCAAAGAGTTTTCGAGGCCTGGCAGTTTGTCCGCTATCTCACGATGCCGCCGGGCGCGAGCCAGAATCTCCCCAAAGCCGCTTCGTCCGAAGATGCCGCTAAATACGACCCGGCGGCCGAATACGCTCTCGCGCAGAAAAAACCGGCGGCTCGGCGGGACCTCATCGGCATTCAAACAAACGATACCCTACTTGCGCCGTTCGCGCAGGGAAATATGATCGCCGCCTCCTGGCCCCAGCCGGACGACCTCGCGGTGGAAAAGATATTCAACGAAATGATTGACGATGTCGCGCTTCGAAACGAAGATCCGCGCGCCGTCCTCAAACAAGGGCAAAACGCGGTGAATTTGCTGATACAAAAGAAATAAAGGATAAAATCAAATATAGTGAAAAATATTTCAAAACAAATAATCATCGTTTCGTTGTTTGTTTTTTCGCTTATTTTTTTTCTTTGCAGTGATGCGAAAGCGGCCGGTGAACCCTGCGCTCAAGTCAATGGAACGACAGTCGCTCAATGCTATAAAGGAGAAAGTGCCGGCTGGAGCGGATTATGGGCCACAAAATGTCCGGGCAGCATGAATGCTTGTGCGTATTACAACCAACTCCAATGTGGCAATTGCCCTACCCAAGGAGATGTTTGTTGCACTACTGACGAATTGGTAAATAGCGCGCCTTCCTCTGCTCCAAATACGGGTGCCTCTTCGAGTACTCCTATCAGTTCCTCCGCCGACAATACCTCAAGCGGGCTTGTTCCTTGCAACACAAACTGCACTCTTTGCCATCTCGTCGTCGGGTTCAAACGCATTTTTGATTTTTTCATTGGGCTTCTCTTCGTGGCGACGATGCTCGCCATCACCGTGGCCGGCGTGTTCTATATGGTTTCTGCGGGAAGCAAGGCGCTGACCGAAACGGCGAAGAAATCACTGACGTACGCCCTAACGGCCTTTGTCATCGGAATGGGAGCCTGGATAATCATCAACACCATCATGGTTGGGCTGGGGTTCAGGCACCCCTACGGCGGGAATTGGTGGGAGTTTACCTGCGACACTTCTCCCTCGAAGGGCCCGACCGGAAGCGGCAGCAGCCCGAATTGGGCTGGTGGGAAAGACAATCAAAATCAATCCGGAGAATGCACGCCGACAGGAAATGGTTGCGGAGGAATGACAGTACAGGGTGGCGGTTGCGAATATACTTCAGCGAAGTTAAGCCAAGTTCTTTCTTGTATGAATCAAAAAGGATTAAATGCTCCGGTAACTAGTGTTACGCTCAATCAAAATTCTGATTGGTGTCAAAAATGTGTTTGGAATTATGCCGGAAAAGATTATTGTGCCCATGTTCAAAATTCTTGCCATTTCGGGGGAGCAAATTGCAAAGGAACCGCGCAAGCGGCGGATATAGGAGGAAAAGGAGCGCAGCTAGACACAATTGCGGCGGTGGCAAGAGAATGCGGAGCAGAATATGTTTTATATAATGCGCCTGGTCATTATGATCACGCTCACATCAGTATCAATAATGCCGAGTGCGGATGTAAATAATATTTTATGTTCAGCAAAACAACGAAAATAATTATTTTGGCGATGCTGATTGTCGTTTTGGCGCTTTTCGCGATTTCGTCTTTTCGTTCTTCAAATCGAAATATTCCCGTGCAAGAAAATGTTGTTGCGCCGTCTTTTGGCATTCCCTCTCTGCCATTCAGCCAAAGCGTAAAGAATATAAATATTTCGGATCCGAAAAGCGAAGAAGACATAAAAAACGCTTATTATGGATTTTCTCAAGCTGAAAGTCCGAAAAATGGGGAAAGTAATTTCTTGGAAATGAAATTGGTCAGCCCCTCTCAAGAAAATATTCCCCTAAACTTGTTTTTCAAGTCGCTGGGGGCAAAAATCGATCCCAAAATCGAAAAATTTGTGAGCCAAAGCGATTATAGTCCGTTCGCTTGCTCTTTTGGCGGAGGGAAAAAAGATTATGGATTGATTCTCAATGTCGGCCGTTTCAAATCGGAAGATGGAGTGGACTACCGGACATTGCCAAAACAGGTAGATGATGGGATTGTAAAATGGGGCGGAACGATCCTGAAAGATTTGCAGCCCATTCTTTTTCCCAGTGTCGATTTCACGGAACAACAACTTGTCCAAAAAATTGATTTCAAGGAAGGGAAATATATTTATGGTGAAGTTGTGCTTCCTGACGGAACCAAAAAATCCATCAATTATGCCAGTATCGGTGATCCGATAATCATCACGACCTCTTTGGAATGTATGGATATGGCGATTGAGAAAATCGCCGACGAAACTGAACAGTAGCAAATAATTATGAAAGCAAAAAGAATATTATTTTTGAGTCTGATATTTGTTTTTGGCTTGGCGGCAAATTTCGTTTTCGCCGCGAATGGCGCGGATTGCACGGCGCGGGGCGGGTGGTGCGACAAGGCTTGCCTCACAAAGCCCAACATCGGCGGTTATGACTGTCCCGCGGGGTGGCAGTGCTGCGGCGATCCCTCGACGGCTCAACAGAAAATTTTCGGCGAAGGGGGACTCGATCCGTTCAGCAGTTCCGCCCAAAACACCCAGACGAGCATTTTCGGCAACCCTCTCGGGCAGAACATGGGGACGATTGACCAGGTTCTGGCGAGCACTTCGGGATATCTCAACGCCGTGGCGGGAACAATCGGAGTGATTTTCATCCTTATCGGGGCGGTGATGTATATGATTTCCGCCGGCAACAAGGAAATGGCTGAGCGGGGAAAGAAAATTGTGTTTGCATCTATCGCGGGAGTGGCGGTTGTCGTCGCGGCGCCGGTGTTTTGGAAAGAGATTACGACCATCATCGGCGGGAATCCGTCCAACATTGCCGGCACCTCTTCAATGGCTCGCATCGTGATGAATGTTTTGAAACTGCTTCTGTCGATTGTCGGGTCGCTGGCCGTCATCAGCCTTCTCATCGGCGGGATTATGATGTTTTCGGCTGCGGGAGACGACAAAAGAATCGAAACGGCAAAGAAAATTCTGACTTATTCGATTATTGGAATCATAATATCATTTGGAGCGCTGGTGATCTCGCAGCAAATCATCCAGTTGCTGGGCGGATATCTCGGATACGGCGGAAATAATCCTGGCGGCTACGACGCATCGGGTATAAGCGGCAACAACAACTTTAATCCGCTCCAAGTGAATACAAACCTAATCAGGTTCGACAAACCCGGACAAACGGAACAATTGAAAATAAGCTTTTTCAATCCGGCAACGGGCCAAAGCGAGGATGTGACGGGGACGGCAAAATATACCTCGAGCAACCAATCGGTCGCATCTGTTTCAAGCGCGGGACTCGTGACAAATACTTTTGCCGGAAGCACAAGCGAAAATCAGGCCAAAGCGACCATATCCGTCCAATATCAGGGAGCGTCAGTCGCCGTTCAGGTCGAAGTGCTTGACAGGTCGGCTTGCGCGGCAATCGATTCGAATGACACTTCCCCGTCTGCGGGCAAGGTCGCGATTGTTTTTATCAACAAAGGGTTTACTGATAAAGAAAAATTCAAGAAAAGGATCGAGGAACGTAGCCGCTTTAATGCAGATCCGGTGAATAAGGATAATTTTTCTCTCTGGAGATCTGATGTACCCGACAAGGACGTTTGCTCAATTGCCGGCGCTTTCGTGGTTTATGTTCACGGGGAAGCCGGGAGGGATTACGCCGAAGGCAAAGATATTCATCTTTTTGAACTTCGAGATGATGAAAAATGGGCGGAGGATCCGGCAACCGGAGTAAAAGACATATATACGAAAATATTAACCCATGAAATTGGCCATGCAGTTGTGATTTATTTGATGAATATGCGGAAGACAGTGACGAAGTTTCTGACCCGTGGGCTGTGGTGGAGCAAAGCGGGAGTACTCGAAATTGTTTTCCTATTCAAAACAGCGAAAGTGCAACGAACAAACTTCAGAAATCTTGCGATTATTTCAAAAGTATCGCGTCAAATTTCGACTGCGGGTCCAGCCAGGAAAAAGTATTTGAGGGGTGCAATTATATTCTAAAAAAAGATAAAAAGGGTTATAATTGGTACAAGAGTATTGAGCTGGGTATGATGGGAGACGGGATGTACTTTGACGGAACTGAATTCGGAGTCGTTCCAAAAACTCTTTTCGACGAAAAATTGAGGGAGATTTTGGGAAAGTAAATATTATTTTATATACGTTATGAAACGAATATCGGCGATAACCCTTTTGTTGATTTTATCGTTATTTTTTTCCGATTGCCAAAAGCCCGCCCTTGGTTTTGAAGCGTCTACTGACGGCAAGAATTTTTCATACTATGCCCTTTACTTGTTTTTTGATTCCAAAGCCAACACCGTGGCGCTTGACGAAAAAAGCGGTCCGGGCGGGTCAGCAGTTGATTTGACGGACTATAATCTAACCAAAGACACCGGAGCCGGATCCCAATTTTACGTGAAAATTATCAGCTCAAAAAACCAGCCGGAAATATTTTCGGGGAAAAGCGATAAGTTTTATCTTGGCAAATGGGAATTGCGGAGATATTGGGACGGAATTGGAAAAGATAAGAAACCGACCGGAGGAAGCGAAATAATCGACAAGGGATCCATTAGTGTTTCCGTCCCCTATTTCTCGGACGGGCAGAAAATTGAAATTTATGACGCGAAGACGGAAAAATTGTCGCTCTCCGTTGACGTTTCGAAATTTTCCAAACCGGAAGCGGTGAAGCCTGGCGGTTCAGCCACCGCTTCCAACGGTCTCGGAACCCCATCCGGGGCATCTGCCACTCCGGCGGGAACGGTGGCTGTTTCTCAAAACCAAATGACTGCGGTCGGTTCAGCGAGTTCGTGGGAATGGTTGATTGTTTTGATTATTTTTATTGTTTTGATCGCCGGGGCAGCTGTATTATACTGGCGTTATCGGAAATACAAAAAAACATTGGAATCCGAAAAGCCGGGAAGTGATTTGAAAAAGTAGAATGTAAATTTTTTGCGATTATGAAAAAAATAATTTTTCCAATCATCGTTGTTTTTTTCTTTTTGTCCACCGGCTTTGAAACCGTTCTGGCTTTGAAATGCGAAGGCAATTGCCGCAAAGGCGGATGTTTTGATGGAGAAGTTCAGTCGTCCTTGGTCGACGCGAATTGTTTGCGAAACGACGGCAGCGGCGCGGATGAAATATGCTGCGTCAAAAAAAGCGGACCGCCGAACCCGTCCACTTTGGATTATGAAAGATCGCCGGGAAACGCGGTGCCGACAATTGAAAAACCGTCGGCCGGAATCACCAACCCCATCACCGCCAATTCGTTCAGTGAGCTTTTTCAGCGGGCCATGAACTATTTCCGGACGATTGCCGGAACGATAGCGGTTCTCTTTATCGTGATAGGAGGGGTGATGTATATGGTATCAGGCGCGAACAAAACCGTGACGGAAAGGGCGAAGAAAACAATCGTGTTTGCCATCGTGGGACTCGTGATTGTCACGGCCGCTCCCCTTTTTCTTTCCGACATCCAGCTTATTCTCAAGGGCGGCGGAGCCACTGGAACTTCAGCTCTTATGAAAGTGGCGCTCAACGTCTTGCGGCTCCTTTTGTCAATCGTGGGAATTCTTGGTATAATAGGGCTGATAATCGGCGCGGTCTGGATGTTCACTTCGGCGGGGGACGAAGACCGGCTCACAATGGGAAAAAACGCGGCGAAATACGCAATCATCGGGATTGTTCTGGCCGCCGGCTCGCTGGTGATCATCAAACAGGTGATGGCGCTGATAACCGGATAGAGATGAATGCTCCTGTCTTTCATAATGTTTATAAATAGGGTAAAACAAAAACTATGAAAACCAATAAAAAAATATTTGCAGCTTTTTTAGCTATCTTTTTTCTCGCGCCGGCTTTTTCATTAGCGGCTGATGCGCCGCAAAATGCCGGAGACCCGTCTTTTTATTCCCTGTCCGTTTTCTGGAATTCGGAGAGCAATGCTTTGAGTCTGAACGGCGACGTTTCACTCGCCAAACAAAATCTTCTCAAAGACACCGGATCGGGATCGCAATTTTACGCCCGGGTCATAAATTTCAACAACAAGCCGGAAGCTTTTCGGGACGGGAACTACAAAATATTTCTGGGGAAATGGAAACTCGACGGTTCATCCAAAAAAGGCGAACTGAAAATCACGGTTCCGTATTTTGCGAACGGAAACAAGGTCATCATTTTCAACGCCGAAAATAAAAAAGTCGCTCTGACCGTTGACGTGTCGAAAATGGCGAAAGTGAAGAATTCTTCCGGAAGCGCGAAAGCGGCCAAGACTGTCAGCAAAGCTCCGACGGCTCTGCCCGCGAAAAGCGCCGTTACCTATCAAATCGGCGGCCACTCGGCGGCCTATTGGTGGACGATGCGGGCCATAGTCCTGCTTGTTCTTGCGGGAATTGGATATTTCATATACCGCTGGAGAAAAAAGAAAAAGACGGTGCAGGCGAAAAATCCGGTTGTGAATCCTATGCAGGACAAGAAATAATTTCACCCTGTTAAATTGCGCCAGAGGCGCACCCGCTTCGCGGGATTTAACAGGGTAAATAATTCGCATAATATCTAGAACGGAGGTGGAAACATGAAAAAAATGATATCAATCGTGAAAAAAATCGGAGCAGCCGCTTTGTTTATACCGGTCGCGGCATTGGCGCAGTTTCGTCCGCCGGCAGACACGAATCTTCCCGCCGCTCCTATCTTCGATATAATCAGGAAAATAATGCTTTGGGCCTTGGGAATCTTGGGATTCTTCGCGGTAATCGGTTTTGTAATAAGCGGAATTATGTATCTTATTGCCGCCGGCGATGAAAAATCACAGGAAAAAGCGAAAAAAGCGATGTATTATTCCATCACCGGAGTTATTGTCGGGCTGGTCGGCTTGGTTGTCATTTTCGCGGTTCAGCGAATGCTCGGGGCTCAATCGGCTCAATTCTAGTTTACCCTGCCCCAGTTTTTTCGGAGAAAATTATTTTCAGAAATGATATTGAGGCTAAAGAACAATCCGAACAAAAACAATTTTAAAAAACTGGGGCTGGGCAGGTTTTTTCAGCGCTTTTGTAGGGAATATAAAAGTGCTGGCTAAAGCTTATTAATAATTTTCACTCTGTTAAACAATCCGCTTGGGGTGGATTGCCCCGACTTCGTCGAGGACATTTGACAGGGTAAAGAAAATAAAAATGAAAAAAAATATTTCCGGCGTTTTTGTTTTAGCACTGATTTTTTTCGGTTTTGCTTTCTGCGTGCTCAAGATGAGAGCGCAAGAGCCTGATGATGGAGGTTCCGGTGGCACTTCCTATGATTATTCCGAATTCGACGACTACGAAGCCAATCGGGGACCCGAAGAATCATACGTGCCCACCGAAGAACCCTTTGAATATATAGACGAAAAAAATGACAGCGGCGGCGGAGAAGGATGGAATTATCTGCCCGGGACGAGTAATTATAAAAAGGACAACAACGATGGGCAGTATTATTTCGCGGCTGACGACGGCACTTTCCGAAATGGCAACGGCGAGGTATATCCGTACGAACTTCCCGGAACAAGTGGCGGCGGGCAAGGCGCGGGAGGAGAAAATATCGCGAGCAATTACACAGACAGAGACGGAAACCCGATTTTCACGGACGAGAATGGATATACCGTCTATAAAAACGGTGAATACGTTCAGTACAGCGGAAATGATTTCGTTGACGCGCAAACCGGCAAGCAGTTCGCCGCGGGACAGGACGGCAATTTGTATGAAGTGAACTGGGATTCCAGCGGAAAAGCGTACGCCACGGGCACGGACGGAAAAACCAAATGGTATTGGGACGAAAACGGAAAGCTTTCCGCGACCGGTGAAAACGGGGAAAAGTTTACCCTGGATGGAAATGGGAATGTTGTTTCTTCATCAGGCAGCGTTGTTTCCTCCGAATCTTCAATTGCCCCGAAAGGAACTGCCAGCGGAACTTTTTTCGGCAACACAAACACGCGGACCGGCTCGGGGAGCTGGCTTTCCAATTTGTTCGGTCTTGGCGGCACTTCCAGAACCGGCGGCTATGGTTATGGAACCGGAATGACGGGATCTTACGGCATGACGGGCGCGGGCGGCGGAATACTGGGAGGTATTTTGGGCGGCGGAACCCCGTATGGAACGGGCACCGGAGCTGCTTACGGTACAAGCGGATATTACACCGGTAGCTACGGCGGAGTGTCCGGAATTTACGGAGCGGGCGCGGGCGGCAGCGGATGGAATCCGGCGAATTACATCGGCACAGGTCTTCCAGCCGGTTCGATATATAATATTATTAAAAGCGTCGTGATGTGGATTTTGGCCATTTTCGGATTCATTTGCATTGTCGGTTTTATTATCAGCGGGATTATGTATCTTTTGGCCGCCGGAGACGAGAAGTCGCAAGAAAAAGCCAAGAAAGCTTTATACTACTCGATTACGGGCGTGATTGTCGGCTTGGTCGGTCTGGTGATAATCTTCGCGGTGAACGCTCTTCTTCGGGGAGCTTCATACTTCTAGCAAAAGATTTATTTTTGTGCGAAAACCATGAAAAGAATAAAAATTACAAGTCAGCTTTTTCTGTCAGCAGTTTTTGCCATTGCGTTTTTCGGTTTTAGCGCCGCGGCTCAAGGCTTGAAACTTCCCACCGATGTCGGCCTTCCCAATGCCTCTTTTCCCGCCATCATAGAAGGCTTGGTCAGATGGCTTCTTCTCATCTTCGGTTTTTTAGCCATAATCAGCTTTTTGATTTCGGGGATTATGTATCTCATGGCCGCCGGAGACGAAAAGTCGCAGGAAAAAGCGAAAAGACAAATGCAATACTCGATCATGGGAGTGATTGTCGGATTGGTGGGGCTGGTGGTTATTATGGCCGTTGACAGACTTCTCCGGGGCGGAGGTTTGGGCTAGCAGCGATTGAAAAAATACGGATATATTTTTATGCAACGCCGTCGGGCGTTGCAATTTTTTCTTAAGAATGATAGAAATTTAAATGGTTATTTGCCGAGGCGGCCCCGACGTTACGTCGGGGGTAAACTCCATTGACAATTTATATTATCGGGCAGGTGGTGGAACGGGATACACGCATGGCTTAGGACCATGTGCCGCAAGGCGTGAGGGTTCAACTCCCTCCCTGCCCACAATGAAAATCATTTTTCAAAACAAAGACTTTGTTGTCATCGACAAGCCAACCGGTTTGGCGGTTCATCCGGGCATCGGAATCAGCGAAAAAACCCTCGTTGATTTTTTGGTTGAAAAATTCCCCGAAATGAGAGATGTCGGTGACGACAAAATCAATCGCCCCGGGATTATCCATCGCCTCGACAGGGAAACTTCAGGCGTGATGATTGCGGCTAGGAATCAAAAAACTTTTGAATATCTCAAAAATCTTTTCAAAAATCGCAAAGTTGAAAAAAAATATATGGCGCTGGTTCACGGAAAGCTCAAGAAAAAGACGGGAAGAATCAAAGGCGAGATGGGACGTTCAAAAAGAGATTTTCGGAAACAATCTTTAGCGCGAGGAAAAGTAAAAGTCAGAAAAGAAAGATATTCGCTGACATATTATAAAGTTATGAAAGAATATGATGATTATTCTTTGCTGGAAGTATCTCCCAAAACCGGTCGGATGCATCAGATCCGGGTTCATCTTCACTCCATCGGCCATCCGGTTGTCGGAGACGAGAAATACGCTTTCAAAAAATATAAAAAGCAAAAATATCCGAGAATGTTTCTGCATGCCAATTCAATTTCGTTCACTGGTTGGGACAGCAAGCCCTACTTTTTCAAAAGCGAGTTGCCCGAAGAGTTTCGAAAAATTGCCCAAAAAGAAAAATCCCCTTGAAGGGGATTTTTTTTTCCGAATGGAGCTCCTTTTATTCCGAAGCTCGAACTTTTTTTGAAAATTCTCTTTAGTTTCCGCCCGGCTTCCGCACCAGCCTGCGGCTGGTTTCAAACCCCGAAAAATTTTCCACTCTTTTTCTTTTTTGCGGGCGAGCGGGATTTTTGAAAAAATGAAAGGAAAATTTTGCGTTTTTGGACTTCGCTGGAAAGCGAAAGCGGAAGCGGCACGTTTTGTAAAAGATAGATTGTGCTTGACCCATCCCTACCCATCCGCGCACAACATTATTATTCCCAAAGATGTTAGTTGTCAAATTATTTTAATCTTTCACTTTCTGTCCCGAAAACCCATAATTTGTGGTTTTTCAGTTCTTTTGGCTTCGAGTAATCTGCGAATAGCGTCAAAAACTATTTTGAATCTATTGTCGTATTTTCTTTCCATTTTTTCGATTTTTTCTCGCAAGTCTTTATGCGTTGATAATATTTCCCGCAAATGCGTGAAAGTCCGCATTATCTGGATATTGACTTGGATTGCTCTTTCGCTTTTGAGAACGCTTGAAAGCATAGCCACGCCTTGCTCTGTAAAAACGAGAGGCAAATACTTTGAATGTCGGCCTCGTCCTTTCTTTAAGGTCACAATTTGTGATCTTAAAGAATTTTCGGAACTTGATGTCACAATTTGTGATTTCCAAATTTCCATTTCTTGCTTTGTGAGTTCAAGCATGAAGTCATCAGGAAAGCGCTTCAGGTTGCGCCTAACGGCCTGATTAAGCACTCTTGTTTCAACTCCGTATAATTCGGCTAAATCCCCGTCGATCATCACTTTCTTTCCGCGAATGAAAAATATGCGGTTGATAATTCTTTCATCTGGAATCAGCGAGGTTGTTTTTGTTTTGGATTTTTTCATGGGATTTGTTTTACTGGCTATATTTTAGCACAAATACCACCCTAAAAAAATCCCGCACACTGCCGGAGCAGGCGCAGGAGACTTTATACTCTAATACTAGGTTATCGGAATATTTCTGTCAACAGGCGATTTTGTGGCGAAAAATAGCAAAAATACGACTCGAAAATATGTAGATTGTGCTTGACCCACTCCACCCATCCGCGCACAACATAAGAGATAGATTATAATGCCCATGAAAAAAATTTGTACAATTTTTTTTCAACATTTTTACAAATAGTATTAGCCCCTTTTAAACAATCATTGTCAGAAATATCAGTACCACCCATATACCAAGGCGAAATTGCGATTGTAATAACCTTTGGATATTTTTTTATTTCATCAAATAAATTTTCAAAAAAATCATCAATTTCTTTTCCTGACCAACTGCTGTCAACAATTCTAGTTGTTGGATTTATATGCAAAAAATAATCCAGATCAATATCGAGAATGTCTATTTTTTTCTTCTTTCAAATGCGCGAAAAATTCTTTTTTATCATAAAATGTCTCTACATCAAATTTTTCTTCTTCTTGATAAAATCTTTCATTAAATTCTTCTTCGTTTACAAGCGATATTATATTTACATTAAAATTATTTCTCAATGCGAAAGCATAAATGAAATTATCACATTGCAAGCACCTATTTGTTATATTCCTAGGATCTGAGCTTTTTATATACTCCTCTTCTTTTTCACTCGTTCTGCAGGCATCAGGATGAGCATCTATGTGGACTATTGTAATTTTATCATTATGATTTTTTGAGAAAAACTTTTGCCAGCAAAAAAATGCCCATCTATGATTATTCATTATGAAGATGTTTCTCTTTAGATCGCATTTAAGTATTTTTCCTCCCCTGCAACCCGGCACCGGGTCATTTTCATAACGCATATTCTGAGTCATCAAGTCTTTATCAAAAAGATTGTCTGCGCGATTCATAAGCTGATGGAGTATTGAATTTTGGTTTATTTGATTTCATCTTTATTTCCTCAAAGCTGTTATATAAACTAAAAAATCAACGGTTTCTAGTTGTATCCGTAAATGTAATAAAGCTCAGTTTCGATCACTTTGTATTCATCCTTATTCATTTCCTCATTCAACCTAACTTTCTGCTCCGGAAAAGAAATTATATTCAACAATTTCTCATTGGCAAAATGGGGAATGCTGTCCTCGCGGCTGAAAACAGCGATCGTGCCGCTTTTCGGCTGTTCAAGGTCTTGTGAACGAATAACCACGACCGGCGGGTTATATGGCACTCCCGCTTGATATAACGCCGGATCAAATTTCGTGAAAAACGGCACTTCGACTCCGTGCGCCTGAACTGTTTCGGAAATAAAATACTGGCTGGCTGGGTAAGAAAATAATGTTCGAATGGCTTCCGGCATTCCACGATTAAATTCATTTACTGATTTGTTGGGAAAAATAAAAAAGTAGTAGGAGTAAAAAGCGGTTAGCTCCCAAAGCATAAAAGCGACAAATACAGTTGTTGTGAATTTAACTGATTTTAGATAATCGAAAAGCGATCTGAATCCATAGGTTGCCGTAATCGTGAAAAAGGGAATAGCATGAATTGTGCGAATGGCGTGTCCTCCTTCTTCAATAATTGTAAAACTGGCGGCGAGAGGGAAAAGAGCCAATTGAATAAGAACATACTTTGAAAAACGCGACTTCCAATTTTTGATGAAATGAGCGATGCCCAAGAGTATCGGAGCCAGTAAAAAAGTTGGCATCATACTACTCATCCCAGCAGAATGACGAGGATTAGTGTCTCCACTCTGCAAGAGAAACTGGGGCGTAAAATGCGTTAAATAACTACAAGAAACACGATTTATTGATTCAAAGATATTTGGGCTTCCGTTCCACGCGGCTATTCTTGTCGGACGACTCAATATTCCTTCAGTGTTGAGAGAATGATCATAAGTGAGAATTAGAAAAAACAGCAAAACGCAAAGGACGGAAATCAAAATAATATCCCGTCGCAAAAAATTTTTTCCCACCAAATGATAATCGCCGTAATCACAAGAATTGGAACGACTAATCTCCCAGTTGAGTATGAAAAAAATGCTAGAATACTTGCGATACCAAAGCACAAATAAAACAGGGAAGATTTTTTTCTGATAAAAAGAGCAAAGAACAACATCGCCAGAATTATGAAAAACACGAAAGTTATTGCCTCAAAGCCCACTCTACTAAAATGGAAGTGCCACGACATAGTAGACATTATCAAACCGCCGACAAGAGACAGATTTCTATCACGCGAAACAGTAAAAAGAAACGCTATAAACATCAAAATTGATGCGATTCCAAGAAAGGCGGAGGTAAAACGAACTGAAAAAATACTCAAACCTAAAAATTTTACGAAAGGCACGAGGATATACACGAAAACCGGATTTTTATAATCGCCAAAGGCTTCAAAAAACACGGGCATAAAGACTCCGTGTTCGTCCCGTCCGGTTTCGGCAATACTAAAGGCGTTATACCCAAACGAAACTTCGTCACTGAAAAATCCAGGTGGAGATTGGGTTAGAAAAATAATTCGGAAAATAAAACTCAAAATTAGCCCAGTCAGCAACAAAATATATATTGTTTGTTTATATTTTGGCAATTTTATCATTCAAAGAAAAAATCAGTTTATTTCACATTCCTCTTTCGCCTTTTTCAAGTCCTTTTCAGCTTCCTCCAAGTCGTGTTCTAAGACTGTGACGCTTTGATATTTATCGCAATCACTACCGGAACAATTCATTTCTTCCTTTTCGTTTTTTATATCACTTTTGGTATCCGCTATTGAATTCTCTATGTTCTTCACTCTCTTTTGGCATGCGGCTTCGGCCTCTTGTTGTTTTTTAGCAGCTTCGGCGTTGGCAATTGCCGTTTGGCTTATTTGTTGAGCCTGTGTTGAGGTGATCGAAGAAGATTTTACATTTTCCAATTCCGTTTTTTGCTGATCAATTATTTGCTGTTGTTCGGCAAGTTGAGATTTTTGAGCGTCAATTAGTGATTGTAATTCGTTAGTTTTCTGCTCAACGCCGGCGCGATCTAAATCAATCTTATCTGCTAGCTGAAGCACCGCTTCCTCCGGTGCAAGTCCTAAAATTAACTCTCGTGTGCTCCCAATTGCCATTCCTATAAAAGGGGAAACGATAACTCCCACGATCAGAGCCGATGCGGAGTAGATAGCTATTTTTTTCATATTCTTGCTATTTTATTGGTTAATTATTTTTTTACCTCAAAAAATACTTGATGCTTTTTCCATAAATCTTCGCAAATTTCTTCACTTCCAAAATATCGAGCCTATATTCCCCCGATTCGACCCTCGAAATATAGGACTGAGGACGTTTTACTTTTCTGGCGACATCAATTTGCCGAAGACCGGCTTTGAGCCGCGCTTTTCGCAGTTTTTCGATAAATCTGGCGTATTCCTTTGTGTTTATTGTCTTGTCCATATACTAACAGCATATATGCTAAAAGTAAATATCTAAAATTTAGATATTGTGATATAATACCACAAGGGAGCAATGTGTTGCCCGCGCACGGGCGGGATTGGGGCAAGGGCAACTTTCCAATTTCAAAAACTTTTCCTGTTTCGCCTCCGCCTCCGCTTTCCAGCGAAGTTCAAACCTCGAAAATTTTTCGGAGTTTGAAACCAGCCGCAGGCTGGTGCGGAAGCCGAGCATAAAAGAAAATCAAAAATTCTTTTGAAAAAAAGTTTGAGCTTGGTTGTAAATTAGCACCATTGAAAAGAAAAATCCCCTTGAAGGGGATTTTCTTTTCAACGGAGCGGGTGAAGGGAGTCGAACCCTCGTCCTCAGGTTGGAAACCTGATGTAATAGCCGTTATACAACACCCGCTTGCATATATAATTTTCTAATTTTTTTCCGTTTTGTCTATATCTTTCGGGCTGCTGGGAATCGAACCCAGTCAACATGCTCCCAAAGCATGCGTACTACCGGTATACGACAGCCCGCCTGCTGCATTTTCTCCTTAGTTTGCAAATGCGTGTGAAGAATAAAGTATCAACGTGCAAATAAATAATTACTTTTTGAATAAGAAGAAAATGCGGCAGGCCCGATGCGAACCGTCCCACATCGAAAGATATGGGACGAAAATAAGATTCGGAGTTTGAAAACCATTCAGTTTATGCCGCTTCGCCTTGAGTTTCCGCGGGGGCGGACGACGCGGTTTTTTGCGAACGAACCGCTTCTTTGAGACGTTTTCCCGCCGTGAATTTCGGAGTGTTTACCGCCGGAATAGTGATTCGTTCTTTCGTTTGCGGATTGATTCCTTCGCGCGAGTTGCGGTGTGTCACCTTGAAAGTTCCAAATCCGGCAATGGTCACTTTTCGATCCTCATGAAGGGCGTCAGTTATAACATCAACCACGGTGTCAACGATCATTTCGACATCTTTCTTTGTTTGTCCGATTTTTTGCGAAACCATTTCAACTAAGATTTCTTTGTTTATATCTGTTGCCATAAAGCACCTCGCCTTCTAGGGTATATTTTTAGTTTACTTAAGCCTAAAAGTATTATAATGTCTTTCTGGGTTTTCGACAAATTGTTTCACATGCTACGTGCCGCGCAACATGGAACAAATCGAATACTTGTTGCGCGTTTCACGCCATTTGGTTTCATCTTGCCATTTCCATCACTCTTGTTTCACGGAGAACGTTTACCTTGATCTCACCCGGGTATTTTAGTTCCTGTTCAATTTTGTCGGCAATAGCGCGGGCAAGTTTCACCGCGCCGAGATCGTCAATTTGATCGGGCTTCACGAAAACACGAATTTCCCTTCCTGCCTGAATGGCATAAGATTTTTCCACTCCCTCAAAAGAAATCGCCACCTTTTCCAGGTCCTCAAGACGCTTAAGATAATCTTCCAAGGTGTCTTTTCTGGCTCCCGGACGCGAAGCAGAAAGAGCGTCTGCCGCTCCGATCAGCATTGCCTCGTTGCTTTCGAAAGGATAATCCTCATGGTGCGACTTCATTGCGTCAATTACTGCCTTTTCAACTCCGAATTTTTGAAGGATGTTTATTCCGATTTCGATGTGTGTTCCCTGGACTTCATGGTCGACCGCTTTTCCGATGTCATGAAGAAGTCCTGCTTTTTTTGCGATGCCCACATTCAGTCCAAGTTCCGCCGCAAGAGCCCCGGAGAGATGAGCCACTTCCAAAGAGTGCAGAAGGACGTTTTGACCATAACTTGTCCGGAAGCGCAGCCTTCCAATAAGCTGAATAAGCTTGGGATCAAGCCCGGCCACACCAACGTCATAGGCCGCCGCTTCGCCGGCTTCCTTGATTTTGTTGTTTACTTCGGTTTTGGCAAAATTGATTGCTTCCTCGATTCTGGTCGGATGAATGCGTCCGTCCACAATCAGCTTTTCGAGCGCGAGGCGCGCGATTTCACGCCGCACCGGATTGAAACCGGAGATAACAATCGCTTCCGGCGTGTCATCCACGATCACTTCGATTCCAGTTAGCCTTTCCAGCGTTTTTATATTTCTTCCTTCGCGGCCAATGATTCTTCCCTTGAGTTCATCCGACGGAATAGAAACAGTCGAGGTCGTTGTTTCGGACGCATGACTTCCCGCGTATCTTTGCATGGCTTGGCTCATAATACTCTGTGCCTTTTTTTTCAATTCCTCATGGCCTTGCTGTTCCAGCTTCTTTATTTTCTGAGCCACTACCTCGCGGTTCTGCTCCTCCGCCAACTGCAAAAGAACTTTTTTCGCTTCCTCTTTTGACAGCCCGGCAATTTTTTCCAATCGCTTCAGCTGTTCCTGGCGCGCGTTTTCCGTTTCTCTTTTTATCTTCTTGATTTCTTCGGCTTTTTTTATGAGCAAATCTCTTCCCCTTTCCAGCTCATCAAGTTTTTTGTCGAGCGTTTCCTCCCGGGACTCCAATCTTTTTTCGAGCCGAAAAATTTGCTCCTGTCTCTTCCTTTCTTCCTTTTTTGATTCCTCGAGAATTTCAACTGCTTTTTTCTTGGACGCTAAAAGACTCGCCTCGGCTTCAGCTTTGGCGTCTTCCATAATCCTATTTGCTTTTCCCTCTGCTGTTCCAAGTTGCTTCTTAGCAATTGATTGGCGGGCAAAATAACCCAAAACCGAACCAGCCGCTACGCTCAAAATTCCAATAAAAAGAAGTCCTATGCCTGTTCCCATGTTTTTTTTCTCTATTCAGTTGATAACATCTACTTGTCATTTGAAAAATTTTTATAATATTCTTCCGGCAATCTAAATTCTCCGCCGAAGGCTGATCCCAACCCAAGGCCGATGATTCCTTGACTCAAGCATCTGGCTGAAAAATTATAAATTCTAAATTCCAGCGAGTTACCAATGAATCCAATAAATAATTACCAACTTGTATGTTAGAACAACCGCGCTTTTTTGTCAAAGACTTCAATTTTATGATAAAATTAGGTTACTAATCCAAATCTCATCACTCATTTATTTTTTATGGTCAAGCCCACTTTCCTCGTTGTTCTCGATGGCTGGGGAGAAAATCCGAATTACGAAGGAAACGCCGTCGCCCAAGCCAGAACTCCTACCATCGACAGGATTACCCGATGTTATCCCCAGGTACTTCTTCAGGCTTCCGGTATTTCAGTCGGTCTTCCCTGGGGGGAGATGGGAAATTCGGAAGTGGGGCATCTCACCCTGGGCGCGGGACGCGTTGCCTATCAAAATCTTCCACGAATAACGCTTGCGATCCAGGACGGTACGTTTTTTCAGAATGAGGCGCTTCTTGCCGCGGCCGAAAATGTCAAGAAAAACAAGAGCACTTTCCACATTATGGGATTGGCTTCAAACGGCGGAGTGCACAGCTCGCTTGACCACTTGTACGCTCTTTTGGAGTTTGCGAAAGACAACAGGCTGCCGAAAGTATTGCTTCACTTATTCACCGACGGTCGTGACGCTCCCCCCCGCTCGGGAGAAAAAATCGTCGAGGACATAGAAATTCGATTGAGTGAATACGGATGCGGGAGAATTGCTTCGCTTTGCGGCCGCTATTTCGCGATGGACAGAAACGACAATTGGGATCGAACCGAAAAAGCTTTCAATTTGCTTGCTTTCGGCGAAGGAAAAAAAGAAAAAGACGCGCTTGAGGCAATCAAAAAATCATACAAATCGGGGATTACCGACGAGTTTGTCGAACCCATCCTGATTGAAGGGAAAAACGGAGAGATAGAGACTGTCGGAGAAAAAGATTCAGTGGTTTTTTTCAATTTTCGCGAAGACAGGGCAAGACAAATCACAAAAGCTTTCGTTCTGCCAACCTTCTCTAAGTTCAAAAGAAAAAAATATTTCCCTGACCTGGAATTTGTCTCCATGACCCAATATGAAGAAGCTCTGCCCGTGAAAATCGTCTTTCCGCCGGTCGTTATCAACAATTGCCTCGGTGAAATTGTGAGCCGGGCCGGACTTCATCAGCTACGCATCGCGGAAACGGAGAAATATGCCCATGTCACCTACTTTTTCAACGGAGGAAATGAAGAACCCTTCAAGAATGAAGACCGAGTTCTGGTTCCGTCACAGATAATTTCTACTTATGACAGAATACCGGAAATGAGCGCCGCCGCTATAACTGAAAAAGTGATCAAAGCGCTCGGAAAAGGGAAATATTCTTTTGTGCTCGTGAATTTTGCCAATCCCGATATGGTCGGCCATACGGGAAAAATCAAAGCTGCTATTTCGGCCGTTGAGTCTGTTGACAAATGCCTCGGAAAAATCATTCCCGAGATTCTCAAGTTCGGCGGAACAATTTTCATAACCGCTGACCATGGGAATGCGGAAGAACTCACCAACCAAAAAACCGAAGAAGCCGACACGGAGCACTCACTTTTCCCCGTTCCTCTTTGGTATATAACTCCGAAAAATAAGCGTGAAAAGTCGGAGTCGGAAATTTTGAAAGGAAAAACAAGCGTTCGGGGAATATTGAGCGATATTGCCCCAACGATTCTTGCTTCCATGAACCTCGAAATCCCGCCGGAGATGACGGGACAAAACTTGATAGAGATATTGAAATAAGCTTTCTATTCAACAAAAAGAAAACTTGCCATTACTGCTATTCCAAGAATAATCGCGAATAGCTGCCCGATTGAGGCGGCTATTTTCGTTTCGTGCTTGAGTTCGGGAATGAGATCTGACCCGGCGATATAGAGAAAACCCCCGGCCGTTACCGGAAGCAGGAACACAGTGAAGTTTGAGGCGTAGTCGCCGACCAAAAGAGCGATTGCAACTCCGGCGAAAGCAATCAGGGCGGAAAAGAAATTTACCGCAATCGCTTTTTTTGTCGTATAACCGCTGTGAACGAGAACCGCAAAATTCCCAATCTCTTGCGGAATTTCATGAAGAAGAATGGCGATAGTTGTCGCGAAACCCAGCGGAAGGCTCACCAGATAACTTGCTCCGATCAGCATGCCGTCAATGAAATTGTGGACGATATTCCCGAAAATATTCACGGACGCAATCGGACTCGCGTGTTCGTCACACTCGGCAATGTGGCAATGTCGCCAGCGAACGAATTTTTCCAAGCCAAAAAAAATCAAAATCCCGAAGAGAATAAAAAGAGAAGCTGTCGCTTTGGAATGTATTTTATCGAATGTCTCCGGAATAAGATGGATCAGCGCATCGCCGAACAAAGCCCCGACGGCGAAACTCACCAAAAATAAAACCGTTTTTTTCAACTTTTTTTCCTCGAAAGAAAGCGTAAAAACGCCAATCAAAGAAACCAGACTGACAACAAAAACACTCGCAAGACTGTAAAACCAAATGCCCATATTCAAAAATTATTCAATATAAAGTTATATTCCTCCTTCCGTTCCGGATGACAGGCGATTTCCGTTTTTCCTTCCGGAAGATCCATCAAAAATTCTTCAAAATTTGCTATCCAGTCTAGAACCGCAAAATAATCGGAAGAAGAAAGCTTGGAGCGAAAGAATTTTCTCTTGTTCAGCCAACGCATTTTTTTCAAGATAAAATATACGCTATTCCGTTCTCCCAATAAACCTTTCTTGCCAAAACGGATAAAGGCGATATCATATTGTTTTGCCAGTTCAAGCGCGATTCTGAAATAGATCGGAAAATAGTGAGTGTGCTCGTGCGAGCTTATCCCGTCCGGCGTCCGGCCGAAAAATTTTCGGAATTTTTCGATCTGCTTATTCCATTCCCGTTTGACTTCCGCTGCTCCGCTTCTGGGATGAACTGGCACCGGCCAATCGCCCCAAAGATAATTTACCAAAAAAACAATTCCTTGCCGCAATGTGTTGTCCCGCAACAGATTCCTTCGTCTCTTCTGCCAAACCAGCTCAAAATGAATATCCAACTTCACGCCCGTAGCCAAAATTTCTTCGATCTCCTTCTCGTCGAAGTCGCCTTCGATCATCACCGAAACCCGGTCGAATTTTCCCGCTTTCGCGAGACGCAAAATATTCCTGTTCGCCAGCTCGCTCTTCCCAAAATCATCCGCGGAGATTATTATTTTATTTCTTATTTTTTCGTCCAGCATATTTTGAATAAAAAGTCATCGCAAAGCGATTCCTAAATTTTGAATTTTGATTTTTGCATTTTGAATTATCTATGTGCCCGGGGTGGGGATCGAACCCACACGAGCTTGCGCTCACCAGATTTTAAGTCTGGCCTGGCTACCAGTTACAGCACCCGGGCAAAGATAAATTTTAGGCCGCGACCGGAATCGAACCGGAGTACGGGGATTTGTCCCGCTACGCGGGATCTCGCGCAGCGAGACAGTCCTCTTGTCCTGCATTTCCTTTAATAGGCCTGGACCGGAATTGAACCGGTGTACAGGGTTTTGCAGACCCTTGCCTAACCGTTCGGCCACCAGGCCATCTGCTATAAAAACTAACACCAAAAAATTCTGCGGTCAACGTAAGGCAGAATCAAAATAATACCGACTGTTTGTTTTCCTCAACAATAATTTTCTCTTCAATTGTTTTTAGCGGCGTATCTTTTTCTCCGTCTATCGCCTCGATCACTTTCGGGATTTTTTTGAAATCATTTTTCAAAGTTTCGCGAAGGCTGCCTTGATAGAGAGCAGCCGCGGGGTGATAGAGAGCGTAGAAAATTTGCCGGCCCATTTTTGGAATCTCACGCCGCAGAACTTTTCCGTGGATTTGAGAAATTTTTTGATTGGGAAGAAATCTTTCCATCGCGTGCCGGCCCAGCGTCACGATGAGTTTCGGCTTGATGAAATTTATCTGATCGATCATCCACGGCCAGCAAGACTCGACTTCCTCGGGAAGCGGATCCCGATTTCCCGGTGGGCGGCATTTGAGGACATTTCCAATGAAGACGTCTTCCCTTTTTTTTCCAATGAGCGAGAGCATTTCTTCCAGAAATTTTCCAGCCGTTCCCACGAACGGCCTTCCCTGTTTATCCTCGTTTTCTCCAGGTCCTTCGCCGATAAACATGATTTCGGTGTTCACATTTCCCTCGCCCGGAACAACTTGAGTGCAGGTGTCCCGCAGATGGCATTTCCGGCAATTTTTTATATTTTCTTCAAGATTTTTGTATGTGGGCATGAAAAAATCGCAGCTAGACGAGAATCGATTGATTTTGGCTAACACGCGAAAAACTATTTGATAATTTTATCCACCACTCCATACTCCTTGGCCTCTTCCGCGCTCATGAAATAGTCGCGGTCGGTGTCCTTTTCGATTTTGGCGTGCGGCTGTCCGGTGTGCTTGGCGATAATTTTATTCACTCGCTCCTTTATCTTGAGTATATGTTTGGCGTGGATGGCGACATCGGCCGCTTGCCCGGTCGCGCCGCCCATCACTTGATGGAGAAGAATTTCGCTGTTCGGAAGACATAGTCTTTTTCCTTTCGCGCCGGCGGTGAGAAGAAGCGCCCCGGCCGAAGCGGCCAGTCCCACGCAGATTGTCGAGACATCGGCTTTCGCGTATTGCATCGTGTCGTATATGGCGAGCGCCGAACTCACGGACCCTCCGGGCGAGTTGATATAAAGCCGGATATCCTCTTTCGAATTTTGGCTGTCCAGGAAGAGCAGCTGGGCAATGATGGCGCTGGCTGTGTGGTCGTCAATCGGCCCGCCGAGAAAAATTATTCTCTCCTTGAGAAGCCGCGAATAAATGTCATACGCCCGCTCGCCATAAGCGGTTTTTTCAATGACGGTGGGGATGAGAAGTTGGTTTTTAATCATATATATTTTTCAACATTCAATGTTAGGGAGACCCTGACATTGAATGTTTTATAAATTTTCCAAAAAATTAAACACTTTTTCGTTTGTGAGGACGCTTTTCGCGTAGTTATACAGCTTTTCCATATCCACATTCTTTTTCATATCGCCTTGGCTTTTGAAATAAGCGAGCGTTTTGTTTATTTGCTCTTCGATTTCTTTGCTTTCGGGACTGATATTTTCAAGCCAGGCGATTTCTTGAAGGGCAAGAGTCGCTTTGATTCTTTTTTCGGCCGACTCCGTCCAGTCTTTTCTGATCTCACCCCGTGTTTTTTTGATGTTCTCAAGATATTGGTCGAGTGACATTCCCATTCCCGAGATGTTCTGCTCGAATTCGGCTATCATTTTGTCGAGTTCCGCGAAAACGAGAACGTCGGGTATTTCCAGCGCGCATTCCCTTGTGATTTTTTCAATCACTTCGTTTTGCCACTTCGTTTCGTTTTTCTTTTTCCGCTCCATTTCGAGTCCCCCTTTTATATTACCCCGAAGCTTCTCAAGACTTTCAAAATTTCCCAAGCTCTTTGCGAACTCGTCGTTCAAAGCCGGAAGTTCTTTTTTCTGCACGAGATTCATTTTCACCTTGAAGCGGGCCTGTTTTCCTGCCAGTTCCTTTTTGTGGTAGTCTTTCGGGAAGTCAAGGTCGAATTCTTTTTCTTCTTTTTCCTTCATTCCAACGAGGTTTTCTTCAAAGCCGGGAATAAAATAGCTCTCACCGATAGTGAGCGGATGATTCTGGCTTTTTCCGCCCGCGATTTCTTTTCCGCCGACGAGAACATCGAAATCAATTTCCGCGTGATCCCCTTTTTTTGCTTCTCGTGAAACAGTAATCAATTTCGCCCGGCTTTTTCGCAAAATTTCAAGTTCCTTTTGAATTTCCTCGGGCTTTATTTCGTCCACTTTCGCCTTTGCGACAGATCGGACAAGTTTGCGATAATTTCCAAGAGTGATTTTGGGCATTACGGCGACGACTGCTTTGTATTCCAAATCATTTCCCGGGGCGATTTTGGTGATGGTGATTTGCGGTTCTCCGACGGACTCAATTTTGTTTTTCACGATTGAGTCAACGAAAGATTTTTTGATTGCGATTTGAGCGGCATGAGCCAGAACTTTTTCGGACCCGATTTTTTGTTCCACGATTTTCCGCGGCGCTTTTCCGGGGCGAAAACCGGCAATTTTCAGATCTTTTCCGAGTTCTTCGGCGGCCATATCCAAGAATTTTTCCACTTCCGAAGCCGGAACGGAAATTTTTATCTCAAGTTGAGATTTGGGAAGTTTACGAATAATCATTAGATAATAAACCCGGCGATGAGGAGCGCCACAATGTTGATGATTTTTATCATTGGGTTGATGGCAGGGCCGGCCGTGTCTTTATACGGATCTCCAACTGTGTCCCCGGTGACAGCCGCTTGATGAGCTGGAGAGCCCTTGCCGCCGAAGTGTCCTTCCTCGATATATTTCTTAGCATTGTCCCAAGCGCCTCCTCCCGAAGTCATGGAAATGGCCACGAAAATTCCGGTGATGATGCAACCGACCAAAAGTCCGCCCAGCGCTTCAGGGCCAAGGAGGAATCCTATCAAAATCGGAGCGACAACCGGAAGAAGAGCCGGAACAATCATTTCTTTTATGGCGGCTTTTGTCACGATGTCGACACTCGTTGCGTAATCAGGCTTGGCTTCTCCTTCAAGAAGTCCTTTGATTTCGCGAAACTGGCGACGAACTTCTTCAACAACGGCGCTGGCCGCTTTTGAAACCGAGCGCATGCTGATGGAAGCAAAGAGATAAGGTATCATTCCTCCAATGAAAAGCCCGACCAGCACATTCACGTCATCGAGTTTGAAAATAACGTCTTTTCCTCCGCGTTCGGAAAGCTCCTGGACGTAGGAAGCGAACAAAACGACTGCCGCCAGGCCCGCCGAGGCGATGGCATAACCTTTCGTCACGGCCTTGGTTGTGTTCCCGACCGCGTCAAGAGCATCAGTCACCTTACGAACATCCTCGCTCATGCCGGACATCTCGGCGATTCCCCCGGCATTGTCCGTAATCGGTCCGAAAGAATCGATGGCAACGATTATACCCGTCATCGAAAGCATGCTCATGACGGCAACGGCTACGCCGTAAAGTCCTGCCAGCCAAAACGAACCCAAGATTCCCGCCACAATCAAAATCACCGGCGCGGCGGTTGATTCCAAGCTCATGGCAAGACCCATGATGATGTTCGTTCCGTGTCCCGTTTTGGAAGCCTTGGCGATTTCCTTGACGGGCCTGTATTTTTTGGAAGTGTAGTATTCAGTAATAATTACCATTCCGGCTGTTACCAAAATTCCGATTGCCGAAGCGAGATACAGTTTTTCAAAAGAGAACAAACCGTTTTTTTCCATCAATTTTTTCGTGAGAGGATAAAAAGCAATAAGAGATATAACCGATGAAGCAATGAGTCCCTTGTAAAGCGCTCCCATAATATTCTTTTTCGTCCCCAAGCGGACGAAATAAATTCCGATTATGGAAGCAATAATTGAAACCGCGCCGATAAGAAGAGGATAGAAGATCGCGTTGGGAAACTTCGCGAAAGTAAGCGCGCCCAAAATCATCGCGGCGATAGCGGTGACGGCGTACGTTTCAAAAAGATCGGCTGCCATTCCGGCGCAGTCCCCGACATTGTCCCCCACGTTGTCGGCAATCACGGCCGGATTGCGCGGGTCGTCTTCCGGGATTCCAGCTTCGATTTTTCCGACCAAATCCGCTCCGACATCAGCCGCTTTAGTAAAAATTCCTCCGCCGAGGCGGGCAAAAACACTGATAAGACTTCCGCCAAAACCCACTCCAATAAGGGCTTTTATGTCTTTAGTGAGGAAAAAGAATACCGAAACAACCAAAAGTCCGAGGCCGATGACAAGAAGACCGGTTACTGCGCCGCCCTTGAAGGCGACATTAAGTGCGTTTCGAAGGCCCTTTTTGGCGCCTTCAGCCGTCCGGACATTGGCTCGTACGGCCACGTACATTCCGACATATCCAGCCAGAGCCGAAGCGGCCGCGCCGACCAAAAATCCGATGGCAGTCTTGACTCCGAGAAAAAAGTACAAAATTACGGCGATTAAAATAGCGACGAAAGCGACGGTTTTATACTGGCGATTAAGAAAAGCCTTTGCGCCTTCCTTGATGGCGCCGGCAATTTCGACCATTTTTCCCTCCCCTTCGGGGAAATTGATCACCTTCCAGCTCAAATAGATCGCGAAAGCAATAGCAATGAGCGAGGCGGCGATGGGGTAGACTTCGATGTTCATTTGTTGGTATTAAGTAGTTAGCCTGCCTGCCGGCAGGTATTTGGTATTTTTATTTTGGAGTTAGTATAGAACACGACTAGAGCTACTTAACAATTTTCTAATAATTAAG
>JASEHL010000060.1 GCA_030018805.1 Patescibacteria group bacterium
TTCGCCTAAAGGCGAGGGAATTTCTCCCATTCCCCGAGGGGGACATTAAAATCAGCCTGACCGACCACGACATTAGCTTCAGTATTGTTCGCAGTGGGAACAGAGTTGTAAATCAATACCCGACTATTCGAATAATCAGCAATGAACAGTTTTCCGTTCTCAATGAAAACGCCGGTAGGTTCAAGCAATGTACTGGCTCCGACAGAACCTCCCTGGTTGGCGGAATTCGAAGTCATATTTTGCTGGCCAATGACGACATCAGCTGACACGTTGTTCGATGTGGGAATGGAGTTATAGATAAGAACCCGACTGTTATGCATGTCGGCAATATAAAGTTTTGTCCCGTCTGAAAAAACAGCTACTGGACCGTTCAATGTGTTGGCACCGGCCGACCCGCCCTGATTTTCGCCGTTGTGCGTCATATCCGCCTGGCCGATGACCACGTCGGCGCTAGCCCCGTTCGATGTCGGGAGAGAATTATAGATAAGCACCCGATTATTCTCCCAATCGGCGACAAAAAGGCGCGTCCCGTCATAGAAAACATTGATTGGCTCAATGAATGTGTTGGCACCAACCGACCCGCCCTGATTGGCGCTCCTTGAAGTCATGTTTTGCTGGCCGATCACGACGTCCGCGCTGGCGTTGTTTCCCGTTGGAATGGAGTTATAAATTAGCACTCTATGATTCGAATAATCGGTCACAATCATTTTATTTCCGTCTGAAAAAACGCCTCTGGGCTCGTATAAAGTATTCGCCGCGCTCGCAGCACTCCCCTGATTTGAACTATTGCTGGTCATGACCTGCTGACCGACGACAATATCAGCAGATGCGTTGTTCTGGATCAGAGCTTTTGCGGTCGGCGCATTTCCCCAACAAAAAAATCCCGCCAAGACAAAAATTGCTGCGAGATTTATTGCAAATAGTTTTCTCATTATTTTCGTTTTTATTTTTTATTTCCACTCCAAACCTGATAATACTACGAAATCACTTGGGAGGCAAAAAGTTATCCACAACCATTGTCAATGACCAAAGATCAAAAAACAATGAGCAATATTAAAAAAACATTGATCGTTGATCATTGTTCATTGATCACTGTAAAGAGTCGTTTCCTCCCTTACTCCACGGATGGCACCGCGCTATCCGCTTTAATCCGCGATATCCGCCTTTCAAAATCCCGTATTTTTCGATTGCCTGATATGTGTATTCACTGCACGTCGGATGAAACCGGCAAATTCGCTCGGAGTATAAAAATGAGAAAAAACCCGTGTCCAGCGATAAATACTTCTGATACCAGCGGACAGTTTTCAAGATTATCCGTTTCATGGTATAATTTTAGCAACTAATACAGCCTTTGTTAAATAAAAACAAATGAGAGAAATTTCAACACAAAAACTCACCTGGATCGATTTCACCGAGCCTAGCGCGGACGAAATTGTTTTTCTCAAGAAACTCAAGATCCATCCGCTGGCGCTTGAAGAATTTTCCACGCCGTCGGCGCGCCCCAAAGCCACTCTTTATGGAAACTGCCTTTATCTCACGATTCACATTCCCCTTTTTGACAAGCTCAATCGCCGGACTTTCCCGAGCGAGCTGGATATCGTGATGACCAAAGATCATCTCATTACCGGACACGACCAGGATATATATCAGTTGCGGGATTTTTTTTCAAAACTCAAACGGAACAAGAAGCTTCGGGAAAAGTATATGAGTCAGTCTCCGGGATATTTGCTCTACTACATCATCGAGATGCTTCTTGAATCCTGCTTTCCGAAAATCGACCACGTCAACAAAAATCTCGACAAAATCGAAGATGGAATTTTCAAGGGCAACGAGAAGGCGATGCTTCATGAGATATCCTACGTAAAACGGGATATTCTCAACTTTCGGCGGACGCTAAAGCCTCAAAAATCGGTGCTCGAATCGCTCGCCCGCGACAATTATCCGCTTCTCGAGCCGGAACTGCGGCCCTATTACCAGGATCTCATCGGCACCAACATTCGCGTCTGGAGCGCTCTTGAAAACGCCAAAGAAGTGGTCGAATCGCTTGAAGAAACCAACGACGCCCTGCTTTCGGACAAACTGAACCACACGATGAAAGTCCTAACCGTTTTTTCGGCCATCATGCTTCCGATGACGGTGATTTCAAACATCCTCGCTATGAGCGCCCCGATTCCTTTCGGCCACAACCAGAATGGCTTCTGGATCTGGATTGCCATTATGCTTTTCGTTTCCGCGATCACAATCGGATTTTTCAGGTGGAGGAAGTGGATATAAGAGAAAGTAAAAAGTAAAAATGAAAAAGTAAAAATTTTGGAATAATTTTAAAGCAGGGTCACGGCCCTGCTTTTTTATATAGTACTTTTCGCCCTACTTAACATTCTCCTCTTATTTTTTTTATTATCCTCCCTTTTTTTAATTCCCTAACGGGAATACCTGCAACAATTTTTTTAATTTGTTTTTCAAATGGCCATTTTCGATATGGTCTAACCAAAACGGCCATTCCCATTTCCTGGCTTAAGACCTCCTCAACTCGATAGTTTTCTCCGCATAAGAGATCATCAAAGTGGATGGGCTTGCCAGAAAACCGAATCCTCCCCACGTGATACAGTGAAACGGCCACTACTGCGGTGCCAATAATGAAGAAACGCATGTCTGTTTTGTACGCACCGCCGAATATCGTCGTAAGCAACAGTCCTACCGCCAAAAAACCAAACGTCGTGGCAACCGGAATCATCATTAATCCTCCTTTATTGACATTATGTGCAGAATTTCTAACTTGAATATTGCTTATCACAGACTCATATCATTGTCAATTTTATCACCTATCTTTATCCATGATTTGACCGTAATCCAAAAATTCGCTAACATTACAATCACTTAACAACTCCAAAAGGCCTGACCCCAGTCAAATGGTCGCTTCGCGAATTTGACGGGGCGAGCGAAGAAGCGTGCGCTTCGTTTATCCAGCCGATCTGTGAGCGGCTGGGAGGCTCGGGAAAGAACCTTGTAGACGTCGGACGTCTACAAATCAGTAAACCTCCGCGGGTAGGCCCGTAACAGCCAGAAATGAGCGATCATATCCATGTTTTATGTTCTATGTTATGTGTTATGTGATCATCGGGGTGGAACCACGGATAGTTTATAAAACTCTTCGTCCTCGCGAAATACTAAAAGTATTTTTCGAAGACAAGGAGTTTTTTATTTAATAAAACACTGAAAAATTACACGTCCTACTATCATTGGCAGCGTGGTGGTAAATGTAATAATTTGCAAACTCTTTAATATATCGAAGTATTGAAGTAGGAGCTTGTCTAGAACAGCATAGAGATTTATGCTAAATCTATGACGGCTCGAT
>JASEHL010000061.1 GCA_030018805.1 Patescibacteria group bacterium
CCGCCAAAGAAATCTTTGGCTCGAACCTCGTCTTGGCCAACCGCGAGGCGCGGCTCACCGCGCCGAGCGGAGAGGATTTGTCGGGGCAAAACGCTTGGGCGGCGCTTGGCGCCGCCAATCACAAAGTCGGTCAATTTTCCGAAAGTCAGATTGTGGTGGGGGATCGAGGAATCGAACCTCGTCATTTCCGGATTTGCAGTCTGATGCCTTACCACTTGGCCACCCCGCCACGCGATAATGAAATAATCTAGCAGAAGCCATATATTATTGTCAAACTCCCTAATGAAAAAATATCTCGCAGTTGTTAAAACTGAATGGTCGCGGCAAATGACCTATCGGATCAACCAATTTACTTTTCGAATTGGCAATATTTTTGAAATTCTCGTTCAGATTCTCATTTGGACGGCAATATTTCAAAAAACTACTAATATCGGAGGCTACAACTATCGAGAAATGATTACTTATATCATCATTGGCTGGTTGCTTTCTTTTCTTATGGCCAATTTCGGTTTCGAGGATATTATTTCCAGTCATATTCAAAAGGGAGAACTTTCAAATTTTCTTTCGAAGCCGATTGATTATATAAATTATATTATTGTCCTTTCAATCGGACGAGCCAGCTTTACGTTGGGCGTGGCTCTCTTGTTTAATCTGCTTTTGTTATTTTTCTTCAGAAATAGCTTCATAATGTCAACAAACATTCTCATGTGGCTGATTCTTTTGGCGATGATATTAGTTGGGTATTTTATAAAATTGTTTCTGTCAATTCTCATTGGGTTCATTTCTTTTTGGACAGTTGATAATGCGGGGGTATTTTACTCGATTAATACTCTGGCAAAATTTTTGTCGGGCAACTATTTCCCGATAAACATCTTGCCGGCCGCCTTTTTGAATTTCAGCTTGGCTTTGCCGTTTATCTACACTTTCTATTTTCCCGCCCAACTCTATCTCGGAAAAATTTCAATCCGTCAGGGACTAGTTGGCCTCGGTCTCGAAATCGTCTGGCTGGCGGTTCTATATCTCGCGGTGAAGTTTGTTTGGAAAATGGGCCTTAAGAAATATGAAAGCGTCGGAATATGAAAAAATACTGGCATATCATCACAAATGAGATTCAAAAGCAGTTTACCTATCGGGCCAGCATCGCGGCTTATGCTTTTGGAAATATCGCGGAGCTCGTGGCTCTCACCATTATTTGGACGATAGTTTATAGGAACATCGATTTTATCAAGGGCTATAGCGCCAATGAAATGATCAGTTATGTGGTTTTTGCCTGGTTTTTTTCTTTCCTCACGACGACATATTCTTTTGAACAAAACGTGGCGCGCGATATTCATCTCGGGACACTTTCGAGTCTTTTGGTAAAACCGCAAAGTTATATTCGATACGTTATGGCGGTTGCCACCGGCCGGATCACCATTGCCTTTTTGATAGTCCTGGTCCAAGGCGCCATCGTTTTTTCTTTTTTTAGAAACAGCCTTATTTTTTCCTTGGATTTGTCGAAGATACTTCTTCTTATTTGCATGCTTATCGCGACTTATTTTATTAATCTTTTTTTATCAATTATCATCGGCTTCATCGCTTTTTGGACAATGGAAATAAACGGAACCTATTATTCTCTCAAAGTATTTTCAAAATTTATGTCCGGAACTTTTTTTCCGATCACTCTCTTGCCGGTATTTTTTGCAAAAGCCAGTTTCTTTTTTCCGTTTGTTTATACCATCTATATTCCCGTCCAGCTTTATCTTGGGAAAATCAGTTTCGCGGAGGGTTTGAGAGGCCTCGCGATTGAGATTGTCTGGCTTGTCATTTTGTATGGTATTATAAAAGTGATGTGGAAATTTGGATTAAAAAAGTACGAAAGCGTTGGCATTTAAACATTTCAAATAATACTATGCCGATTATCGAAGTAAAAAATCTTAGTAAGACATATGAGTACTACAAAAAACAACCCGGGCTGTGGGCTTCGGTGAAGGGTCTTTTTCGGCGGGAAAAACTTTATAAGGAGGCCGTGAAGGAAATCAACTTTGAAATTGGGGAAGGGGAGCTCGTGGGATTTTTGGGGCCGAACGGGGCGGGAAAAACGACGACGCTCAAAATGCTTTCCGGGATTTTGTATCCGACGAGCGGGGAGGCGAAGGTGCTCGGGCATATTCCCTGGAAGCGCGAGCCGAAATATCAAAAACAATTCGCGCTGGTGATGGGGCAGAAAAACCAGCTATGGTGGGATCTGCCGGCGATGGAGAGTTTTATTCTCAACAAGGAAATATACGAAGTGTCGGACGCGGATTTCAAAGAAAATCTGGACGAGCTGGTCGAACTTCTTGACATCAAAGATGTGCTTGATGTTCAGGTGCGAAAACTGTCTTTGGGTCAGCGTATGAAATGCGAACTGGTCGCGGCTCTTCTTTACAAACCGAAAGTCTTGTTTCTTGACGAACCGACGATTGGCCTCGATGTCGTCGCGCAGAAAAATATCCGTGATTTCATCAAACAGTATAACCAAAAAAACAAAACGACGATTCTTCTCACATCGCACTATATGGAAGACGTGAAAGAACTTTGCAAGCGGGTGATTATTATTGAAGAGGGGAAGATCATGTACGACGGAGGACTGGCGGAGATCATCGAAAAATATGCGCCTTACAAAGTATTAAAGATTACTTTTGAAGGTGAAGGAGTAAGGGAAGAGGATGTCGGTAAATTCGGAAAAGTGCATAGTTTCACTCCAAATAGTGTCACCTTGCGAGTTCCACGCGAAAAAGCCAAAGATGTCGCACGTGATATTTTGTCATCCGATTTGCCGGTCGACGATATTTTGATTGACGAAGTGGAAATTTCGGATGTGGTTAGGAAGATTTTTCAAAATCACAAATAAAAAGGCTGGGGGAGAGATCCCAGCCGATAGAGAGTACCGCTAAGACTGAATGGCTTCCAAGAAACGTTCAGGAAGATTTAGGGTAAAAAATGATCCTTTTTCGGGTTCACCGAAGCATTGATTTTGAATCCTGACTGTATAAGAGTGTTGCTTTTGGCTTATACCGTCATAGGATTCGATCTCTCCTTCTCGTCCGGTGTAACGACTGCAGATCAATCTTACCCTCCGACCCTTTGTATATAAAGGATCTTTCATACTCGCTCCTCCTTTGTTTGTTAATTTTATCTTACTTAAAATTGATATAATGCGCAAGTCCGATCTCCAAAAAATCACCGACTACCTCTGGCCCCGTAGCAAATTGAAATTGGAGCTTGTCTAGAACAGCATAGAGATTTATGCTAAATCTATGACGGCTCGAT
>JASEHL010000062.1 GCA_030018805.1 Patescibacteria group bacterium
ACCAATTGATTAACAGTCAATTGCTCTACCATTGAGCTACCTCGGAATATTATATTCTATTTTCTAAGGAGCACGTTGGGATTATAGTTGAAAAAAATTGGTTTGGCAACCCGGTAGTGAAACTTTGACTGGCTTTTAGCCAAAAAAAATTAATTAAATACAATTGGAACTTGTCAACTTTATCAAATAAATTCTCTGATTCTCGCGCGCGGTTTCCTAATAGTCAAAATTCTACTACCGGGTGGACTTTTCCTCGAAAATATGCTAAACTATTATGTACTCAATGAATAGTGATCCCCGAAGCAGAACAAGTTCGCTACGGGGCAAGCAAGGAACAATGATCAATAAAAAAAACACGAAAAAGGTTTCACATAAAAAAATTTTAACGATTGCGCTTGCGGTCGCCGTTGTTTTTTCCAGCGGCTTTTTTTTCGGCCAAAATACCGCCGAAGCGAAGAAAAAAAGCAAATCGAAAGTTACCAAGTGGCAGAGTATGCTTGAGCGAAACGGCGTGGACCGGGCGCTGTGGGAAAAATATCTTCCCAAAGTGAGCCGCAAGGAATACAAAAAGGCGGTCAAAGCTCTCAAAAAGCAAGGCTCGGTTTCGGGTAGCGGCTCGCTGGGGCCGGATATGAAGGTGGGCTTGTTCAAACTCAACACGGAAAATCACAAAACAATAACCACGAACAATAATACCGGCTTCAGAATAAAAGACAAAGGCGGAAATGTGTTGCGGGAAATCGCCGGCGGGCAGAACGTGGCCCTGCGGGCCGTCACTTCCGGTGATTATTTCAATATCCGGGGAGGGGACGGCGAATTTTCAACGCTCACGACCGGCGACTATTTGATTCTTGAGCCGCTCGATTCCAACGGAGTTTTTGAAATTGCCGACTGTGAAGTGAACTCCAGCGCTGACAAAAAATCCAATCCTTTCGGTTGCTACAAGACGGGTTCGGTAAAATACGATGAGTTTCGGGGAAAGCTGGAACTTTCCTTCAATGACGACGGGACTCCTTGGGTAATCAACGTTCTTCCGATGGAGCAGTACACTTGGGGAACGGGGGAAATAGGCGATTCCAAATCGGAATATTACAAACTCTTCTCGATTATATTCAGGACCTACGGATATTATCACAACGAAAAACGCACCAAGCATGCCGACGAAGAATTTGTTTTGACCGATACATCAAGCGACCAGATTTATAAAGGCTACAAGATCGAGGAAAGATTTCCAAAAATGAGACAAGCGACAGAGGAAACCAGAGGAAAAATTGTCGCCTACAAAGGCAAAACGGCGCTTACACCTTATTGCTCATACACCGACGGAGAAACGAAAGATTATCCGGGCGATGATTATCCTTACCTCAAATCCGTGAAAGACCACAAGGAGGGGATACAAGATAATCCTGGTCCGGGCAACCATATGTATGGCCTTTCTGCTCATGGCGCGGTAGGCTGGGTCAAAGACGGGAAAAGTTATGAATGGGTCTTGAAATACTATTACACGGGAGTGGATATCGAAGGAGCGTATTAGTATCTGGTATCTGGTATTTAGTATTTGGTATCCGTCTTCGCCGGATTTTTTTGTTTTTAAAAACACTTTAGTATATTAGATTACTAAAGTATTTTACTTACAATTAGTTACAGTATAATTTATTTAGTATTCCGCCGCGGCTTGGAGGGCTTTTGAAAAATTCACCTTCCCTCCCGATAAAACTTTTCCGGAAAGGCTCGCGTTCGTGTCGACCGAGTTTTTGACAATCTCAATCACTTGAGCGCCGGAAAGATTTGGATATTTTGAAAAAAGAAGTCCCGCTTCGGCGCTGACGAAAGCGGCCGAAAGAGAACTGCCTTCCGCTTCGTCGTATCCGCTTTTCGAGCCGGCAAGACCGATCAGGGGATAGCCGTCGCTTCCGCCGGGAGCGGCGACATCAACCGAAGTCGCGCCGTAGTCGGAATAATCGGCCAAATTGCCGTTCTGGTCTGAAGCGCCGACGCAGATGATGTTCGCAAGGTCAAAATCGCAAGGATACATTTTTTGATTCGCGTTTCCGCCATCGTGATTATAACCTTCGTTTCCGGAAGCGGTGATGAAGACGCCGCTGTACTGCGAGATGGCGTCTTTGAGAGCGAGATCATATCCCTCATCGCCATAACTTCCCCAACTGGCATTCACGACCATCACATTTTTTGATTTGGCGAAATTCAAAGCCTCGATCGCCTGCGATGTCGTGAAATCAAAGCGAAGCGGCATCACTTTCAAATTGTCGTAAAAGCTCGCGCCGGCCACGCCGCGGCGGTTGTTGCTGCGGGCCGCGATGATTCCGGCAAGGAACGAGCCGTGCCCGTCGCTGTCAGTCGGCTTTCTTTTGGGGTATTCGAAATTTTTTCCTTTGGTCGAACCGCCAGTAAGATTTTTTTTGAGATCTTTGTGTCTCGTGTTGGCTCCGCTGTCAATGACGGCCACCGCCACGTCGCGCTGACTTTTTGTTTCAAGGTCCCAGGCCGACGCCGCGCTCACTCCGCCGGCGTTGTCAGCAGAATCGAAAAGCCACCACTGCTCGGAATAATAAGCGTCACTCGCGAGGCGAGCCAAAGGCTTGTATTTGAAATTTGGCTGGACCAATTCGATATCCCGGTCTTTCTCAAGAGCTTTTACCAGTTTTCGGGCCGGTTTTTGAGTGAGGCTTCTGGCGAGATAAAAGTTTTCGTTTTCAACATCACCAAGAGGGGAAAGGGACACGCCGTGCTTTTCGGCGATGGAATCAAGACAGCTCACGCAGTCAATTTTCACGACGGCTTCGTATTCCTCGAATTCCCAATCGCTGTTTCTTTCCGGAACAATGCTTTTTTTTGCCCCCACACCAAAATTGTTTTGATTATCACTCTCCTCGCTCAAAAGATTTTTTTTGGCGTGAGGGTAAACTATTGCTTTGGCCGAAACGCCGGTTGGAGCCAGAGAAAACTGCCCCGCGGCAAAAGGAAGGGCAATGAGGAAAAAAACGACTTGCTTCAAGAGGTTATTTTTAGGCATAAATTTATTTTATACGACAAAAGGAAATATTACAAGGAAATGTATAAGTCCACCCTCGATTGCACTCCTGAGGCAAATTAAAGTTTACGGAT
>JASEHL010000063.1 GCA_030018805.1 Patescibacteria group bacterium
GTCTTCGCCTAAAGGCGAGGGAATTTCTCCCATTCCCCGAGGGGGACATTAAAATTGAAAAGTGTAAAATTAAAAATCAAAGTTGAAAAGTGAATACCCTGCGCCAAGAGCGCAGGGCGTCCTGGTTAAATTATTTTTATTATACCAAAAAAACCGGAATATAAAAAACCAGCCCAGAAAGGGGCTGGAAACTTTAATATCATACTCCCCCTCCCCTTTTTCAAGCGGCGGGGGTTTTGACTCCAAATTTCCAATACTGCGCTTACCCGTCTTTTTCATTCCCTGTCCTTTTTTATTTATTGTCAACATCCATTGCTATAGCAACGGTTGTTGACAATAATATTTCATAGACACTGATATTTTTGCTTAGAGTTTAAAGAAGTTTCTCGTCTCCGCGTCATTTTCAATCACACTCGCGATTATAACCTGCAACTCGTCTTTTTTGAAGGCGAAGAAGTTCCGGAGAATTTCGACTTCGTTTTGAAAATTATACGGGCAAACCCAGACACTCTTTTGAAGTTTAAAAAGTCCCAGCTCTTTCAACTTCCCCCGCAAAGCTTCTCTTTTGACTTTGTTTTTGTCGGGAATGTCAAAAATAAGGATTCTCCACCATCCGTCCCATTTTTTCGGTTTTGGAATCCGGAGACCGTCAATATGATATTTCCCCGCAATTTTCTTTCCCTCTTTTGAAAGAGAGACGCGCATCTGCTTTCCGCGATATTCAATATCGATCATTTTATTTCGCCAGAGATAATAGAACGACCGACGGTAAGCCTGCATCTTCTTTTTGTTTTCTGCCTTGTATTTCAAATATTTGAACAATTCCGGAATCGCGCGCCTGGCAAACCGCGGCGAAGAACAAGCGATATAAAATCCACCGGCAAACAATAGTCCTTTTAATATCTTTTTACTGATCTCCCCTTTTTTCATATTTTAATATTGTCAACATCCTATGCTATAGCAATGGATGTTGACAATAAAATTTCCAATAAAATAATTTTTTTATATTTTTACAAGTGAAATCCCGTCTCCTCTTCTTTTTCCATCCGCAAGATTTCCTGCGCGAGATTTTTGTAGGCGCGGGCGCCTTTTGAGAAAAGATCAAAATCAAAAATTGATTTTCCAAAGCTCGGCGCTTCGGCGAGGCGGACGCTTCGGGGAATAATGGAGTCAAAAACTTTCCCCGGAAAGTGGTCTTTCACTTCGCGGACGACCTGATAGCTCAAACGATTGCGACGATCAAACATAGTGAGAAGCGCCCCCATCACTTTGAGATTGGGCTGGAGATTGTCACGAACGAGATTTATCGTCTCGAGCAGCTGGCTCAATCCTTCGAGAGCGTAGTATTCGCACTGGACGGGAATAATCACCTCGTCGGAAGCGACAAGGCCGTTCACGGTGAGCGGCCCGAGACTCGGCGGGCTGTCAACGATAATATAGTCATAATCCGTGCGTACGTGGCGCAAAACATTATAGAGCCTATATTCCCGATTCTCAAGACCGACAAGCTCGATGGTCGCGCCGGCCAGATCCCGGTTCGAGGGCAAGAGGCTGTGGCCAAAAGTCTGGAGCTTCACAATGTGCGGTGCCGGATGCTCGCCTAAAATCATGCTGTGATACAAGCTTTTCTCAAGACTTCTCGGGTCAACTCCCAGCCCGCTCGTGGCGTTCGCCTGCGGATCAAGGTCGACAAGCAGCACAAACTTTCCCGCCTGCGCGAGCGAGACAGACAAATTCACAGCCGACGTGGTCTTCCCGACCCCGCCTTTTTGGTTCACGAGAGATATAATTTTCGCCATTTCGAGATGTATTATACCACGAAAATTGACATGCGCCTATTTGTCTCTTAGACTTGAGAAAGGCATTTGCCTCGGTGGCGGAATTGGCAGACGCGCACGACTCAAAATCGTGTGGACTTACGTCCATGAGAGTTCGACTCTCTCCCGAGGCACAAAATTGGTGCGGGGCAAGCGCGCGACTCCCCGAACTATTCCGCTTCGCGGAAAGTACGGGGCAGATAAAATCCTGTGATAGCAATATCGTGAGGGTTCAACTCCCTCCTCGCCCGCAGTTCGAAATAGGAATCAAATCTTGTTCTCTCGAAAAGATGAACGGGGTTTGATTTTTTTTATTTGTTAAGTCACGGATAGTCTTCCTTGATTTCGCTAAAAACAATTCGGGAGACTTGGGCAATGACCTCCGAAAGTTCCTGGAAATTTTTTCCCCTGGTCATAACGCACAAAAGATAAGGATATTTTTGATAGTAGGCTATTCCGCAGTCGTGAAGCTGATTCAGGGAAGCGCCATCTTCTTCGACTTTCCGTTCGCCAAACTTGTGCGCAATGGTAATCCCGTCGCCGACTCCGGCAACCAAACCTTCTTTGTAGTCAACATTTGAGAGCATCTCCAAAGCCTTTTCCGAAGTTTTTTTATCGAGGTAAGCGGCGTTGTAGAGCATGCGAAAAAAAGACGCGTATTCTTTGACCGACATAAAATCGGCCGGCTCTCTCACATCGGGAACATTGATTCCGAGATCGGTATAAGTTTTGTTGAAATCGTCCGCTGAAATATTTTGCACCAAAAGGCTCATCGCTTCATTGTCGGAATAAACTATCATCCGATGCAGCAAGTCTTCGACGGTATATGACTGGCCAGCCTGAAGCGTATCTTTGGGCAATACCGTTTGCTCGGCGGCTCCCGGCTGAACTCCGCCATAGACAATGGTTTTTGACAATACGCCCGGATTAACTTCCGCCAGCTTCAGGTATGCCATCAAAAGAGGAACTTTGAGAAGGCTGGCTGGCGAGAAATTTTCGTCCGGATTGATGCCAAACCACGGACCGTTATTCAGGTTGCGAAAATACATCGCGAGATATATATCATCATTTGCCTCAACCACTTCTTTTTGGATTCTTTCTTTTATTCTGTTTTCAAACGGAACGTATTTCTTGAGCGCTGTTTCTCCCTTTATTTCACATTCCAGAAGCGGATTGATTAATGTCCCCCTCGGGGAATGGGAGAAATTCCCTCGCCTTTAGGCGAAGACTT
>JASEHL010000064.1 GCA_030018805.1 Patescibacteria group bacterium
GGGACTTTTAGTCCCGACTCAACCCACCAGCTTTAGCTGGTGGACTGGTGAGTATACTAAAGTATTGATGCTTTCGAGATTATTATTTTTTATAATACTTTAGTATTCTAATATACTAAAGTATCGCGTCAATTCGAAAGGGGAGAAGATTTATTTTTTCGAGAGAAGATTTATAAGCAAGAAGTGAAGCGGGTATTTCTTTCTGATTGCCGGAAGGCTGAAAGAAGCGTAATTCTTTTCTTCAAATTTATATTCCTTTTTATTTTTGTATCGCTTGATAATATTCTTGTACCCTCCAAATCCGTTGCTCAGCCATTTTTCGACACTGTTTACCGTGGTTGTGCTCATTTTCAGTCTTTTACTTATTTCTTCATAAGTTTCTCCTTCAAGAAGCATTTTGGCTGCCTGAATCCGGCGGGATATCATCACCACTTCACTCAAAGTCAGAAGATCCTTGAAAAAAGTTTTCACTTCACCTCGGTTTCGGAGAAGGGATATCATCGTATAAAACTCTCCTAAAAACTTTTTCTTCTCAAAATCACTAAGTTGATTATACCTTACTTTTCCCGGCATATATTTTGTTTTAATAATTAGTGTACTTTAGTATATTAGAATACTAAAGTAAATGCAATAGGTTATTTTTATTACAGTATATTAGATTACTAAAATATTATCAAAGAATGTTTGCGTTGAAAAAAAACCGCCGGGCAGTGCCCGAGCGGGTGAAGATTAGTATCAATTTTGACATCTTATCTCTTGCAACATCCCACGACGGGAATAAGGTAGAAGTTAATTCTAGACCTTCTCTTAGTCAACCCCTGAAATGCCCAGATGCCCAGTGCCAATGCGCAAATGCAGTAACCCCAAAACATGAGGCCCTCCTGAAGGTAGAATGTTAAGCTGCTGTTAGAGTAGATCAGGTTGCTTACCTCCATGTTCTTTCCAACGCTTTCTTTCACGAAGAATAGGATACTTCTCTTCGGCTTCTTCTCGAAGTCTGGCGAAACCTTGCTTTATAGCTTTTTCTTCCAAGTTTCCTGGCAAATCGTGGGAGGCTGCGTCATAAACTCGCGATCCTTGTTCTCTTGAAATTACATGACCCTTAAACTTGTCGTTTCTGACAGTATATCCCAGGGTAATGTATGTTCCTAGAACTCGTATTTCGACGCGGCCATCCTTTGGTCCCCAAATCTCTACCGGCTTGTTACCCTCACCGGTTTCAGGCAAACGTTTTTTCTTTCCCATTTTCGGTTTTGCCTCCTTTTTCTCCCAAAAGGGATTTTCGATGCTTCCGCTATTCATTTGATACGGCTCAAAATCTTATTTTTCTCACTATATCCAATTTTCATTTTGGACGCAAGTTCGCGCATAGTGCGGATGGTCTGGTCATAGGTTGGGCGGTCGACGGGATAGGGGATGAAATCTTTTCCGCCGTGGGCGAAGGAATAGCGGGCGGGGTCTTCGTACGACGCTTTCGCGCCATAGATTACCTCTGCCGTAAGGGCAAGAGCGCGGATGGTTTTCGGCCCAACGCCCTTGAGAGATAAGAGCTGTTCGTAATTCTTGGGTTTTATTTCGCTCACCTCATATAAAATCTTCTGCAAATATTTGCTTTTGGCAAAATCTTCGCTGACGACAGGCAAAACTTTGAAATCCCGATCGTGAAGACGCATTTTTGTGAGCTCCTGACTTTTATTTCCAACTGAAACCACTTCGCTTTGAGGCGTTGAATATTTCCGCAATAATTTTAAGTCTTTCATCAGCGTATTATAGCTTCCTTGCACGAGTTCGGTGCTGATTTTTTGGTTTTCGAGACTGGATTTTGCCGTCATATTGAGAGAATTATTTTTCGCGTCAGAAATTATCCCGCTATGCGGCTCGATAACCAAGTTTTTAACCTCGTCCGAATACCAGTGATAGCGCCGGGCTGTCACAGCCTTTTCGTTCATCCCTTGCTGAACGACTGCCCAAACTCCGTTTCGTGAAAAAAAGAAACAGTGATGATAGATTTGAAAACCATCTTGGATGAGCGATGAATCGACTTTGGCCGCCATGCGGGAATTATACTCCAGCGAATTTATTTTCTCCTGCGCCAGTTCCGCCCGCGCGCCAAACAGGTTGATCTGCTCCGGAGTCTTGAGCGAAGTTTTTCCTTTCCCTCCGCAGATATATATTCCCAAAGCTCTTTCTTCGCCTCGAATCGCTTCTTTCAAGGCTGCCGTGAGAATCGTCGTCAAACCCGACGCGTTCCAGTCAAAAGCCAGCACTGTTCCGAGCGCCTGAAACCAGACCGGATCAGCAATCCGGCGAACGAACTCATCCGGCCCGTATTCAGAGGCGATGACCCGGGCCATCTCCCGTCCCAGCTTCACCATCCGCTCAAACAGCCATTTCGGACATTTGCCGTAATCGAGGGTAAATGTGGCAATTCCTCGTTTGAACATGACACTTAGTGTCATCCTGAGCGTAGTCCGAATTTATTCGGACGAAGTCGAAGGATCAATATGAATATTTAATCAAGCCAGATTCCTCGATTACGCTTTGCTTCGCTCGGAATGACTGAATAAATCAGTCACTATCACTATATCACTATTTCTTAAATTGTGGTAGTCTTGATATAGACAGTGCCCTTTTCTATGTATATAATTTATTTAGCTGATTCCATGATTGGATGGAAAAAGCTACCTACTAACCTTTAACCATCTTCTTTGAACGGAGGGAACAGATGATGAGGAAAGCTTTGGTAAGGAAGGGTTTCGCGTTCGCTCGATAAGGGGCGATGGCGAGGGCCGACGGGCCCGAACTGACCTGGCAATTTCTTTGCTGATCCGGGTATCATCCCGATCACTCGGCAATTGCCAGGTTCTTTTTTATGTTGGACATTCTGTTTTTCCGCGTATATAATTGACAAACGATAGTTTTAATGTCCCCCTCGGGGAATGGGAGAAATTCCCTCGCCTTTAGGCGAAGAC
>JASEHL010000065.1 GCA_030018805.1 Patescibacteria group bacterium
ATGAGCGCTGGTATTTACCAGTTGGTGCGCGACGATTCTCACACGGCGCTCTACGGCCAGACTTCGGGCACGACCGTGGATAAAGCTATGCTTGGGGCACTTAAAAAATCCAGTGTCAAAAAAGTCACCATCTGGAAAAAATACCGGGTTCAGAAGAAAAACAAAAAATATAAATGGAAAAAAAGCAAAGTTTACAGCGGCAAGGCGACGACTGGCTGGTACAAAAAACTGAATCTCGACGCTGGGACGAATATAAAGTATATTATTAAGGTGCAAGGAAAAAGACAAAGGACCATCGACGCTTCGAGCGGCGATCCGATTCGGGTGAATTTCAATTAGTATCTGGTAGCTGGTATTTGGTATCTGGTATTTTGAGTAAAAGATGGTTTTTTGGGAAAATCATTTTTGTGTTATAATTTGTAACATCACTAATAATTAAAATAAAAAACATGAAACAAAAAAAGAAGAAAGCGATTTTGGCGAGTCTGGCCATTTTCGCGATGGTCGCTTTGGCGACTCCTGTTGTGGCGGAAGACCGCGGCCCTATGCCGGCGGAAGATGATTTTTTCTGGGACGTGTTCGCTGCCATGACAACACCGGAAGATTATTCCGGGTGCGTAAGCGCGCTCAACACGTATATTACTAACCATCCCGAAGAATTCGGCGGCAATGTGAGCGAAGTGTTGGCTCAAATGACCGAAATGTGCGTCCAGGTGGGATTAATGAGAACGGATATGCAGACTAACATGACCGCGGAAGGCGTCGTGACGAGCTTGTTCGATGCCGGCAACACGAATTGGCACGCCATTTCCGGCCTCTACTTCCAAAAATCAGAAAACGGCGCGCCGATGGGGCGGATCAGTTTCAGCCAGCCAGTTGACTTCATGAGCTATCGTTTTTTCACTTTCATGAATAATTTCGGCAATATGGTCCAATTTGATGACGGATATATCAGCCTCAACGCGGCCATGGTTCCGGATATGATCAACTACGGTACCACCTTCACCATGTATGGCCTTGATTTCCCTACAACTCCGGATATCTACGTGACAACCGCCGGCGGATCAACGATGCGAAAAGCGAACAACAGCGACCTAAGCGGAATTTCCTATAACTCGGCGACAGGCGAACTCTCGTTCACTCCCGGCCACTTTAGCGCTTTCAAAGCAGTGGCCAAAGGGACAAAAGTGAAGAAAATGAAAATATCGAGCGTGAAAAAGAAAACGATCAAGTATAACGCCAATCAAAGCAGCTTCACGATTACAGTCAAAGGAACGAGCCTTTATAGCGCGTCGGGTCTGACTTGCATGCTGGGGTTCAATTCGGCTAATGTCGTGACAAGCAACGTGAAAGGCAAAAAAATCACCTGCCAGTTTGATATGAGCAATTTTAGTGCGACAGGCTGGTATCCGCTGACGGTTACGGCGCCGGGAGTGGGAGAAGTGAGAAAAACAAACGGAGTGAAGATAAAATAGCAATCGGTATCTGCCGCCCTTGGCGAGCCTCGCCTTTGGCGGGGTATCTAGTATCCCGTATTTTTGTGCAAAATATTGACAGAAACTCATTGGGGAGCTAAACTTCTAAAGTATTTTAAGTATGCCTAGATAATGCTAAAAATCAGACTAACAAGAAGAGGAAAAAAGAACAAGGCGTTTTTTTGGCTGGTTGTCGCGGAACACACATCGCCGATCAAGGGGAGATTCATTGAAGCTCTCGGCTTTTTCAACCCGCACACCAAAGAAAAGAATCTCAAGGCCGACCGAATAAAATATTGGATTGAAAAAGGGGCGCAATGTTCGGATTCGGTTCACAATTTGCTAGTGAGCGCGGGAATCGCCAAAGGTCCAAAAAGAGTGATAAAAATGAAAAAGAAAGCGGAAACGACGGATAGCGCGAAAGAGACGGTCTCCGAAAAGAATGCCAAAGAGGCGAAAGCTGAAGCGTTGGAAAAGAAAGAAAAAACGGGTGATTCCGAAAAAGCAGAAAAAACTAATGAAGCAAAGAAAAAGGCCGAAGAGGCAAAAAAAGAGCAATAAAAAAGCGGATTGACAAAGGATTTTTTTTGTGTATTATTATGTATAGACGGAAATGGCGGGTCTCATCCCTCACCACTTTTCACGAAGAAATCAAGAAGCGCCATAACCTTGGCCCCAAAAAACGCGAAAAGTGGTGAGGGATAAAAGGTCGATCCCGATTAACCAAATTCCGAAATTATTAGCTTAAACCTGAAAACGATGGAAAGAGACCAAGAATTTGTGGAGTTTGTCGTGAAAGCCCTGGTCGACAGCCCTGATGCTGTCAAGGCAAACCGAACGATCGATGAAAGAGGAGTTCTCATCACTTTGGACGTTGACTCAAAGGACATGGGAATGATCATCGGCCGCGAAGGCGCGACAGCCAAAGCCATCCGAACCCTCCTTCGAGTGGTCGGAGCGAAGAACAATGCTCGAGTGAACCTCAAAATCAACGAGCCGGAAGGTTCGCAAAGGGGTGAGCGAAAAGAATCAAAGAAGAGCATTGACGATGTTGTCAACGATATCAACGTGTAGTTTGTTATAAGGATTTAGTCCCGTTAAATCCTCACCTTGTGAGGTCTGGCTGGGCCAGAATTTAACGAGATAAACCTTTATCTTAGGCAAAAACCGTGCTAGAATACAGGCGCGGTTTTTGATTTTTAGTTTATCCAAAAATGAGGGAAATACGTATTTAAATACTTACCTCGAATATATGTCCGTCAGAAAACAAGAAGAAAAAAACGTGAGGAAAATTACAAGAGTGGGCAAAACTAGCCTTGCCGTGACTTTGCCCGTCGGAATGACACGGGAACTCGGCTGGCGAGAAAAGCAGAGGGTTGTCGTGAAGAGGATCAAAGGCGGGATTGCCATCCGTGACTATCGG
>JASEHL010000066.1 GCA_030018805.1 Patescibacteria group bacterium
GAGCCGTCATAGATTTAGCATAAATCTCTATGCTGTTCTAGACAAGCTCCAAAAATTAATCTACCATTTGATTTAGGCATAAAAATTGAAAAATGGTGGGAAAGGACTTCGATTCAATTGATTATGCTTTTCGGTGCTATCGCTAGTATCATCGGGTTATACTTTTTTTTAAGTCAATTATTGAGTATTATAGAAATTAAATGAACATCAATAAAATCATAGAAGCCGCAGAGGCGGGCGGGAAAATTCTCAAGGACTATTTTGGTCAGGGGATGGATACGATTCAGAAATCCATCGCTTCCGATTTCTATACCAAAGCCGATCTGGATTCCGAAAAGGCAATTCTGGAAATTTTGCAAAAGGAATTTCCCGATTTCAATATTTTTTCCGAAGAACACGGTGAAATCAATAATGGTTCGGAATATACTTTCGTGATTGACCCGATGGACGGAACGAATAATTTCGTGATTGGCATTCCCGATTTTTCGATCTCCATCGCCCTGTTCAAAAACGACGAGGCGATCGCCGGCGTCATCAATGTTCCCATACTCGGACATACCTACCACGTCGAGAAAGGAAAGGGCGCTTTTTTTAACGGAACGAAAATCAGAGTGAACGATGAAGAAAACATCCAAAAATCGACTGCTCTATACCTGCGGATACAAGATCGCGCGCGAAACGCTCGATAAAGCAATCGCAAGCTTGCATAAAATCAGCGTGAAAAGAGTTCTGCTGAATTGGTCGCCGGCAGCCGGCTTTTGCCTCATGGCTTCCGGAAAGATTGAAGCAATTGTAAATGACCGGAATGAATTTTATGATTACGCGGCGGGAAAATTGATCGCCCGGGAAGCAGGAGCCAAAGTTTCGGATTTTTTGGGAGCGGACGATACTAACGATAAAAACGACGCTTTCCTGGCCTCAAACGGAACAGGAATTCACGAGAAAATAATAGAGTGTCTGAAATAATTTTCCTTGCAAGAATCCGGCGCAGGGGATAGTATTAAGGCATATATGGGAAAGAAAAAAATTTATCTCGATTATGCTTCCACAACCCCCGTCGATCCGCGGGTTTTTGCCGCGATGAAGCCGTATTTTTCGCAAAAATTCGGTAATCCTTCGTCTTTGCATTCATTCGGAAGAGAAGCCGGCGACGCAGTCGAATACGCGCGTAGGCTTGCGGCAGATTTCTTCCGTTGTGATCCGTTGGAAATAGTTTTCACCTCCGGCGCGACAGAAAGCAATAATTTTGCCATAAAAGGGGCGGCTATCGCTTTTACCTCGCGCAAAAACGGCAAAAAAGCAAAACCGCATATCATTACTACGCAATTCGAACATTCTTGTGTTCTGGAAACTTGCAAAAAACTGGAGGAGCGGGGAATAGCGGAAATAACTTACGCCAAAATTCCGTCGGATGGAATTGTCAGAGTCGAGGATATAAAAAAATCCATCAAAGACAGCACGATTCTCGTTTCCGTGATGTACGCGAACAACGAAATCGGAACAATCCAGCCGATCAAAGAAATCGGAAAAATGATAAAAGCGGAAAATACAAAACGTGAGAAAAAAAATCTTCCAAAAATTCTTTTTCACACCGACGCGGTGCAAGCCGTGAATTATCTTGATTGCAAAGTGGATAATCTCGGTGTTGACTTTCTCACCGCGTCCGCCCACAAAATTTACGGCCCAAAGGGCGCCGGATGCCTCTATATTCGAAAAAATACGCCGATTCGGCGCATCCAAGACGGAGGAGGACACGAATTCGGGCTTCGGGCGGGAACTTTGAACGTTCCCGGGATTGTGGGTTTTGGAGCGGCGCTTGCGCTCGCCGAAAAAGAAAGAAAGAAAAATTATAAAATGGCCGAGAAAATGCGCGACTATATGTTCGCGAGGATATTGAAAGAAGTAAAAGGAGTAAAACTCAACGGATCAAAAATAAAAAGAATTCCCAACAACGCGAATTTCAATTTTCGGGACGTGGAAGGGGAAGGAATGCTTTTGGGACTTGATATGAAAGGCATCGCCGTTTCGACCGGAAGCGCCTGTTCGGCGGGCGACCTCCGCCCCTCACACGTTCTCACGGCCATCGGAGTGAACGAAGAGGAAAGCCATGGAAGTCTGCGAGTAACGCTCGGAAAATACACAACTAAGCAGGAAGTCGACTATTTCATCCAAACACTCAAAGAAGTCGTCGTAAGACTTCGAAAAATAGCAGGAAAATAAATTTATCTAATAAGTCCTATAGGTCATATGCAATATTCCAAAAAAGTTCTCCAGCATTTCATGAATCCCAAAAATCAGGGCCGGCTCAAAAATCCGGATGGCTTCGGCACGGTCGGCAATCCGGCCTGCGGAGACATTATGACGGTTTATATCAAAGTCAAAAAAATAAAAGGTAAACCCCGAAGCAGAACGAGTTCGCTACGGGGCAAGCTCAAAGGCAAGGAAATTATTTCCGACATCAAATTTGAGACCCTTGGCTGCGCCGCGGCAATCGCCACGTCTTCCATGGTGACTGAAATGGCCAAAGGCAGGGATTTGGCCAAGGCGGCCAAAATAACGCGTCAGGACGTCGCTACGAGCCTTGAGGGCCTTCCACCGGCCAAAATGCACTGCTCAAATCTCGCCGCGGACGCCCTGAAGCGCGCAATTGAAGACTATAGGTCAAAAAGTCGGAAAGAAGCCAAGAAACCGGCCAGGACGAGAAAAAGAGCCCGCCGCCGCTAAAGCTTTGTCGGGCAAGAAAAATAATTTTTTTAGGAGTTAGTATAGAACACGACTAGAGCTACTTAACAATTTTCTAATAATTA
>JASEHL010000067.1 GCA_030018805.1 Patescibacteria group bacterium
CGCGATCGCGGACTTGCGTATACTTGGCAGCAGCGAAAAAAGACAAAAGAAGAAAATCATGCCCATTCCAATCCAGGCGGAACGGGATAAGGTTAAGATTATAAGAGTCAAATCCAAAAAGATTAAAAAATCCAAAAATAAAAGAGCGTACTTTTTCGAGACAATCGCTTTTTGTTTGTTGTGAACAAAATAGAATATCAGCGCCAAAAAAACTGCCAGCGCGAAGCAAAGATATATCCCCAGCCAGTCGGGCTCGGTGAATGTGGAATTAGGGCGGCCGAACATCACCTCGAAAGATTTGGCGCCGAATTTGTCGGCAAAAACCTGATAAAAACCGTAAGCCGCAACCACAAAATACGACCCAACAAAAAAGAAAGTAGTTTTCAGCAAGTCATCACGACTTCGGATGAAGTTGCGAGCGAGATAATATAAAGCAACGAAAGAAACCAGAATCAAATTATTTTTCAAGCTGATATTTTTTGCTGGCGAATTCAAAAGAGCCAGAAAACTGAACGGGATCAATGAAAATATAGCCCAGTCGATCCAAGTCGGTTTCAAAATTTTGAACTTCAGTTTTTTGGAAATATATAAAATCGCGGTCGCAACGGCTAAAATTCCTCCCAAAAACTGATAAGGCCGGAGCTGAAACGGAAAAAATCCGGCGGCTAAAATTGTGTTTTCAAAAGCGATGGAGCCAACAAATAGAAAAAAAATCCACCGCGGCTTATAAAGCGCGACCAAAAGCACGATAATCGCCAGAAAAACAAAATCTCCTGCCTCGAGCGGAAGCTTGTTTTTGTTTTGGAGAACAATTAGGGCAAGCGAAGACAAAATAGCGAAAATCCAAAGAATGACAAGTTCTCGTTTAAAAATATTTTTCAAATTTTGCAATATGTCTCGCATATTTTCTGTTACAGTATTCTAGAATACTGTAACAAGCTATTCCAAAATTATTTCCACAAAATTTTTCCAGCTGAATTTTTTGGCCCGTTCTTTTCCTTTTTCCGAAAGGTGATGGCGAAGCTTTGGATTTTTGAGGACTTTTCCCATCACCCGCGTCATTTCCTCCGTGTCATAGGGATTGAAATAGACAACTGCGTCCCCTCCGACTTCAGGGAGAGACGAGGACTTGGAAACGGCCGATGGAACGCCGCAGGCCATCGCTTCGAGCGCCATGAGCCCGAAACCTTCGTACAGGGACGGCAGAACATAAAGCTCGGACTGGCGATAGAGCGCTGGCATGTCATTTTGTTCGACGAATCCAATAAGCTCCACCTTTTCTTCGATTCCCAAATCTCGAGCTTCTTTTTTGACGTCGGTAAAAAGCGAGCTGTGCTTCGACTTGTCCTCTCCTCCCAGAACCAGGTTTATGTCGTTTATTTCGTACCTCTGGGTCAGTTTTCCAAAAGCCTTCAAAAGCCCCGAGACGTTCTTTCGGAAATCAAAACCGCCAACATAGAAAATATACCGGCCAAAAACGCCGTACTTTTCAAGAATTTTATTATCGCTGTCAGAATTTGCCGGTTCGAAAAATTCTTTTCCGACACTGGGATAAGCCACTTTGATTTTTTCATTCGGAATCTTGAGATATTTGTGAATATCCCGTTTCGACCACTCGGAAACGGTGATTATCTCATCGGCGTCTTTTGCCGCCCCATACGAAAGCCAGGCATAAATTTTTTTTCGCCAGTTGTCCATGTATTCCGGAAATACCTTGAGAATCATATCGTGGACAAGCATCTTATGCCTGATATTTTTTGGGAGAAACGTGGGGCATTGATAAAGAGAAATAAAAACATCACAATTGTCTTTTTTCGCGCATCTCGGCAGTAAGAACTTTTCCCACCATATTTTTCTCACCAAATCGTCGCGTTTCCATATTGCCGGCAAGAAAACGCGCTTGTGAAAATTTTCAGGAAGCTTCAAATCGATATCTTTTTCCAAATACAAAAAATACTCATTTTTTTGGGAATGAGATTTGGTCAGTTCGCTGACAAAGCCTCTTGTTACTTGCCCGATTCCGGTATCCGGTTTTCGCAGAAAGGATGCATTTATGCCGATTTTCATCCCGGTAGTAGAATTTTGACCCAAAAATATAGACCGAATATGTTTGAACCAAAAACCAAAAGAATTTAGATTATTTTTTGCCCGGTTTTCAAGTACATTTTTGGCTTTCGGCCAGTCAAAATTTCACTACCGGGCATGCTTTCATTCTACAACAAATATTTGATAAAAACAAATTTTTTTGCTATAATCAACCTAGTTTTAATGTCCCCCTCGGGGAATGGGAGAAATTCCCTCGCCTTTAGGCGAAG
>JASEHL010000068.1 GCA_030018805.1 Patescibacteria group bacterium
GTCTTCGCCTAAAGGCGAGGGAATTTCTCCCATTCCCCGAGGGGGACATTAAAATCAGGAAAAGGTGCCAGAATTGGTAGGAGGGTGAATTTTCTCCCAGGGAAAACTTTCCCGCCCGAAATGGCCATAAGCGGCTGTTTTTTCATAGATGGGGCGGCGAAGATCAAGTTTTTCAATAATGGAGAGCGGCTTAAAATCATATTTTCCCTCCACTTCCCCGACAATACTTTCACCTTTTTCATTGAGCGCCTCGATCATTAAAGGTTCCGCCCGTCCGATGGCATAAGCCACCGAAACAAGGCATTCCTTGGCTTTTTTTTGCGCTACAAGATTTTTTGCCACGTAGCGGGCCATATAGGCGGCGCTGCGGTCCACTTTTGTGGGATCTTTTCCGGAAAAACAGCCGCCCCCGTGGGGAACAAGTCCGCCGTAAGTGTCAACCATGATTTTTCTCCCCGTAAGACCGGTATCGGAATCGAAACCGCCAATGGCGAATTTTCCGGTTGGATTTATCAGTATTTCAATGTTGGATACGTCGCCGACAAGCGGCTTGATCAGTTTTTCAATCAGGGTTTCCCGAATTTCCTCCTGGCTGATATTCTCATCATGTTGGGTACTGACCAAAATAGTGCTGATTTCCTGGCCCGTAGAGCCGTCAATCGTCACTTGGGCTTTCCCGTCAGGTTTGAGCCATTTTATCTCCCCGCTTTTTCTCAAGTCTTCCAATCCTTTGGTCAATTTGTGCACCAAAACAATGCCCTTGGGCAGAAATTCCGGAGTTTCGTTGGTCGCAAATCCGTACATGATCCCCTGGTCGCCGGCTCCACCCGTGTCAACGCCCTGGGCAATGTCCGGTGACTGCTTTACGACGTTGGTGATTATTTTTATATCCTCCGTATAGCCAACTTCGCGATAAACATCCCTCGCAACCTTTTCAAAATCAACTTTCGCCTTAGTCGTCACTTCGCCTCCCACGATCAAGAGACCGTGGCCGCCGAACGCTTCCATTGCGACGCGGCTCATCGGGTCCTGTTCGAGACACGCGTCCAAAATCGCGTCTGAAATCTGGTCGCAAATTTTGTCCGGATGCCCGGAAGTGACGCTTTCGACCGTGTAGATTTTTGGTTTATAGATCATGGTATTTCTTTACGAATTACCCGCCCGCTTTGACTTCGCCGTGTCAACTTCGGTGAGTATTCATTAGTATTTATAATTTATCAGAGTTCAAAAAATCCCAAATAGTCAAAGCGAAGTCGGGCGCGGCGAATACGCTTCGCTCTACGAATATACGAAATACGAATGAAAATATTATTCGTATTTAATTCGTAATTCGTAGAGAAAAACAAAACTTCTCGCAAAGAGAAGTAAAGCTGAATGCATCTTCCCTTTGCCCCTCACAATTTTTATGAAAAAATGGTGAGGGGCGAGCGGGTCTAGAATTGGCACCTTTCAAAAAGATGGTTGCCGGCAGGTCCCAGGGCTAGTTCCCTCGCTGCGCTCTTGATACTCGCTCCGACCTTAATGCGTCGGGGCTTTATTCAATTGTTAGTCATATTATATATCGGACAAAAACTTGAGTCAAGGGACAATATTTGTTAGTATTAATCTGTTATTGACTAATATCCATTTAGTTGTATAATTTTTTAGTTGCCTTAAAATCTCTCGGGTCGTTAGCTCAGTCGGTAGAGCAGCAGCCTTTTAAGCTGATGGTCGCAGGTTCGATCCCTGCACGACCCATATCTCACGTAACACGTAACATACAACACGAAACAATTTTGGGCGATTAGCTCAGTTGGTTACCTGCCTGCCGGCAGGCAGGGAGCGTTCACCCCGCACCAAAAATATGGGCATATAGCTCAGTTGGTTACCCCGAAGTATAAATGCTTCGCATTTAACTACGGGGCAGGGAGCGCGTCAAATAAACGGGTGTGTAGCTCAGCTGGTTAGAGCACTTCACTGATAATGAAGAGGTCCCTGGTTCGAGTCCAGGCACACCCACCAAAACCTGACTTTCCGATTTTTTGAAAGCCATTTCGTGGGCGGCGCACAGCGCCGCCCACGAAAAAGTAGTGAAATTCTGGAGCGGAATACCGGAATCGAACCGGCGCCCTCACCTTGGCAAGGTGACGTACTGCCACTATACTAATTCCGCAAAACTTTTAATTTTGCATAATAAATTGTATATGGCTGAAAAGGATTAGGCAAATTTATTTACCCCGTTAGAAAGGCAAAGGAAAAATCTCTCTCTAACGGGGTTATTTGCGCTTTATTGGGAGATTTAATAGAATTATTAAATAAAGTA
>JASEHL010000069.1 GCA_030018805.1 Patescibacteria group bacterium
TTTTCGAGTCTCACTAGTGGAACTAGTGGATTACCCACTGGGAAAAACTATTTATACCTGTTTTTGTCAAATATCACCCCATCTGCAATTTTCGAAGCTGCACAATTTCATCCCGGATCACCGCCGCGCGTTCGAATTCCAAATTCCGGGCGGCGATTTTCATTTCCGCTTCTTTTTGTTTGATATATCCGGCGATATCCTCTAAAGATTCCAAATTTACATATTCCTGCGGGATTTCTGGTTTCAGTTCGTGGTCAACAATCGAAGCTATTTTTTTCTTGATGGTTTTGGGAGTGATGTGATGCTTTTTGTTATATTCAGTCTGCGCTTTGCGCCGGCGGTTGGTTTCGTCTATCGCCCGCTTCATTGATCCCGTGATCTGGTCGGCATAGAGAATCACTCGCCCGGAAATATTTCTTGCCGCCCGGCCGATCGTTTGCACCAGCGAAGTTTCGGATCTCAAAAAGCCTTCTTTGTCCGCATCGAGTATCGCGACCAGCGACACTTCAGGCAAGTCCAGACCTTCGCGCAAAAGATTCACGCCCACAAGAACATCAAATTTTCCCCGCCGCAAATCCTCAAGAATTTTCACCCGTTCAATCGTCGCCACTCCCGAATGCAGATATTCGGCTTTTATTTTTTGCTCTTTCAGAAAATCCGCCAAATCCTCGGCCATTTTTTTGGTGAGAGTCGTCACGAGCACACGTTCTTTTTGGTCTACTACCTTCTGAATCTCTGCCATTACATCTTTAACTTGACCCTTGGCAGGCCTAAGAACTAATTCCGGGTCCACTAACCCTGTCGGGCGAATAATCTGCTCCGCCACCTGCGTCGAATGCGTTCGTTCATATTCCGCGGGAGTCGCCGAAGTAAAAATTACTTGGTTTATTTTATTTTCAAATTCGCTAAACTTGAGCGGCCGGTTGTCATACGCGCTCGGGAGACGAAAACCGTTGTCAACCAGCGCCTTTTTTCGGGCGTGGTCGCCGTTATACATCCCATTGAGCTGCGGCACGGTCACGTGAGATTCGTCGATCACGATCAAAAAATTTTTCGCGAAATAATCAATGAGAGTATACGGCGGCTCCCCCGCTTTCCTGCCCGTCAGATATCGCGAATAGTTTTCAATCCCGTTGCAGTAGCCGATTTCCCGCATCATCTCAAGATCCTGCTTCGTCCGGCGGTATATTCTTTCCGCTTCAAGTAATTTATTATTCTTCTTGAAATAATCCACTCTATCTCTCATCTCTTTCTCTATCTCGCTTAGCGCATCTTGCATGACCGGTTCAGGCACGACAAAATGCTTTGCGGGATAGATCAAAACTTTTTCCAGGCTTCCCAGCGCCTCGCCGGTGAGAAAATCATATTCGCTCACACTTCTCACTTTCTCACCTCTCAATTCTATTCTTGTCACGATTTCCCGCGACGGGGACATTATTTCAACTGTTTTTCCTTGGGCCCTAAATTTCCCGCGGGACAGCATTTCCGAACGGACAAAATGCATTTCGGTGAGATCCTTAATCAGTTTTTCTCGGTCAATCGCTTTCCCCACTTTGAGGCTCAAAGAAATTTCGGAATAGTATTCAGGCGAGCCTAAACCGTAAATGCAGGAAACAGACGCGACAACGATCGCGTCTTTTCGCGATAAAACAGCCACCGTCGCCGCGTGGCGAAGACGGTCAATCTCGTCGTTGATGTCCGCTTCTTTTTCAATATACGTATCAGTTGAAGAAATATACGCTTCCGGCTGGTAGTAATCGTAATAGGAAACGAAATACTCCACCGCGTTTTTTGGGAAAAAAGTCCGGAATTCCTGCGCCAGTTGTGCCGCGAGCGTCTTGTTCGGCGCGATCACAAGTGTCGGTTTCTGTACGTTCTCGATCACATTCGCCATTGTGAAAGTCTTCCCCGACCCCGTGACTCCAAGAAGAGTCTGGAATTTCGCCCCACACTTCAAGCCGGCAGTCAATTTCTTGATCGCCTGCGGTTGGTCGCCGTCGGGTTTGAATTTAGAAGATATTTCAAACTTATTCATTTTCGAACATCAGTACAGTATACTGTATTACTGTACTAGAACATATTTGCTATTAGCTTCCTCATATAACAGAATTTTTTTGGCTTTATTACTCACCAGTCCACCAGCTAAAGCTGGTGGGTTGAGTCGGGACTAAAAGT
>JASEHL010000006.1 GCA_030018805.1 Patescibacteria group bacterium
CCTTTAAGGCGATCCCACTCATCAAGCCACCGCCTTTGGCGGGGGTGAACTGACTAAAAAAGCATCCAATATGCACACGAAGCCCAAAATTCACGTTGATTCTTTCGAGGAATATCGCATTTCAGTTTTGAGATACATCGAGTGGATGTTGCGCCGCCATTTCAAGAACGCGAAAAAAATTGCAATGAAAGAAGTGAAGACAAAGCAGTTGGAATTGAACGCGTATGAAAATTTCAGGTACCTTGAACCGGCTAAGGAAAGGCAAATCATTCTTCTCGATGACGACAGAATTATAACATCGCCTGCCGAAAAAGCGATTGCCGAGGGAAAATTTTTTTGGGAGCACACCGCGGCCGGAGAGGCAACGAGACTGGGGCTGGGAACGAAGTATCTTCTCAATTTGAACCGGTTTTCCCTTGAGGATATCGCGAGGCATATTCGCGAAGAAACTGTTCAAGAGCTTGAAAAAGCGGGGATCAAAGGCAAAAAACTGGCGAAAGAAAAAAAGAGAATATCGAAAGAGATTACCAAAAAGAAAGTTCTGGAAGCGGCTGGAGGCGATCCTAGAAAACTCCTCAATATTTCGCTAGGCAACAGACATATGCTTCAGATGGCCTTTGACGTCGTCCGAATCGCGAAACAAAACAAAAAAAATCCGAAAAAGATTTTGGCAAAGCAAAACGCCCTCATTATTCTCAACGAACAGACGGCCGAAGAAATTCTCGAAGAGTTCAAGAGATTCGTTTTTTTCGGCCTCAATCCCAAAAAAGTTCTTTTCATGATTCAGCGGAGCTTTCACGGAATATACATCAAAGAAGGAAGTCTTTTTTACGACCGGACAACGGAAAAAAACAAAAGGCTCCACAATCACGGGCAAATGGTGATGCAAAAAGCCCACGATAATGTCATATTCCGGGTTGATCCGAAAAACACCAGTCGGAAATTTTACCTCACGAGCAAGGAACTTGAAAAAATATTATCCACGCATGATGATTTGCTTTCTTACAACATCGAAGATCTGGGATACCTCACTTACTCCGTGGATCTCCCAAGTCTGGCACTTTCGCTCGAACTCGGAAAAAAAGGATACAATATGGTGATGGAAATTGTCGCCCAAAATCCGCTGAAGCCCCAGAAAGGCGGCGCTTGTTTTTTCGACCGGAAGCTCAAGCGTCTGGTGATGATTGAAACCAATCAACTGAAAAACATCAAAAACGAAGACATCAAGCACCTCAATAAAAACTTCAATCATTACCCCAAGCCGGTCGAAGCCTACCGGGCGATAAAAAAGAGAGGACTCGCGGTTACTTTCGAAGTGAAAAGCGGATTCAATCAAAGCGGCGACCCGGAAGATTACATATATGCCTGTCCGGTCCAGGGCGAAACCAATTTTCTGGTTAAAACCGCCTACATAATGCGAAAAAATCTCAAACCCATACACAACTGGAAATCGCCGGCCACCACCCCGCTAGCCGTCCGGGCTATGTTCGAGCAGGAAGCGCAGGAGGGATTCAAAGAATTTTTACGAGACATTAAGAAGGGAAAATTCAGGACTTATTAGCTTGTAGACGTCCGACGTCTACAAGCGTCTACAAAGTAATTCATGCGTATTGCTATAAATGCCGCCGATTTGGACCATCAGCGGATCGACGGCACGCGGATATACATCTGGAATATGCTGAAAAATTTTGGTCTTCTCGAAAAGGAGGGCCAATTTTTGATTTATCACAAGAGCGAATTCAATTCAGAACTCACGTTTCCAATATTTGAAAATTATAAAATTAAAAGTTTAAAATTTCCCTTCTGGTGGACGCAGACCCGTTTTGCCTGGGAAATGTTTCGCGAAAAACCCGACGTGCTCTGGATGCCGATGCACTCATTGCCTTTCATGCGATCAGAAAAAACTAAAACTGTCGTCACGATTCATGACCTGGCTTTCAAATTTTTTCCTCATTTTTTTCCCAAAAAAGATCTGCGAAGGCTGAATTATTTCACCGATTACGCCGTGAAAAATGCTGACAAACTGATCGCCGTATCAAATTCGACGAAGAACGATATTCTAAAATTGTATCCAGAAATCAGGGAAGAAAAAATAAAAGTAATATACCACGGCTACGACAAAGATTTATTCAATGAAAATTTTTCGCTGGACGAAATAAAAAAAACAAATACTAAATACCAAATACCATATACCAAATACATAATCTACGTCGGCGCCATTCAGCCTCGCAAAAACATCGGCGTTTTGATCGACGCTTTTAAATTCCTGCGCCGCGTTGAATCGTATAAAGACACAGGACTCGTCATTGCCGGAGATCTGGGATGGCTGTATGATGATACAGTTTCCAAAATCAAAAAGACGAAAAATGTTTTCGCGACCGGAAAATTCGAAACAAAGGACCTCCCAGCGCTTCTTCGGGGAGCCGAAGCTTTTGTTCTGCCGTCGCTCTATGAAGGCTTTGGATTGCCGGCAATCGAGGCGATGGCCTGCGGAACACCGGTCATCGCGGCGAACAATTCGAGTATTTCCGAAATTACAGGCGGTGCCGGATTGCTTTTTGATGCTTATAAATCGGAAGGATTGGCTGGAACTTTGAAAAAAATCCTCGAAAGTGCTAAACTGCGAGATGACCTACGAAAGAAAGGACTCGAGCGCGTCAAAGATTTCAGCTGGGAGAAATGCGCGAACGAGACATTGGAATGGCTGAAAGATTGGTAATTTTCCATTTTTTTTCAAATGCTAAAAATTTCGAAGATATTATTTTTTTTGCTCGTCGTGTTTTCTATGATTTCCCTTGCATCGGCAGCAAAAAAATCAAAATGGCAGTCGCTTCTTGAAAAAAACAATGTCCCGCAGACTTTTTGGCAAAAGTATCTTCCCAAAGTGAGTCGCGGGGAATATAGAAAGGCCGTCAAAGAATATCAAAACGCCCAAAGCAGCGGAAGCGGAGAAAACGGCAGTGGCGATTCGAGCGACGACATAAAAATCATTGAAGGAAAGTATCCGCTTCCGGTCAGCTCTGGAAAAATCGCTCGCGAACAGCATCTTTGGCTCAAAAGCAACCAGTCGGCGAGCAGTCATTATGAAATGACGAACACGTCGAATTCCTGCCGAAACGGAATGGCGGGCGGGTATGGCGCTTTTGGACCACTGGATAAAGGAGACAAAAGCGAAGAAAAATATTATGTGACAATGCGCTGGGGATACGCTGATTGGATCGAGCCGGAATCGGAACTTGGAGGGGATACCTCCAAGAGCGCCACGTCTTTGACGCTTGATGACGCGGGCGATTTTGCCAAGTCCGGTTACGTGAAAATCGAAGATGAGTATATTCGCTATTCTTCAAAAAGCGGCGACAAGCTCAAGGGGCTCAAACGCGGATACAAAAGTTCGAAGGGATCACATGAAAAAAACAAAAACGTGCGGCAGGTTTATCGCTATAAAGGCGGGCAGTGGGAACGAGCGACGCGCTCTCTCCGCGCCAATTCCGACAAAAAAGACTGGTACAAAAAGAAGAAAGTTCTTGTGACGAACGAGCGCAACGGGGAAAAAGTCGTCGCTTCAATTCTGGAGTCCGGCCCGGCAATTTGGACAAACCGAGTGGGAGGGCTGTCATCCGAGGCGTTTGAGGCGATTGACGCGAAAAACAATGAAAACTGCACGTTTCAGTACGTGGATGAGGACACGAAATTGGGGGAAGTTGATTAGAATTTCTAATTGATCTAATTTTTAATCAAATCCCAATTATTAAATGCCAAATATTTATGTTTCAGCTTTCTATCTTTTTATTCTGAATTGGGCTTTGGGAATTGGGATTTATTTAGATCAATTAGGCGAATTAGAAATTAGAAATTAAAATGAGAAGAAATAATAAAATTTTTTTAGCGTTATTTTTTGCAGTTAACCTTTTTTTAGCAGGATTACCTATTGATTTTGTTTCAGCAAAAAAAATCGAGAAAAAGCAGGCTGCGACAAATGTGCCCGCCATCTACCCCCGCTCCTCCTGGTCCAGCGCGGCTTATGACAAACGGACAAAGAAAGTCTGGCCGGCGGAAATTGAAGCGCCGAAAGTAATCATTGTTCACCATACGGCGATGAATTACAAAGGCGCGACGTCGAAACAAATCAAAAAAATATACCGCTATCATTCCTATTCCCGCAAATGGGGCGACATCGGATACAACTACATCATCGGAAAAGACGGCCTGATTTTCGAAGGGCGCTATGGCGGAAACGGAGTGATTGGCGGACATTCGTACTATGACGGAACGAATTACAACAATGGGTCGATCGGAATCGCGATCTTGGGAAATTACGTCGGTGAGTCGCTTTCCTCCGAATCACTCGATTCGCTTCAAAAACTTACCGGGTGGCTCGCGGCGAACAACGATATAAGCATCAACGAAGATTATAAATTTTTCAACAAAAAACTCTCTTCACGATTGATCGGCCACAAAGACGTTGCCAGCACGGCTTGTCCCGGAAAGAATATATATAATAATCTGTCAAGTATTCGGTCAAGCGCCGTGAATTTTTCAAGTTCCTATCGAAACTATGCCTATCAAATTTCGGGCGAAAGCGGAAAATATGAAATCTCGGGCGGAAAAAGATATTCAGGAAGCGCGAGAAGCGCCATCGCGACGATCTCCGAGACCCAGCTCGAAGCCTATCCTTTGGCGGGACAAGCGGAAAACGACGAAAGCACAAGCGAAACCGCTTATCCATCCGGAACGCTTGTCAAAATTTCCGCGGAAGGAAAGCGGGGAATCATTGAAAGCGGAGTTTTGCGGACGATAAACAGCGAAGGTGTTTTTTCTTCGAGCTACGATAATTCGAGTTTCGTGGAAATCGCGAGCGAAAAATGGGAAGGCTATTCAAATGGAGCGGCGGCTGGATTCCGAAACGGCGCGTTTGCGCGGGATTCGGGCGGAAATTATTTCATTTTTTCCGCGAACCAGAAAAGAAAATTGAATCTCTCAAGCGAGGACTTGAAATTGATCAATTTGAGTTCAGCGCATGAAATTTCAGACGGCGAAAATATCCTGTATCCGGAAGGCGAAGGCATATCAGGCGCGACAGGCTTTCCGGAAGGATCGCTTCTCACGAGTGATTACAAAAATTATTTTTATGTTTCGGGAAGCGGCGCGAAGAGAAAATTATCAAAAAACGTTTTCCGGGCGACTTTTTCGCGGGGGATGGCCATCAAGGTTTCTCAAAAGTTGTTGAAAAAATATAAAAATGGAGGAAGTTTGTCGTTTCAAAACGGAGCGGTCGTAAACTATCGAAACAAATATTTTTTCGTCGAAAGCGGAGCACGCCGGCAATTCGCGACGAAAAGCCTGGCCGTTTCCATGGGTTACAAAAACATTGTCAAAGCCAAACGAACCGAAATGGCGGAAATCGGTGAGGGAGCTGTTATTGAATGAGCGAAAGCGCGCGAGAGCCAAAAATATGTTTCCCTAAATAAAAACATTCCAACACTCTTGCCCGCCCGCCTTTGGAGGGAGAACATCGGAATGTTTTTTTATTGCTTTCGTTCTTCTTCTATGAACGTATATTTGGCTGTGATCAAAAGAAAAACGGAAAAAACAGCGGCAATGATGATTTGCCAGATTTTCATCTTATATAGGCTCAAAATAAGCAAAATTGTGATAATAAAAAGAATGATATTGAGAATGTTTTGGGAAATAGCTTTGAATTTGGAAGATTCCACGGGACGAGATTCTTTTGCTTGCCAAGCGAATAGCCATCCCAAAATCAGAATTGCCGCGAGAAGATACTTAGGGCTGAAATGAGAGCTGACGATTCCCGGCAAAATCAATTCCGGTATCAGCATGAGAAAAAAGGTGATGATTGCGGAAATCAGCAGATCCTTTATTATTTTGTGGAAAAAAGTCCGAGGAGTCATGTTATATCGGTTGCTTATATATGTATCTGTTGAGAATCGAAGCGAATATCACACGCAGAGAATCTTTGGCTGTCGCGTATGATTTTTCGGCGATGAAAGAAATTTTTGCCGTCCCGATGTCGATATCGGAAACATCACACTCCGCGGGCAAGCTGATGGAAAAAAAATAGTACCGGCCGATACTTTCCGGCATGACGGCGCTGTCAAAGGAACATTCAATCTTTTGACTTGAAAGGCCTCCTTCTTTTCCTTCACACAAAAATGGTTCTTGAGCCTCTGTGTCCCGCGCGGCAATGGCGCGGAAATCCGGCCAAATTTCTTTCAGAAAATCCGCGTTTTCGATGCGGCGTTTTTCACCGTCCTGAATGAGATACAGATTGTGAGAAGGAAATCCCTGAAAAATGGCGCCGTCGGGATGCGGCTGTGTCCAGAGAAAAACTTTTTTGTCCGCGTCGGGAAATTGGTCGAGGGCGGATTTTTCGACGTCAACCAGATTGTCAAAACTGTACCCGAAGGCGCGAAATATTTCCGGTCCCGGGAAAAGAATTTTTTTTCCGTTGGAAATAAAAAAAACTTCGTTGGTGGGCTTGAGATGAAGAAGAGATCCGCTGGGATATTTTGTTTTGTTTTCAAAAAAAATCAAATCGCGCAGTTCTTCCTGGCTTGTGATCGGATCTCCCTCGGGAAAAAGAAAAGCCCGATAAGTCTTGCGGACAAAAACTTCGGGTTTTTCCTTGAAGCAGGATTGATTGCCGGTTCTTTTCAAAGTGGCGTCCAGGTTTACATAACGATTTTTTTGAATCGGAAAAACACCGAAGGAAATTTTTTTTTCATTCACGTTCTTTTCCGGCTCAAATTTTGAGAGGTTGGGCTCGTCGGAAAGATAGCTGAAATCTTCAACAGGAAAAAGAATCAAATATATTCCGGCCGCCACGGCGATTGCCGGGATCAAAAAAACGACAGTTCGGACCGCCCGGTAAGCGATTTCAAGTTTTTTGCTTTGGGCCATAAGGTAATAGTAGATGCTTTCGGGAGGTTGTGTCAAAAATTGCTTATCCCTCGATATTTTATTATAATTGCAGAAAGAAAACAAAAGCGTAATTGTTCAAGATATGGGAATATTTTCTAAAATTTTTAGGCGAAGAGGTGGAGGTGGCCATGCGCTGGCTTTGGATATCGGAACGGAAGTGGTGAAAGCCCTCATTTTCAAGGTCGACGAAGAATCGGAGAAGGGTATTGTGATAGGAGTAGGACGATTTCGCCAGCGTCTTGGGGATATGCAGTCCGGCGCGGTGAGCGACATATCGGGCGTGGTGAATTCTTGCGAGGAAGCCATTGCGAAAGCTGAAGAAATGGCTGGCGTCCGGCGGGTGGAACAATCGATACTGGGAATCGCGGGAGAACTCGTGAAGGGCTCAACAACCACGGTTCATTATGAGCGGCTGAAGCCGGACATAAGAATCGACCTTCCCGAACTCAAAAACATAGTCCAGAAAGTTCAGTGGAAAGCTTTTGATCGGATTCGGCAGCAACTGGCTTGGGAAACCGGTCACAGTGAAATAGACGTGAAACTTATAAACGCGGCTATCGTGGACGTGAGAATTGACGGGTATCGTGTCACCAATCCACTCGGTTTTCAAGGGCGCGACGTTTCGATTGGCGTTTTCAACGCCTATGCGCCAATGGTGCATTTGGGAGCGCTTCAAAAAATTGCCGAAGAACTTGGCCTCGATCTCTTGAGTATCGCCGCCGAACCGTACGCGGTCGCTCGATCAATGGGACTTGAGAATACGGTTGATTTCAGCGCCATTTTCGTCGACATTGGAGGCGGAACGACGGATATCGCTGTGGTGAGGAATGGCGGGTTGGAAGGAACAAAGATGTTCGCGCTGGGCGGACGCGCTTTTACAAAACGCCTGGCGCAAGAGCTAAATATCAATTTCGAAGAAGCTGAACAACTCAAAATTCGATATGGTCGGGGAGAATTGGGAAAAGATGTTTCAGTGAGAATTTCGAATTTGCTGACTGAAGATTGTCAGGTATGGCTCGACGGAGTCGAGCTGTCGCTTAGCGAATTTTCTGAAACCGATTTACTGCCGTCAAAAATCCTTCTTTGCGGAGGAGGCTCGGCTCTTCCGGGCATAAGAGAAGCGCTGATTGGAAAAGAGTGGTTCAAAAATCTGCCGTTTTCCAAAAAGCCCAGCGTGAATTTTCTGCAGCCGAAAGACGTGGCGAACATTCATGATAAAACGGGACTTCTGCGGGATCCGCAAGATGTGACACCGATGGGGCTTGCAAATCTGGCACTGGATCTTGTCGGAGAAGAAAAAGTGCTCTCAAGCATGCTCCGAAGAGCGGTAAAAATGATGCAGAACTAAAATCACATAACACATAACACATAAACACATAACATGGAGCGAGATTTTTATGCGCTCCATACTATGTGTTTCATGATTTTTGTCTCACAAGACATTATACATCAACGTTGACGAGGAAATAACCTCCATTATCGACCGGGTGCGAAAATCCGCCGCGAGCGAAATTATTATTGTCGCGCCCAAACAAACGATGCTTCTTCAGAGCCTCGTTAACTTGAAATTGCTGAAAAAAGAAACCGATCGGCGCGGAAAAAAAATAATAATTGTAACGCAGGACAAAAACGGAAAGAAGCTGATTGAACAAGCGGGCATTTTGGTTCAGAAAAAATTCGACGACTCTGAACATGACGATCGGGAAGAGTATATCGCTGAAGAAAAGAAAATTCCCCGCCAAAACGAGAATATTCTCGATGATATCGAAAATGAGGACAAGGAACCCGAAATAGGCTCCGACCGATATTTTGACGAACCTTTGCCGAAAAAAGAAGAAAAAGGCGCGCCGGACAATATCGGGCAGATTTCTTTCATCGAAAAGAAAACTCCCGAACGCGGACAAAAAAAATCATCCCAAAAACAAGGCTTAGGAAAGAAACTGGAGTCCAAAGAAAAAAATGAAGGTCGCGTGCGCATGTCGGATATTATCGCCGGCCCAAAACAAAAAACAAAAAAATCGAAAAAATTTCCTTCAAAAAAGACGGAAAATGAAAAACGTCCCATGCCTCAAACTGACGGATTTTACAAGGGAGCAGCCTTTGGCGCGAAAGCGGATAAAAAAACAGACGTATTTTTCAGCGAAAATCCGGCAAACACCGCCGGAAAGTATCGGCGTGAAGAAAAGATAATGAAAACGGAAAGAGTTCGAGGAAAAATTTCCCGCTACTTCTTGTTTTTTTCAGTCGTTTTTCTGACGCTGGCGATTTTTGCGGGAGCCTATTTCTTTCTGCCCAGAGCCACGATAGTCGCCTACCTGAAAAATCAGGAAAAAGCTGTCTCATCAAATTTGGAAGCGAGTCTCGGCGCCGGCGGGGTCGATAGTGAAAAAAACGTCATTCCGGCCGCGCTTGAGCAAATCGTCGCGGAAAAAAAAGAAGAATTCTCCGCGAGTGGCAGCAAATCCGGCGGCGGAAAAGCAGTGGGGAGCATCGTTGTTTACAACGAATTCAGCGCGGAAAACCAGCCATTGGTTGCAACGACTCGCTTTGAAACCGAAGACGGAAAAATTTTTCGAATTACAAAAAATATAATTGTTCCGGGGATGACAAAAGTGGGAAGTGAAACAAAACCGGGAGCGATTGAAGCAGGAGTTGTGGCGGACAAGCCCGGCGAAGAATACAATATTGATGCGTCGACGTTCAAAATACCCGGCTTCAAAGGCGGGCCCAAATACGAAAAATTCTATGCCAAATCGCCGAAAGCGATGTCTGGAGGAGCGAAAGGCGATTCAATGGCAATCACCGCTCAAGATATTGCCGAAGCCAAAGATAAATTGCTCGCCGAAGCCCAGAAAGAGGCTGTTTCTCAACTGGAAAAAGGCTTGCCGGCGGACAGAAGATATTTCAGCGATACGATAAAAACCGAAATAGTAAGCGCCGTTCCATCAGCAAACGCCGGCACTCAAACTGAAAAATTTTTCTACACGATAAAAGTCAAGGCAAAAACTTTGTCATTCTCGGAGGAGGACGTCAAAAGCGCCATAAAAAACCAAATGGAAAAGGAGGGAGTGAAAGCGGAGTTTATAAATTTTGAAAAGCCGCTGAATTTTCTGCTCATTGAATCCGCGAAGGACGGTAATTCTCTGAAATTCGAAGTAAAAACGGACGCGAAAACGGCCAGCGGAATAGACGTGGAAAATTTCAAAAAAGGTTCTTTGGGAAAAAATTCAGCCGAGCTTGAATCGTTCATAAAAAATTATCCTTCTATCCAGAAGGCGGACGTCAATTTCTGGCCGTTTTTCGTGACTCGAGTGCCGATGAACGAGAAAAGAGTGAAAATTGAAATAAAACAGGCCTCTTGACAAAAAAACCGAGAAAATATAAGATTATAAAGGATAAAAAATAAAACTTGCCGCATCTCAAGAACTTGGAGTGAATTGCCCCTTATACAAAGGCTAAAAGGCTGGGGCAGTTGCCTTTGTTTTTGTTTGTGGTTGTTCCATAAAGAAAGAGAGTTGAAATTTATTGAGGAATGTCAAAAGATAAAGAAATCATAAAACTAAACGGCATCATCAAAGAAACGCTGCCCAGCACGACATTTCGGGTCGAGCTTGAAAACGGGCACGAAGTTTTGGCGCATATTTCGGGAAGAATGAGAGTGAATTATATCCGGCTTCTTCCCGGGGATCGGGTTCTTGTCGAGATGAGTCCCTATGACTTGACGAAGGGGAGAATAGTGCATCGGCTTTAATTACACAACACGGAACATGGAACACAAAACATTTTGCTCCATGCTCCATGCTCCATGTTTCATGAAGGTAAGAGCGTCAGTCAAAAAAATTTGCCAAAAGTGCAAAATAGTCAAACGAAAAGGAAAACTTTTCGTGGTTTGTTCCGTTCCGAAACATAAGCAAAGACAAGGATAGTTTTCACATAACATGGAACATGGAACACATAACACAAGTTTTGCTCCATGCTCCATGCTCCATGCACCATGGCACGGATTGCCGGAGTAAATATCCCCGACGACAAAAGAATAGAAATCGCCCTCACCTACATTTACGGAATCGGGCGACCCAGAAGCAAGCAGATACTTGCGGCTTTAAAGCTGGGTCAAAATATCCGAACAAAAGCCATGAGCGAAGCGGATATCAACAAGCTCAAAGACTATATTGAAAAGAATTTTACGATTGAAGGAGAACTCAAACACCAAAAACATTCAAATATCAAACGCCTGAAAGACATCGGATGTTATAGGGGCGTTCGCCATGCTAAGGGCCTAACGGTGCGTGGTCAAAAAACCAAAACCAATACCCGAACGGTGCGGGGAAACGTCAGAAAAACTATGGGGAGCGGAAGAAAACCAGCAGCGGAAAAGACGTAATTTGGTATTTGGTATATAGTATTTAGTATTTTGTATATATTATGGCGGAAGAAAAGGCTAAAAAAGAGGATATAGAATCACAAAAGCCTGACCAAAAATCAGAAGTTATTGTTGATGAGAAAAAAACAGCGAAACCTGAAGTTAAAGCAGAAGAAACGAAAAAAGAAGATAAAAAGATAGAAAAGAACGAAGAAAAACCGGCCGCGAAGAAAAAAACAAAAAAAAATCGCCGGCAAGTTCTTAGAGGGCAGGCGCATGTTCAATGCACATACAACAATACCATAGTCGCCTTTTCCGATCTTGGCGGAAAAATACTGGCTTGGTGCAGCGCCGGTTCACTGGGTTTCAAAGGCGCGAAAAAAGCTACGCCGTACGCCGCGACTCAAATCGTGAGTGCGGCCGCGGAAAAGGTGGCAAAATACGGTCTCAAAGAAATCGAAGTTTATATAAAAGGGGTTGGTTCCGGAAGGGAGGCGTCAATCCGCGCGCTTGCCAACAATGATTTTGAAATAACGTCCATCAAGGATATAACGCCGATTCCACACAACGGCTGTCGGCCGAAAAAGCCCCGAAGAGTGTAGCGCCGATAGTCGCGAATGGCAAAAAACGTCGGGCTAAAATTCGCATGAATTCGCGTATATGAGCAGAATGCTTACTCCAAAATGCAAACTTTGTCGAAGGGCGGGCGAAAAGCTCTTCCTCAAAGGCGACCGTTGCGGCACACCGAAATGTGCCATGATTCGCCGCGCCTATCCGCCCGGCAGGCACGGCTCAAAAAGAAGGCGAGCGGGATCAGAATTTGGTCAGCAACTTGCGGTTAAGCAGAAAATCAAAAGAGTTTATGGAATCCTGGAAAAGCAATTCAAAAAATATTATCAGGAAGCGAAAGGAAAGACAGGGGTGACCGGGGATCTTTTGATACAAAAACTTGAATCAAGACTCGACAATGTCATGTATAGATCCGGTTTTGCCTCGAATCGCGTTCAAGCTAGACAACTCGTCAGACACTCTCATTTTTCCGTGAACGGAAAAAGGATGAACATCCCTTCCTATGAAGTGAAAACGGGAGATGAAATTCAATTAAAAGAGGGAAAACAAGGAAAAGAATATTATAAAAGAATAGCCGAAGCCCTTTCTGAAAAAAAAGATGTCCCCAACTGGCTGGAATTGGATACTGGAAAAAAATCGGTCAAGATGAAGGCGAAACCGTCCAAAGACGATTTCGCGGTGAACGCCGACATTCAGATGGTAATCGAATATTATTCTCGATAATTTAATTTTTTAAAATAAAAGATATGATAAAAGTCACTTTGCCAAAAAATCCGAAATTTATCCAATTGGGAGAAAATTCCGGCAAAATCGAGATAGCGAATTGCTATCCGGGATACGGAACAACCCTCGGAAACGCCTTGCGGAGAATTCTTCTCTCGTCGCTGACCGGAGCAGCGGTCACGTCAGTGAAGATAAAGGGGATAACCCACGAATTCTCCACGATCCCGGGAGTTCTGGAAGATGTCATTCAAATAATCCTCAATCTTAAAAAGGTTAGATTTCGAATGCACAAGGACGAGCCGGTGAAGCTCACGCTCAAAGAAAGCGGAGCGAAAAAAATAACGGCTGCCCAGATCCAGTGTCCGGCTGATGTTGAATTGGTCAACAAAGAAGCGCCGATCGCGACTATAACTGACAAAAAAGGTGAAATCGAAATGGAAATTGAAGTGCAAAAAGGACTCGGATATATTCCGGTTGAACAACAGGAACGCGATAAAAAAGAGATCGGTCTTATCGCGATTGACGCGATTTATACGCCGATAAAAAGGGTGAATTATGCGATTGAAAATATGCGTGTCGGAAAAAGAACGGACTACGACAAAATTACGCTGGAAATTGAAACGGACGGAACTGTCACGGCAAAAGAGGCTTTTCAGGAAGCGGTGAAAATCGCCATTTCGCAATACGAAGCCATTTCCGATTTCGAAGAAGAGGTGGTTGAAACGGAAGAAGAGGCGGCGAAAGAAGGCGGATTAGATAAGGAGGATGCTGCGGCGCCCAAAGGCGTGAAAGATGAAAATCATGAAAAGGATGCGTATTTGCCTGTTTTTTCCACGAGAACGAGTAATGTTCTCGAAAAAAACAACATCAAAGCGATGAAGGATCTGCTTGCTCTTAGCGAAGACGAATTGAAAAAATTGGAAGGGATGGGAGATAAGGGCATAAAAGAAATAAGAAAAGCGATAGGGAATTTAGGTTTGACGTTGAAATAATGAAACATCTGAAAAAAGGCAGAAAATTCAGCCGGGAAAAAAAACAGCGGGAAGCATTGTTGAAAATTATGTTGGGTGATTTTCTGATGAAAGGGAAAATCCGAACAACCGAAGCCAAGGCCAAAGAGATCAAAATAAAAATGGAAGGAATTATCAGCGAGGCGAAAAAAAAGCTGTCCAGCAACAAAAACGCCAGTCTGTTTTGCATGAGAAATCTGAAAGCAAAATTGCCTCAAAACATAACCGCGGACAAATTGAAAAATATTGCTCAGAAATATTCAAAGCGAAGGGGCGGCTACGTGAGAATCATTAAGCTCGGACAAAGAAAATCCGACGGAGCCAAATCAGCAGTGATCGAAATGCTAAAGGAATAAACATATGAACTCGAAACGCCAGCAGGCGACAAAAAGCTATTACTTGCTTGATTGCCGGGAAAAAAATATGGGAAGGCTCGCGACGCGGGCCGCCTTCCTTTTGCAAGGAAAAAACAAAACGGGATATCAACCGAATGTCGACGCGGAGCATTTCGTCGTGATGATAAATTGCAAAGAAGCACGATTTTCAGGAAATAAAGGACAGAAGAAGCTCTATCACCGATTTTCCGGGTATCCTGGGGGAATTTCAACTCGAAAGCTTGATGATATCCTCCAATCTAATCCTGAAAAGGTAGTGAAAGAAGCCGTCTATGGAATGCTCCCGAAAAATAATTTGCGAAACAAGAGAATGAAAAGGCTGCTTGTTTTCGAAAATTCCGAACACGGATTGAAAGTTGAATTTGATAAGAAAAGTTAAAAATATTTTATGGCTGCTAAAAAGATATCAAAAAAAGAGAAGATTGAAAAGGAAGCGAAAACCGGCGCAGGAAGCAAGAAAAAATATTATTCCGGAGTCGGCCGGCGTAAAACTTCCGTGGCGCGGGTAAGGCTTTTCGAAGAAAGCAAGGAGGCTTCTTCCGTTGAAAATATAACCGTCAACGGAAAAAAGCTCGAGGATTATTTTCCTTTGGCTGAACTTCAGGATATGATAGCAGCGCCGCTCAAGGCGGCGGGTGAAAAATCAAACTTCAGTGTTTCGGTGAAAGCGGCAGGCGGAGGAATTCGCGGACAAGCGGAGGCGATAAGACTGGGAATCGCCCGTTCCATTGTCGAATATGATGAAAGTTTGCGAAAAAGTCTGCGGGACGCGGGTTATCTCACGCGCGACAGCCGAATAGTGGAACGCAAAAAAGCAGGACTCAAAAAAGCCAGACGCGCCCCGCAATGGCAAAAGCGATAGCTTTTGCGTTGATTTACCCGAAAATCCCTGTTTTTTCCGGAAGAATAAAGTAGAAAATTTTTTGACCTTCTTTCGTGTCTTTCAAAAAATAATAATATCCGTTCCCGATGTCGTAAGTTGCCGGAAAAGATTCAAGATTGTTTTCATAAACATCCAAGCCTATCCGGCGATCCCGCGAATCAAGCTCAATCAGCTTGATTTTTTTGTTCTGGGAAAAGAAAATATGCTCATAGTCACGGAACCAAAAAACATTGTCAATGAGCGAGGAAACCCGAATCATGTTTTGGATTTCATTTTCCTCGCGGAAAGGCTGAACTTCCCATTTTCGCAGATACGCGACTGAAATTTCATTAGCGGTCCAAAAAAGAAGCTTTTTTCCATCGTCGGAAAATTGAGCGCCCTGTACGCCATCGCTGATTTTTCGGAAAATATTTTCAATTCCATCGTTATGAAGAAACAGCTCTCCGTTTTCAGAAATGAGAAATTGCCGGCTGTCGTCATAAACAATCAGTCTCGCGTTCTTTCCGGCGTCGCTTTCAGAAAATTGACTGCTGTTGACCTGCGAAACACCGCCGCCGTCAAGGTCGCTTTTGAACAAAATATTGTTGCTTTGGATGAAATAAATTGAATTCTGGGAAATATCATAAGACTTGACCTCCGGAACAACAAGTTGGACCGAATTGTCGTTAAGGTTTACCCAAAAAAGCCCGCCTTTGCCTTCTCTTTCATCCCTTGCCAGAAAATAAATAACATCCTTTTCTTGCGGGCTCCAGCGGGCTTTCTGAATAGATGAGAGTTTTGTGATGTCAGAGACAAACACCGGATCGATAGCCTCTGTCGCGCTGGCCACAAGGTAATCAGATTTTAAGTTTCTTGTTACGGGAGAGAGTACCAGGTCTTCCTTGTAGTTCCATTCCAGGTTTTCGAGCTTATTTTCCGAAAAAGAGATGTTATTTGCGAAAAATATCTCCCGAACTTCGTTTTTCTTGAAATCAGTGGCCAAGAGCGAAATTTCTTTTTCCGATTTCCGAACAAAAGCTATTTTCTTCCCGAAGGGGGAAGGAAAGAATCGAAAAACATTTTGGCTTTCTACCGCGCTCATCTTCGGATCTCGGGGAACCAGAACAACGCTCCAGAATTCTGTTGAAAGTCCGCTGTGCACCTCGATCTGCTTCTCCCAGCCCTGATATCCTTCCGCCTCGACCCGGATTTGGTATGTTCCGGGTTTGATTCCATTGAGAGTAATCGAATTGTTTATTATATCAAGACTTTTCGAGGCTTGCTCCTGATTGTTGATGAAAACTTTCACGTCTCCCGGAATAGTTTTCAAGGTAATCGATCCGCTATAGACAAAAATGCCCCGTTTTTGGTCAAAACGATATCCCTTTGAATGCATGATGACCAGTGGAGTCGACACTAAAAACAAAACAAAAACCAGCCAAAAGAATATTTTGCGATAAATTTTATTCATGATTCAGACGACTATCGAGATTTCTTTCTGCAGGTATGATATTTCAATTGACCGGTTTTGTCTAATATTCGCTCCCTGCCAATGTCAGTCATTATTCGTGGATTATTCTGAAAATAAACGCGAAAAATCAGCGCGCTGCAAACCAAAAAACCGGGCATTGCCGGTTTTTGGTTCTTATAAACAAAATGTGCAGTTTCTGTTTTTTATAGTGAAGATGAATTATTTTAGTCCAGGCACTTTACTTGAGTACTTCTCGAGATTCTGGAGTTGCTTGTCAGAAAGACCCTTCGATTTTTCAACAGCGTTTGAAATCATATTCTTGCTGAATTCCCTGGAGTCTCCTACTTTTATGCGTCCGTTCGAAACTTGACGGCGCAGCATATCCTCGACATAAATCTTGTGCTCGGCTGTCAAGCTTGTGTCCGGATTTTTTTCCAGGTAGTTAGCCAGAGCTCTTCGGGCCAACTTGGTTGTGCTGTCACCTTTCACGGCTGTTTCAATGAAAGAATTTTCCGTTTCCTGGCTCGTTTCCGCGCTGGAAACCGCTGCTTTCGGTTGCGTTGTTTCCTCCGCGGCGGCCGGCTTCTCGGTTTCGGCTGGCTGTCCTTCGGTGGTTTCTTCCGTTGATGTTTCGCCGCCGATGACACTTATTTTTCCTTCGCCCTCTTCAGAAACGGCTGTTTCCTTTTGAGAAACAGACGGCTGGGTTCTTTTTGAATAAGCGTATATTCCGCCGGCGATCACAACAACAATAACTATGCTCACGAGCATTCGGAGATTTTCCTGAAACCAAACCTTCATGTTTTCCCTCCCATTTTCCGAAGTTTCGTTGTTTTCTTCGGATTTTTTGGGATCTTTTTCCACGTTATACACCTTCCTTTCTAGATAGGTTATTTGTTAATGATCTTTCGGTAGGTAAAATATAGCAGTTATAAAGGTTTTTTGTCAATTTATGCCAATATCAACAACCGCGACCCTTTTTCTTTTTGACAAATCTCTCAAAAACGCTAGCTTAGCCGATGGAAAATTTTTCTTGATAATTCTGGTCAAAGAGGTTTTTTGTTCGGGACTGATTTCCACGTAAAATGTAACCTGCGACACGCCACCCGAATCGATAATCTCTCTTATTTCTCCAATCAGCCGAATATAGTGTCGCAATCCTTTTTCATTGCTTAATAATGCTTTTCTTGGCTCGAATTTCAGGTTTGCCGAATTTTTGCGATACAATTCGTGCGAAACGTAGGGCAAATTGGCGACGATCAACAAATTTTCAAACTTTGTCTTCTTTTCGAGAAAATATCGCAATAAATCTGACTCGATGAATTTTATTGATTTTGCAACTCCGTGTTTTTTAGCGTTCCCCTTTGCTATATATAAGGATTTTCTTGATATATCTAAGGCATAAAAATTTACTTTTCTCCTGATTTTGGCGGAAGTATTTTTTGCAATGGAAACAATAATATTGCCCGAACCCATTCCAACATCCACAACATTCCTAATTCCTGATTCATAATTCATAATTCCTCGAAGCGCAGCTTCAACAAGCAATTCTGTTTCCGGGCGGGGAATGAGAACGTTTTTGTCGACGGCGAATTCCAGTCCAAAAAATTCCTTTTTTTCGACTATGTAGGCGACGGGTTCGCCCTTCAGCCGCCTTTTCACGAACGAAGTAAACTTTCCAAGTTGCGGCGAGCTCAACTCGTATTCCGGATGGGCGAAGATGAATTCCTTCGGCTTTTTTATCGTTGAAGACAAAATTAATTCCGCGTCAAGCGGAGATAGTTTGGAGTTTCGCAAAATTTCCGAGATAGTCATTATAATTTTAACTCAAAACGCAAAGTTAAAAGCGCAAAACCACATCACAAAACTCAAAACTCCTTATAATTTTTAAGTTTTACGCTGCAGCTTTGAGCTTTGAGCTTATTGCTCCATCTTCCTCTTCAAGTCTTCCGCGGTTAATTTGTCGATGATTTTTCCCAAATCTCCGTCCAAAATTCCCTGTATATTGCTCCAGTTTTCCTTGATCCGATGGTCGGTTATTCTGTCTTGAGGAAAATTATACGTTCTTATTTTTTCGCTTCGATCGCCAGTTCCAATTTGGCTTTTTCTCTGCTCGCTGGCTTCGCGAGATCGCTTCTCTTCTTCAGCCGCGAGAAGACGAGAGCGAAGAACTTTCAAAGCCTTTTCTTTGTTTTTTTGCTGGGATTTTTCATCCTGGCAAGTGACGATCATTCCCGTCGGGAGATAAGTTATCCGAACCGCGCTGGAAGTGGTGTTCACGCTCTGTCCGCCCGGTCCGGATGAGCGAAAAGTGTCAATGCGAAGGTCGTTCGGATTGATTGCAAGGTCAACTTCTTCCGCCTCTGGCAAAACGGCGACCGTGGCCGTTGAGGTGTGTATCCGGCCGGTTTTTTCCGTTTCCGGGATTCTCTGGACTCGGTGCACGCCGGACTCATATTTCAACTTTTCAAAAACATTCTTGCCCTCGATACTCGCGATAATTTCCTTGAAACCGCCAATGGCGGTTCTGTTTGAGTTCAATATGCCAACCCTCCATCCTTGTTTTTCGGCATATCTCCCGTACATACGGAAAAGATTCGCCGCGAAAAGAGCCGATTCATCTCCGCCGGCGCCAGGCCGGATTTCCACAATGACGTTTTTCGAGTCATTCGGGTTTTTGGGAATGAGCAAAGTTTGGAGCTTTTTTTCGGCTTCCTCTTTCCTTTTGGAGAGACCGACGTTTTCTTCCATAGCCATGTTCTTGAGCTCGGCGTCTTTTTCCATGTTCACGATTCCAGCGTTTTCCCTCATGGTTTTTTCAATATTTTCCAATTCCGCGATCCCGGCGACAATTTCTTCGAGCTCGGCCATTCTCTTGCCGATAGTTTTCATTTTTTGGGAATCCAAAACAACCTCGGACTTTTCCAGCTCGACTTTCAGGTCTTCGTATTCCTTTTTTACCTCGTCAATTTGGCTTTTCATCCGGGTTATAATACAATGAAATCAAACAATGCTTCTGATTTAGGATAATATAACTAGCTGAAACTTACAAATGTTACGTAGATTGTCTGGCAATTAACTTGCATATCAAATATGACAGCAAAAATCAGAACCAAATCAGCCCAGGATATTCAGGATAGTATCTTCAGAAAAATGCCAATCGGGAAAAAAATCAAACTGGCCAGTAACTTTTTTGCGTTGGCCCGAAAATTAAATAAATCAAAAAGCTTTTATGGAACAGGAAGAATTATTGTTTCGCATCGGAAACATCCTAAACAGGCTTAAAATTCCATATATCATAACTGGCGGCATGGCAGTAGTCGTCTGGGGAAGACCTAGATTCACGGCGGATATTGACGTCGTGATTGAGCTTACTTTTCAAAAGATAGATGAAATTTTTGCCGAACTGCGGAAAATCGATAAAAATATATACATTGACAAAAAGATGATTGAGTACGCTCTCAAACGAGGAGGTGAATTCAATCTGATTCACCCAGCGAGCGGCGTCAAAATAGACTTCTGGATTCTCAAAGACGAGCCATTTGATAAGTCGCGCATTAAAAGGAGGATTCTGAAAAAAATAGCTGGAGAAAAACTATACTTTTGCTCCCCCGAAGACCTTGTATTGATAAAATTGCAATGGTACAAAAAGACGAAATCCACCCGCCAGCTTGAGGATATCGAATCAATTCTAGCCATTCAAAGAAAACTCGATTGGAAATATCTCAAAAAGTGGGCAATGATGCAGAATACCTTTAAAATCCTAAAATCTCTGTGAGGCAAGGATTAAAAAGAAAAAGATGAGATTATACTATGATAATTTTTCCAAGAGCTTATCCCTGGGAATCTCCAACTAATTTTATCTGAGGCTTCGCTAAGGTTCGACCTTAGCGAAGAAACTTTTTGTAGATTAGCCAAAAAAATATGGTCGAAAAAATGGGAGAAGGAAGCGCGAATCTGGATTCGCAAAAGAGAAAATTTGAAGTGGTGCCGGCCCAGGAAGGTATGGGCGCTAAGAACTGTCTTGTTATTAATGACGGGGTGGTATTGACGGTGTTTGAGGTCGTCCAAAGAGCATGTTCGAATAGAGCGGTAGTAAATCGCGGTGAGGAGGATGAACGATACGTCGTTCAATTTCCAGGATGCGAACAAGAGGAGCTGACATACGGCGAAATACATGTAAAATTAAAAAATTCAGCACTTTCTGGAATTTAATATCTGATTATTCAGAAATATGGACTTAATTCAATTCATGGGATACTTGGCAGGGTTCATACTCGCGATCGCGCTTGTTCCGCAGGTGTGGAAATCCTGGAAAACAAAATCAACAAAGGACGTCTCTTTACTTTGGAGTCTTGTTTATACTTTCGGACTTGCCTTGTTTTTGATATATGGAATCGGTATTAAGCAAATGCCGGTCATTGTGATGAACACGGCCGAAATCCTTTTGGCCCTATCGCTCGTCACCGCTAAACTCATATACAAATAATCTGGCCCGAACAAAAACCCTCGACGATCGTCGGGGGTTTTGAAAATAAGTTTATTTCTTCTTGGAAGCGATCTTTTTGGCAGTTTTTTTCTTGGAAACCTTTTTTGTTATCACGAGTTTGGTTTTTCTCTTCTTTTCCTTCGCGGCTTGTTTTTTAGCGACGCCCGCCTTGATCCGGGTTGTTTTGTCAAAACGTTTTTTGAAGCGATCGAGCTGGCCGGCGCTGTCAATGAGGCGTTTTTTGCCGGTATAAAAAGGATGGCAGGAAGAGCACACCTCAACTCTCATTTCGGGCTTTGTTGAGCCGGTCGTGATTATATTCCCGCACGCGCAGATTATTTTTGCCTCGGGATAATATTTCGGGTGGATATCGTTTTTCATACCTAGACAGAGTAGCATATTATGCATAAATTGACAAGTATCGCGGGTTTTGATATGATATTAATCGTCATAATTCATATCTCTCATGGGAAAATCCTTGTCCTGATTAGCTAATGTTAGTCGGGTAGAACGGGAGATAGGTGTAATAATTAAAGGACAATCATGGAGAATAACCAAGCGGTTCAATCGAAACCGAAAAACGAAGCAACTCCTCAAAACAGCCAGAACACTTCGGCTGGTTTTATGTATGAGGATCTCAAGCTTTCCGCCATCGAAATGCTCAAAAACGGCGTTCATTTTGGCCACAAGATTTCGCGCTGGAATCCCAAAATGAAGCCTTACGTTTTCGGTTCAAGGAACGGAATCCACATCATCGATCTCGACAAATCTCTGGCGATGCTCGGAAAAGCCCTTGAATACATCAAGGCCGTGGTTTCAACCGGCGGCAAAATCATGCTTGTCGGCACCAAGCCGCAGGCGCGGCGCCTTGTCGAACAAGCAGCGAAAGAAACTGAAATGCCCCATGTCTCCAATCGATGGCTGGGCGGAACATTCACCAATTTCAATGAAATAAAAAAGAGAATTCGCTACCTCAACAGCCAAGAAGAAAAATCGGCTCGCGGTGAATTTGAAAAATATACGAAATATGAACAGGGGAAAATTCGCAAAGAAATTCAAAAAATGAACGAGAAAATGGGAGGCATCAAAAAAATGGAAAGCCTGCCCCAAGCGATTTTCGTGGTTGACGTGAAGGAGGATAACCTGGCGGTCAAAGAGGCGCGCCAAATGAAGATTCCGGTCGTGGCGATAGTCGACACCAACAACGACCCGACGCTTGCCGACTTCCCGATTCCCGCGAATGACGATGCCGTTTCCGCGCTGAAATATATTTTGGGAATCACGGCAAAAGAGATAAAAGAAGCGAAAAGCAAAATCAAAACAGAGCCCGTGGGCAAGCAAGGAACTAAAAAAAATAAATCAAAACCATGAAAAAGAGCGCTAAGATAGCAGCCGCGGAGATAAAAAAACTCCGCGAAAAAACCGGGGCCAGCGTGATGGAGTGCCGGAACGCTCTCTCCGAAAGCGGCGGGAACATCGAAAAAGCCCTTGAATATCTCAAAAAAAGAGGGAATGAAAAAGCTCTCAAAAAGGCGGAAAGAAAAACATCGGAAGGCGTGGTCGCGACATATATACACAGCAACAAGAAAATCGGCGCGATGGTCGAACTTCTCTGCGAAACTGATTTTGTGGCCCGCAACGTTGAATTTCAGGAGCTGGCACGCGACCTCGCGATGCACATTGCCGCGATGAATCCGAAATACGAATCTGTCGAAAAAGTGCCGCAAATCGATCGCGAAGAATACGAAGAAATCGCGAGAGCTGAAATTGCTTCCGAAAAGAAACCGGCGGAAATTGTCAAAAAAATAATCGCGGGTAAAACGAAAAAGTATTTCAGCGATATCTCGCTAATGAGCCAGGCTTTCGTCAAAAACCCGCAAATTTCCGTCGGGAACCTTATAAAAGAGAAAATCGCGAAAATCGGAGAAAATATCCAATTGGGAAATTTTGCGCGGTTTAGCATATAGTCTGGATTTTATGGCATTTTTTCTCGTAAAAACTCATCCTTGGGAAAATTCTTTGCCTGCCCAGAGCGATCTGTCGCTTGATAAAGGCGACGTTGTCTTGGTCGAAAGCGAAAATGGAACGGAAACGGGAATTATTGAAGATATTTCAGCCGAAAAAAAAACTTCCCGAAATAAAATTACTGAAAAGGAGCAGGGAGCTTTGAGAATTCTGCGCAAAGCAAATTTGAGAGATTTAACCGTCATCAAGCAATTTCGCAAAAAGGAAAAAGAAGCGTTGGAAATATGCCGCCGGGAAGTGAAAAGGACTCAATTGCCGATGAAAGTCATGAACTGCACATATTCGTTTGACGGAGGAAGCATCACGTTTGCTTTTACGGCGGAAGGGAGAGTTGATTTCCGCGATTTGGTGAAAAACTTATCCCGCATTTTTCAACGGTCGATCAGACTTCATCAAATCGGCGCGCGGGACGAAGCGAGAAAAGAAGGAGGATATGGAATTTGCGGAAGAGAACTGTGCTGTATAAGATTCAAGGGTGATTTACCGAGCATCAGTTCGGAAATGGCAAAAGCCCAGCAAATTATTCGTCGAGGATCGGAAAGAATATCCGGTGTATGCGGAAGGCTGATGTGCTGTCTGGCCTATGAAGCCGACCAATACCAGGAATCGCTTGGAAAAATGCCGCTCGTCGGAAGCGAACTCAAAGTGAGGGAGGGCATCGGACAGGTCAAAGAAGTGAATGCGCTAACCGGAGAAATAAAACTGGAGCTTTCCGATAAGAGCGTCGTCAAAATAAATTTGAAAGATCTATAATAATTTGATTGAAAAATATGCTTTGGCTTTATATCCCACCCGTAATACTGATTGGAGCGTTGATAACTTTGGTGATTGTTTTAGGCAGAAAATCGGCGGAGATCAAAAAAATCAGAAGTCTCCGAAAAGACGGGCAAACGAAAAATTTTGAAGGTGGCAAGACATTCAAAAATATTTGGCATAAAATCCTCCAATTTTCCGAGAAACTGTTGTTATGGCTCAAGATCGCGGTAAAAAAATCCGAGCAATCCATCGCGAAATTAGTCTCTCGCATTCGAACACGCCGAACAAAATCAATGGAAAGCACCCAAATTGACGACTTGACAAGAAGCCGATTTGAAAAAGCGGAAGAGGAAATTGAGAAAACGGAGGATACATCCTTTGACGATTCAACTCTTCAGAAAACCGAGTGGATTTCAAGCGAAGTAGTGGTGAGGAAAAAAAGAATTGACGAGCCTGTTGTTAGAATCAAAGAAGAGGCAGCCACCGAAGATAAAATAAAGGAAGGCGCGCTCATTCACCGCATCGCTGAAAATCCTCGGGATGTGGAAGCTTACCGAGATTTGGGGGACTATTATATGAGTGTCGGAAACATCAAAGACGCAAAAGATTCTTTCAAAATGGTTCTAAAGCTTCGCCCGCGCGACCTCAAGGCGAAAAGCAGCCTGCGGGAAATTGAAATGAAGATGAGATTAGGTTCGTAATGTTTGAGCCGCCCGTCGGATTCGAACCCACAACCTACTGTTTACAAAACAGTTGCTCTGCCATTGAGCTAGGGCGGCAGACAAAATAACGAAGTTATTATAGGCTATAAATAAAAAAACGTAAAGTATGTCAAACTAATACGGGTGGATGACAGAGCGGCCAATTGTACCAGACTGTAAATCTGGCGCCTTCGGGCTACGGGGGTTCGAATCCCTCTCCACCCAAATTTGGAAATTTGAAGTGAACATGTTAATATAAAAAAAAGTAACACCTTTTAGGTGTTTTATTATAATCTATGCACAACAAAATAATAAAAAAAATAAGGCACTCGCTTTCGGCAACTCCTTTTGAAGATGATATTCAACACACCCGCTATAAAAAAGCAAGCGGAAGAGAAAGGAATGATATTTTAATCCACAACATACCGTATTTATTTACCTGCGACGAAACGGAAAAATTGAGATGCTTTCGGAATTATTCGATTGTTATTTCCGGCGGAATTATTCAGGAAGTTATTCCGGCCAAGAAAGCCAACCCCGGCAAATACAATCTTGTCTATGAGGCTGGCATGAGAGGCGGAATCGTCGTCACGCCGGGCCTTATCAACGCGCACTCTCATCCCCCGATGTATCTCATGAGATCCGCCATGATGCTCGATGAGGGTGAATCAATCGACGAAACAATCGCGGCCATGCCCCGATGGGAACGGGCGATGACGGACGAGGATTACACTTTTTCGGCCATCGGCGACATTACCGAACAGCAAAAAGCGGGTATCACGACGACTTTGAGCCACTTTGCGGTCTATTGGCCCATTGAGCTGGCGGCGCGGGCGACGAAACAAAACGTGATAAACGCGGTGAGCGTGGCTTCGAACTCACATCCCGAAAATTCTCCAGAGCTTATCCGCGAGATAATAAAAAAGCAGGAGGCTCCGGCGGAATCACAGCTTGCTATCGCGCTTCACTATGTTCATCGCGCTAACGCCAAAATTCTTGAAGAAGTAAAAAACTTACAATCTGAATACAACCTTCTTTTCACCTGCCATATGGCCGAAAGCGAGAAAGTCGAGAAAAAATGCGTCGCCCTCCATGGCAAAAGAGAAGTCGAGATGCTCGAAAAATACGGGCTTCTCACAAACCGAACGATTGCGTCCCATTCAATTTATGTGACAGACAGAGAAATAAAAAAGCTTGTCCAAAATAAAGTCGGTATCGTTCATCTTCCAACTTCGAATGTAATTCACAAAAGCGGGACATTTCCTCTTTGGAAATTTATTGACGCGGCCGGAAATTCATATATCGCGCTTGGCACGGACGGTGTCGTAAGCAAAAGTCGGCTTGATCTGCTCTCGGAAGCCTATCAAACGAGAATCACCCATCTTTATTCACGGACAGTAAAATTCGGTTCACTTTTCAAAATGATGACAACAAATGCGGCAAGAACGCTCAACATGCCCAATCGGGGAAAAATTTTGCCGGGCATGCAAGCCGATCTCGCGTTTTGGAAACTGAAAGACCGCGGTTTCATCCCATTCGACGAAAAAAATCCGATGACGCTTCTTGGAAATCTCATCACGCACGGAGGCCGTGCGGTCAGAGACCTGATGATAAACGGGGAATTTATTGTGAAAAGCCGCCGTCACACGAAGATAAATGAAAGCAAACTTCTGGCTGCTCTGCAGAAAAAGCATATAGCGATGCGGAAAAGGGTAATCAAAAAATAAACTGCCAGCCTGATTTTTCCAAATTGCGTATTTGGCCAAAACTAGACTTTTCCTCTTTTTTTATGTAAATTATAAGTGTGAATAAAGAAAATATAGCTGGAATCAAATCTAGGTTTTTTGAAGACATATCCAACTCTCAAACCGAGAAAAGTCTTTATGACGTGAAAGTGAAATACGTCGGTCGAAACGGAGAGCTTACGAAAATTCTCAAAAATCTCAAAAATCTTCCGCCCGAAGAAAGAAAAGAAATCGGTCCGCTGGCCAATCGGGCGCGGCATGAAATTGAAAAGGCTTACGAAGAGCGAAAAAAAGAACTGGGCGAACGGATTGATTGGGAAAAAGAAAAAATAGACGTTACTTTGCCCGGAAAAAAAGAAGAAATCGGCAGCCTTCATCCAGCAACTTTAGTTTATAGAGAAATCGAAAAAATATTTCCCTTGATGGGTTTTGAAATCGTTGAAGGTCCGGAACTTGAGACGGATTGGTATAATTTCACCTCTCTCAATTTTCCTTTTGACCATCCGGCGCGCGATATGCAGGACACGTTTTGGATAAAGTCCGACAAAAAAAAATTAGTTTTGAGAACTCATACTTCCCCAGTCCAAGTGCGATACATGGAAAAAAGAAAACCGCCGTTTCGGATAATTGTGCCAGGCCGCGTTTTTCGGAACGAAGCCACTGATGCTGCCCACGAGCACACTCTTCATCAGTTCGAGGCTCTGGTTGTCGGGGAAAATATAAACGTCGGACACTTCAAGTACATTGCGAAACTTTTTTTTAGCGCTTTCTTCGGAAAAAAAGTTGATATCCGTCTTCGGCCGAGCTTTTTTCCGTTCACGGAACCAAGTTTTGAATTTGACATAAGCTGTACCGTTTGCGCTGGAAAAGGATGTCCTTCCTGCAAAAATGGAGGCTGGCTTGAAATTGGAGGAGCGGGAATGGTCAATCAGAACGTTTTTGTGTCCGCCGGCTATCCGCGAAACCGCTACCAAGGTTTTGCCTGGGGATTTGGAATCGAACGACTTGCTATGATGAAGTATAAAATCGATGACATCCGCTGGTTCGAAAGCGGGGATTTGAGGTTTATCAAGCAATTTTGATTTTTAAGGTTTAGCCTTAAAAATGCCTTAAAAATCTAGAAAGTATGAAATACAGCTACACGTGGCTAAAAGAATTATCCGGAACAAAAAAATCGCCCAAAGAATTGGCCGAACTTTTGACTATGCGGGCATTTGAGGTCGAGGATGCGAAAACCGAAGGAAAAGAAACTCAACTCGAAATTTCTATACTACCAAATCGCGGCCACGACGCGCTCTCACACATTGGAATAGCACGGGAAATCTGCGCCTGCGAAGGGCGAAAATTCATCCTAAGGTCGAACCTTAGGATGCTCCTAAGGTCGAACCTTAGGAAAAGACTGGAGGTTGAAATCAAAGACAAAAAACTTTGCCTTCGTTATATGGGAGCGGTTTTGGAAAATATAAAAGTCGGTCCGTCACCAAAATGGATGCAGGAGAAATTGTTGGTTTGCGGCGTGAAGCCGATAAACAATGTCGTGGATGTTACTAATTACATAATGCTCGAAACGGGACAGCCGCTCCACGCTTTTGATGCGGACAAAACTACGGGAAATATAATTGTGCGTAGAGCCAAGAAAGGCGAAAAAATTAAATTATTAGACGAGAAAACATACGAACTCAATGAAAATAATCTTGTTATTGCCGACTCCGAAAAAGCGTTGGCACTGGCGGGCGTGATGGGTGGGCTTGGTTCTTCGATAAATAAAAATACCGCCTCTATAATTTTAGAGTCCGCAAATTTTAACTCTACAAGCATAAGAAAAACCAGAACGGCGCATAACGTTATTACTGAATCATCGTATCGCTTTGAGCGCGATATTGATCCGAATTTGGCGGAAACAGCAGCGGCTCGGGCAATTGAACTCCTCGAAGAATATGGCGGAAAGAATGTTAAGACAGCAGCAATCAGTGATGTTTACCCGAAAAAAGTAAAACCTTGGCGGATAAAACTGGATACAAATTACGTGAATAAATTACTCGGTGAAAATATTCCTGTGGCGAAAATGAAAAACATACTTGAAAATCTCGGCATGAAGATGCTTGGAAATCGAGTTTCCAAGTTAAATGTCGAGGTTCCAACCCGCCGGATTGATCTCAAAACCCCGGAAGATTTGATCGAAGAAATCGGCCGGATTTACGGCTACGAGAATATTCAAGAGCAGGCGCTTGTCGCTGAAGTGAAAACCCCGCCCCAGAACGCAAAAAGAGATTTTGAAAATAAACTTCGGGATATTCTGACCGGACTTGGTTTTTCCGAGGTTATGAATTATTCATTCTACGGCGCGGACGACATCGCGAAATGTAATTTGGGCGCAGAAGACCATATCGAAATTGCTAATCCATTGAGTTTGGACCAGCAGTATCTGCGAAGAGCACTTATTCCCAATCTCTTGAGGAATGTAGAGTTAAACTCGAAACATTTTAACGAAATTCAAATTTTTGAAATTGGAAAAAAATTCCGCAAAAATAACGAAAGCATGGCTGAAATTAGCATACTGAATGGGTTACTAGCGAACGATTCGAAAAATCCCTTTTTTGAACTAAAAGGTAAACTGGAAGCATTGCTCGATAATTTAGGCCACGGAAATACAAAATACGAAACGATAGACCCCAAATACAAGGTGTGGCATCCAGCGCGTGTCGCAAGAATTCTTATAGAAGGCAAAAAAATTGGAAAAATCGGTGAAATAAGTCCGCTGGTTGCAAAAAAATACGGTATCAAGAAACGGGTGGCCTGTTTCGGATTGCAAATTGATAAATTATTGGAATTAGAAATAAAAGAAAAAATATATCATGCCATTGCGAAATTCCCGATCGTCGAGCGAGATATTTCCATGTTCGTGGGAAAAGACACGAAATACGCCGACATCGCTTCAAAAATTGAAAAAAGCGGAGGAAATCTCGTGAAAGAAATCAACCTTTTCGATATTTTTGAAAAAGAAGGCGAAAAAAGTTTGGCTCTGCGGCTGAAAATCGGATCCGACGCGAAAACTTTAACCTCCGAAAAAATCGACGCGGTGATGAAGAAAATAATCTCCACGCTTGAAAAAGATTTGAAAGTGAAAGTGAGAAAATAATTCTAGTACAGTATTGCAGCCTGCCTGCCGACAGGCAGGTATACTGTATTGATTATTAGCAATGAAAGAAATCTCGAAGCATTATGACCCCTCCGAAACTGAACCAAGGTGGCTCAAGTTTTGGGAAAAAGAGGGAATATACAAATTTGATCCCCGCGCGAAAGGGGAGATTTTTTCGATTGACACTCCACCGCCGTATGTGAGCGGAAGAATGCACGTCGGGCATGCCTCTTCTTTTTCACAGGAAGATTTCGTCGCTCGATACCAAAAAATGCGCGGCAAAAACATTTTTCATCCTTTTGGAACGGATGACAACGGGCTGCCGACGGAGAGGTTGGTTGAAAAAACATACAACGTCAAAGCGACAAAGATGAAGCGGGGAGATTTTATCAGGCTTTGCAATAAAATGCTTTCCGAAATGACGCCGGAATTCATCGAGGACTGGAAAGACATTGGAATGTCCTGTGATTTTTCAAAAATGTATTCCACGATCGACGATCATTCAAGAGAAATAAGCCAGTGGCACTTCATTGATTTATACAAGAAGCAAAGAGTATACCGCCAGGAAGCGCCGGTGATCTGGTGCCCGCATTGCCAAACAGCCATCGCTCAAGCGGACTTGGAGGATAAAGAGTCGAAAACTTTTTTTAGTAACTTAGTTTTCAAATTGAAGAACGGAAAAGGTCTTATTATTTCGACGACCAGGCCAGAGCTTCTTTCGAGCTGTGTGGCTATTTTTGTCCACCCGCGCGACTTGCGCTATAAAAGATTGGTCGGGCAAAAAGCGAAAGTGCCTCTTTTCAACTATTGGGTTGAAATAAAAACTGATAAAAAAGTAGACATGAAAAAAGGAAGTGGGGCGGTGATGTGCTGCACCTTTGGGGATAAAACGGACGTTGAATGGTTCAAAGAATATAAATTGCCGCTCAAAGTTTCCCTTGACGCGGAAGGCAAGCTCACGAAGCTGGCCAAAAAATACGCGAATCTTTCCATAAAGGAGGCGCGCAGTCGAATCATTGAAGATTTGAAGACTAAAAAGTTGCTGACCGCTCAAAAAGAAATAAGTCATACGGTTAACATCCATGAACGTTGCAAAACGGAAATCGAAATTCTCAATTCCAAACAATGGTTTATTAGATATCTTGATAAAAAGAATGAACTCATCGAGCTGGGGAGAAAAATTGAGTGGCATCCACCTTTTATGCGGTCCCGTTATGAAAATTGGGTAAAAGGTCTGAGCTGGGACTGGGCAATTTCGAGGCAGAGATTTTTCGGCGTTTCTTTTCCGGTGTGGTATTGCCAAAAATGCGGAGAAGTAAAATTGGCGGAAGAAAAAGATTTGCCGGTCGATCCGCTCGCGGACAAACCAAAAGGAAAATGCGGAAAGTGTGGTGGGTCAAAATTTTCTCCGGAAAAAGATGTTATGGATACTTGGGCAACAAGTTCCCTGACTCCCCAGTTGGCGCTTCAACTATTTTACGGCGAGAAAGAGACAAAAAAAATGATCCCCATGAGCCTTCGTCCTCAAGCCCATGACATAATTTCAACCTGGCTTTTTTATACGGTTGTCCGCTCAAATTTTCATCTTGGGAAACTCCCATGGAATAGAGTCATGATATCGGGCTATGTCACCGATCCGAACGGTAGAAAAATGTCCAAAAGTTTGGGAAATGTTATTTCGCCGAAAGTAATACTTGAAAAATACGGGGCGGACGCTCTGCGTCTGTGGGCGGCGGGACGAAGTGTTGGACAGGATCTCAACTATTCCGAAGAGGAAATTCAAGCCGGGAAAAAGTTTTTGACGAAACTGTGGAACGTAACGCGGTTTGTGATGATGAATTTATCCCTCGCCACTTTAGAAAAAATATCAAAATCATATTTTTCTCAATCCGGGAAAAAGGAACCAAATAAAGACGCTATTTTAAACAAAGTGGTGAGGGACGAGGCAGACAAATGGATACTGGCGGAGCTGCAGGAACTTGTTGATTCGGCGACGAAGAGTTTCGAAAATTACGATTATTCTTCGGCAAAACTGGCGATTGAAAAATTTTTCTGGATAAAGTTGGCGGACAATTATATCGAAATTGTGAAGAATCGACTTTATGACGAAAGTCCGAAAAACAAAAAGGGTCGAGAATCCGCGCAGTTTACTTTATATACAGTGTTGCTCACGCTTCTGCGGCTTCTGGCGCCGTTCATTCCGTTCGCGACCGAAGAGATATATCAGACATTTTTCAAGACAAACAAAACTCCGAAATCAATTCATCTCTGTGACTGGCCGGAGGCGAATAAAAAACTGGCCGACAAAAAAAGAGTCGAATTCGGGAAAATTCTACTCAAGATAGTTGGTCAAATCCGGAAGCACAAAGCCGAGCGAGGACTCTCAATGAAGACGGAAATCAAGAAATTGGAAATATTTTGCGATGGGAACATCAGAAAATCCATCGAAGAAATCGAGGGCGATTTGAAAGCAGTCGGGAATATAGGTGAAATCAAATTCAAAAAAAGCGGCAAATTAAGAATTAAAATAAGCGATTTTAAGGCTTAGCCTTAAAATTATGAAAATCACTGTTGCAAAAAATTCCGGATTTTGCTTCGGCGTGAAACGCGCCTATGATTTGGCGTGCGTGAATTCAAAAAACTGCGACGAACTTTATATTTTCGGAAAACTCGTGCACAACGACGACGTTTGTCGCGATCTCAAAAGGAGAGGAATCAAGGAAATAAAATCTCTGGGGGCGGCAAAAAACGGGACAGTGATTTTCACTGCTCATGGAATTGGTCCGGACGCCTATGAAAAGGCGCAATCGAGGGGAATGAGGATAATCGACACAACTTGCCCAAAAGTGATGAAAGCGCAAAGGCTTGCAAAAAACTATGCCGGAAAGAATTACCGAGTAATCGTTTTCGGCGATAAAAATCACACAGAAGTAAAGAGCATCCTCAAGTGGTCAGAAAACAGGGCGATAGTTGTCGGGAGCCTCGAAAGAGCGAAAAAATTAAGGATCGATAAAAGAAAAAAATATCGCCTTATTTCACAGACGACCCAAAATGTGAAGGAGTTTGAAAATGTAAAAAAATATTTCGCTGGAAAATTGCCGGACTTCGAATGTTTCAACACAATCTGCGATTCAACCGACAACCGCCAAAATGAAATCCGAAAATTGGCAAAAGCAAATGACGCCGTGACCGTGATCGGCGGACGCGACAGCGCCAATTCAAAAAGATTATACGAAATCGCAAAAGCGATAAACCCCAAAACGTATTTTATCGAAAACGCAAGACAGTTGAAGAAAAGCTGGTTTGGTGATATAAAAAAGGTAGCTGTTTCTGCGGGGGCTTCCACGCCGAAATGGGTTATTAATGAAGTTATCAGCAGAATCGGAAAGAGCCAGAAAGGTTAATGTCTCATTGCTAATTTTTGCTATCGCAATATTTAGCAATATTAAAAAAATTTATCTTTCATTTCCTTTCTTTTCGGCATAGAGCGAATCTTATTATCTGCAAATTAATGCGCCAATCCCAACTTTTCACGAAAACTCAAAAGAACGCGCCGAAGGACGAGATGAGCGTCAACGCCCAGTTTCTGATTCGGGGCGGTTTCATAAACAAAGAATTGGCGGGGGTTTATTCTTTTCTGCCACTCGGATTTCGCGTCATGAAAAAAATCGAGCAGGTCATCCGTGAGGAAATGGACGCTATCGGTGGACAGGAAATTTTTATGCCGTCGCTCCAGCCGAAAGATAACTGGGAGAAAACCGGCCGCTGGAGCGCGATGGACGATTTGTATAAACTCAAAGACGCCGGCAATCGTGAATTCGCGCTTGGACCGACGCATGAAGAAATTGTCGTGCCGCTTGTCAAAAAACACATTCAATCCCACAAGGACATACCTTTCGCCGTCTATCAAATCCAAAATAAATTCCGGATGGAACTGCGGGCCAAATCCGGCCTTCTTCGGGGGCGTGAATTTTTGATGAAAGATTTGTATTCTTTCCACGCGAACGAAAAGGATCTCGACGCTTACTATGAAAAAGCGAAAACTGCCTACTGGAAAATTTTTGAGCGAGCCGGCCTCAAGGAAAAAACATATTTCACTTTCGCTTCCGGCGGAACGTTCTCAAGATATTCGCACGAATTTCAAACATTGAGCGAAGCCGGCGAAGACACGATTTATATTTGCGAAAAATGCAAAAACGCGGTGAACAAGGAAATCAAACATGAAACGCCGAAATGCCCCGTCTGCGGCGAGAATAAATTCAAAGAAGAAAAGGCGATTGAAGTCGGAAATATTTTCAAGCTGATGGATAAATTCGCGAAGCCATTTGACCTCAAAGTCACGGACTCGGACGGCCGAGAAAAAAATTTGATTATGGGTTGTTACGGCATCGGTTTGAGCCGGCTCGCGGGAACGATCGTTGAAGTCCATCATGATGAGAAGGGAATCGTCTGGCCGGAATCAGTCGCGCCTTTCAAGGTTCATCTGATAGAAGTCAAAAGTCAAAAGTCAAAAGTCAAAAGCGAAGCGGAAAAATTATATGAGGGACTGCTGAATAACGGTATCGAGGTGCTTTATGATGACCGTGATGAATCGAGCGCCGGAGAAAAATTCGCCGACGCGGATCTCATCGGAATTCCTTGGCGCGTGGTTGTCAGCGAAAAATCGGTCGCGGCGGGAGGGGCGGAAATCAAAAAGAGGTCGGAAAATAAAAAGGAGATTATTGCGATAAACAAGCTTGTTGATTATCTTTCAAAAAAATAATTCAAAGCCTAGCTTTTTCTTCCGACATAAACCATTGCCGTTTCATTGCATTGATAACGGCCGTTTTTCATTTTGTTTCGCGGGCAATTTCTGCATTCCACAAGAATTTTTTCGTGGAAAAGCTGGACTCCGGCTTCGATGAATTTGTTTTTTTTGAATAGGGGAAAAGCTGAAGGATTGGCGAAGGCCATCACTCTCTTCACCGATTTTCTCCGGCGAGCCTCCCGGATGGTCCGCCGGATCAGTTTGCCGCCTAGCCCGCCACCCCGGTATTTCTTTTCGACCGCCAGGCTGATGATTTCCGCGTCTCCGCCGGAATAAACCTTGAACCCGCAGCAGCCGATCAACTCTCCCGTTTCAGAGAAGGCCGTGAAATAATTGTTCAGCAATTTGCGCAAAACAGCCGGACTCCGAAAAAGCATCGTTTTTTCATTAACCAAAGTAATGCCGCTTATCGCGGGAATATCCCGCCTGATCGCCTTTCGTATAAATACGCTTTTCATACACTCAAAAATAAATTACTTGCCTGCCTCTGTCAACATTTGTGGCAAAAAAATATATTTGTTATATTATAATCAATGGAACAAAGCCAAAAAAAAGCCGACTCGGGCGAAACAAAAGTTGATGAAAAATCCAAAATCCTTTTTGCCGTTCTCGCAATATTGATAGTCGGAGCGGTCGCGGTAACTTTTTGGCGTTATATCGTGAAAAGGGATTATATAATCCAGGCTCAAATCGACTGCGATCCGGAAACCCAAAATTGTTTTGTTTGGGAGTGCGATCCGATGTCGCTCGAGGAAGGGGAGCAATGCACGGGAAATCCCGACAATGACGTCTGGTATTATAAAATTATTAGCCGAAACGCTAAAAATATTCCCGATTGCGATCCAAACGATGAAAACTGCACTGCCTATGTTTGCGGCGAAGGAGAAAAAGACTGTGGTTATGAGCTCTGCGCGCCGGAAAATGTTCCCGAGGGCGAAGAATGCAACGATCCGGAGCAGTATCTGATTGATAATCCGCCGGAAGAGGAAATTCAATGTGAAGAAGGCGATGAAGAATGCGTGTCTAAATTAGAAAAGGGCGCGGAAGAGCAATGCGCGCCGGATGATGAGGAGTGCGCCGCAGAAGAAAGTGAGCCGGCTGAAACAGAGGAGCAAGGCATTCCAAGCGAGGACACTTCAAATGAAACAAATTCTGATAGTCAAAATATTCCGCTTTCCGGTGTTGAGCCGGGCTAGTTCAATATATCAAAATGTTTAAAAGATTGTTTAAAAGAGACAAAAGAAAAACATGCAATTTCGGCGAGCATTTCACGCTGGACGGGTACGGTGGGAACTTCAAAAAATTGAATGACAAAAAACTGGTTTTGAAATGTCTTGAAGAGCTTCCGCGCAAACTCGGAATGAGAATTTTGGGAGAACCCCGGATCTGTCTTGCGCCGGACAACAATATCAAAGATTCCGGCGGCTGGAGCGGATTTGTGGTGGTCGCCGAATCGCATATCAGCATCCATACTTTTCCGCACCGGCAATTCGTGAGCATAGACGTCTATACCTGCAAAAACGGGATGAACCGCAAATTTGTTGCGGATTATTTCACGAAAAAATTCGATTTGAAAGACATTGAAACGCATTTCATCCGGCGGGGGACGAAGTATCCGGTGGAGATTTTTTGCTAAGAAATTAATTTTACCCCGACACCAATCCCAGCGGGCATTCCAGGTTAATCAAAGTGTGAGAGCGAAGCGGCTTCGCCTTTCGCTAAAAATATTCCAGAGCCTTAATTAGGATTGGTGTGGGGCGAGCGAAACATCATGGACGCGAATAGAAATTGGGAGATTCTCAAACAAAATGATCCGGAAATATACGACGCCCTGATCGGCGAAGAAAAAAGGGAGCAAAAAGGAGTGGAGCTTATTCCTTCCGAAAATTATACTTATCCCGAAGTTTACGCCGCCAACGGCAGCATTTTGACGAACAAATATTCCGAAGGTTATCCAGGAAAACGATATTACGGGGGGCAAGAATACACGGATATCGTTGAGAATCTGGCGAGAGACCGCGCCAAAGAACTGTTCCGGTGCGAACATGCCAATGTTCAGCCGCTTTCTGGATCGCCGATGAACCAGGCGACATATTTCGCATTCCTCGAGCCTGGCGACACGGTTCTCGCGATGGAGCTTTCGCACGGGGGACACCTGACCCACGGCGCACCCGTTTCCCATATGGGAAAGGTATTTAATTTTGTTCGCTACAAGACCCATCCGGACGAAAAAGGAAGAATTGACTTCGAAGAACTTTTGAAAGTCGCGAAAGAAACCAAGCCAAAAATAGTTATGTGCGGATATACTTCTTATCCGCGAGATTACGACTACACGGATTTCAAAAAAGTGGCGGACGTTGTGGGAGCCCTGACATTTGCGGACGTGGCCCATATCGGCGGCTTGATTGCGGCCGGAGTGATGAGAAATCCCTTCGATTATGGTTTTGATGTGGTGTCGACGACAATCCACAAATCGCTGCGCGGCCCCAGAGCGGGAATGATAATGTGCAAAAAGAAATACGCGGACGCGATTGACAAATCGGTGTTTCCGGGCCTTCAAGGAGGTCCGCACATGCAAACTATTGCCGCCATAGCCGTGGCCTTGGGAAAAGCGCTTGAGCCGGAATTCAAGGAATACGGAAAACAAGTGCTGGCCAACGCGAAAACTTTGGCCCAAGAGCTTATGGACAGCGGCGTGAAACTCATCACGGACGGGACGGACAACCATATGATGGTCGCGAACACAGTGCAAAGTTTTGGCATTGACGGAAAACTGGCGGAACAAACTCTGGATAAAATATCAATTACCGTAAACAAACAGATAATCCCGGACGATCCCAATCCGCCACTCAAGCCCAGCGGAATCAGGCTGGGGACCCCGGCGGCGACAACGCGGGGAATGAAGGAAGATGACATGAAAAAACTGGGAACGTGGATTGTCGAGGCGCTGAAAAACCATCAAAACGAAAGCAAGCTGGAAGAAATCAAAAAAGCAGTGGAGAAGTTTTGCCTCAAATTTCCAGTGCCGGGGATATAAAATCTTAGAATAATATCGCTACCCCAACATTCAATATCGGGGTAAACTATACTTTTCCTATGGCACATATTTGGAACAGCTGGCTACTAGTTGCCTTCATAGCGCCGTTTTTCTGGGCGCTTGTTAATATTTTTGACGTGTATTTCGTTTCGGAAATATACGAGGACGAATACGAGGGAACGGTCATTATGGGACTCTTCCAGGTGATTCCCTGGCTTATGGTTCCTTTTGTCAGGTTTGAAATTCCGGCTCTTGGCATCATCGGCTGGTCAATTCTCGGCGGACTCTCGGCGCTCGCGGCCATGTTTTTTTATTTCAAAGCTCTTTTTCACGCGCGGGACATCGCGACAATTCAGGTTTTTTGGAATCTGGTGGCACTGGCTGTTCCAATTTTGGCGTTTATTTTGATTGGAGAGAGACTGACAAAGATGCAATACCTTGGAATCCTGGTTGCTTTTTCTGGAGTGGTTTTTATCACACTGGATAAAAGTATCCGGGGAAAAAATATCAAACGGCTGGCCGCGATAATGTCCGCCGCCATCCTCTTTTTTTCCTTGAGTATGATAATCCAGGAGCACGTCTATTCGCAAACAAATTTTTTCGGCGGCCTGATTTTCTTTTCGGTTGGGTATTTTGTGGGAGGAGTGCTCCTTTTCGGTTTTCGGAGAACAAATATGACCCGCCGCCTCGTCCATCTCAACAAAAAATACTTCTTTTGGTTTATCGGCGCGGAACTCGTCACTCAGATCGGCGTTGTTGCTTCGCAAAGAGCGATTTTTTTGAGTCCCTCGGTATCCTTCGTGGCTTTGATTGAAAGCCTCCAGCCGGCATTTATATTGATTTTGAGCGCGCTGCTGTTTGCGCTCCTGGGCCTTTCTTTTGTAAAATTCGGAAAGAGAGATGTTTTGAGGAAGCTTTATGCCGAGCAAATTGCGGCGAAAAAGTCGAAAATTTTTGCCATAGTCATTATGGCCATCGGAATTTTTTTGATAAATAAATAAAATTTGGAGTTAGTATAGAACACGACTAGAGCTACTTAACAATTTTCTAATAATTAA
>JASEHL010000070.1 GCA_030018805.1 Patescibacteria group bacterium
AATCCCACCCCCGCAACAGACGTCCGCAAAAAATTACGAAGGCACTCCGCCGGTGCTTTTATTTTGTCTATAGTTTTGATAAGCTTATATCAATGCCGGGGTAGCTCAGCTGGTTAGAGCGCGGGACTCATAAGCCCGAGGTCGAGAGTTCGAGTCTCTCCCCCGGTACAAAAATTAAAAAATGGACCGGTAGCTTAGCTGGTTTAAAGCGCTGCCCTGTCACGGCAGAGATCGCGGGTTCGAATCCCGTCCGGTCCGCATCTAAATAATCCCTTGTATAAGGGGTTATTTTTGTTAGGAAGAGTCGGAATATTGCGCCGAAAACAATTTAGGAGTATTCTAGAAAGCAGGAGCAGACGCATTCTGCTCTCTTTCTAAAGTCTAAATTTTCCAAAAAATGAATCTTCGTTTTCTGCTACCAAAGCAAACCGTTTTCTGCGATTATATCGCGGAGCTGGCCAGTCTTCAGCGCGAAATGGCCAAAAATTTTCACGAGCTCGCGAATCAGTTCAAAGATTTCGAGGAGCACGCCAAGCGGGCGCAAGAAATCGAGCACCGGGCGGATGACCAAACGCACCGGATTGTCCGTGAACTCAACCACACGTTCATCATTCCGTTTGACCGCGAAGACATATATAAAGTTGCCCAAGAACTCGACGACGTGGTGGATCTCATGGAAAACGTGATCAGCAACATCCACGTCTACGGGATAAAAACAAAAGAAAAAGCTTTGGTTGAATTTTCAGAACTGATTGACGAAGCTTCCCAAATTTTGGTTGAACTTTCCGGGTTTTTGTCGGAACTTAAATATACTCCGCGCTTGCGGGAACTCAAAAAGAAAATGCATGATCTTGAAAGCCAAGGGGATCGTATTTTTCGGAGAACCATCTCGTCATTTTTTGTGAACGGGCAGGATCCGTTGAGGGTAATCAGATGGAAAGATATTCTTGAAGACCTCGAGCGGATAATGGACAAATATCAGGAAGTCGGGGACACGATTGAGGGAATAATCGTAAAATTTAATTAGCAAAAAATTGGAATTGTCTTTCATTATCGTTATCGTTGCCATCGCGCTTGTTTTCGACTTCACGAACGGGATGCATGACAGCGCCAATTCCATCGCGACTATTGTTTCGACACGCGTTCTTTCGCCGCGGCAGGCGGTCATTTGGGCGGCTTTTTTCAATTTCATCGCTTTTTTGGTTTTTGGAACGGCGGTGGCCAAAACAATCGGGCAGGGCATGGTTGATATCAGCATCGTGACTCCGGCCGTGATTTTTGCCGGGCTTCTGGGAACAATTGCCTGGAATCTCGCGACCTGGTATTGGGGGCTTCCCACCAGCTCCTCTCACGCTTTGATGGGGGGTTACGCCGGCGCGGCGATTGTGAAAGCCGGTTTCGGAGCAATAATTTTTTCCGGCTGGTACAAAACTCTACTTTTCATATTCCTTGCTCCGGCCATTGGAATGTTTTTGAGTTTTTTTCTGGAAATTGTTGTCGCTTGGTTTGTCTTCAAAAAATCGCCGCAAGTTGTCGACAAATGGGCAAGAGTATTGCAATTCGTTTCTTCCGCACTTTATAGTCTTGGCCACGGCGGAAACGATGCTCAAAAAACGATGGGCATCATCACCAGCCTCCTCGTCACGGGAGGATTGCTTCAAACTTTCCATGTTCCGCTCTGGGTGGTACTTTCCGCTCAAGCCGCCATTGCTCTCGGAACTTTGAGCGGAGGGTGGAGAATCGTGAAAACAATGGGGCAGGGGATCACAAAACTGAAGCCCATTGACGGATTTTGCGCCAACACTGCCGGCGCGACAAGTATATTTTTGGCGACACACTTGGGAGTTCCAGTGAGCACGACGCATGTCATCACCGGCGCCATCTCCGGCGCGGGCTCCGTCCGGCGGCTTTCAGCCGTGCGGTGGGGAATAACTCTCAAGATTGTCTGGGCGTGGATTTTCACCATTCCTGCCGCGGCTCTTCTTGCGGGAGGGGTGTATTATGTCGTGGAATTGTTTATTTGAGACTTGGCAAGGGGCTCGCGGTCTTTCCTGATTATTAAAACACCCCCGATGGC
>JASEHL010000071.1 GCA_030018805.1 Patescibacteria group bacterium
TCTTCGCCTAAAGGCGAGGGAATTTCTCCCATTCCCCGAGGGGGACATTAAAATTTTTTCCACAATAATTGCTTTTAATTATACGACTTATAAAAAAGGAGTCAAATCTATCCACGTGGATAAATTTGCGCACTTTTATAATTTATTGAGATTAGACCCCTTAGTCACTTTTTATCTTGTCAAAATGAAAATTATACCCTAGAGTTATTAGGTAATTAATTGAATTTATGTCCCTGAAAGTCGGCATTGTCGGGCTTCCCAACGTCGGGAAGTCGACTTTATTCAAAGCCTTCACCAAAAATCCGGTGGATATCGCCAATTATCCTTTTTGCACGATTGAGCCGAACATCGGCATCGTTCGCGTTCCTGACGAGCGGCTTGAAAAATTGGCGAAAATGTCAAAGTCGGTCAAAATTGTTCCGACTATTATTGAATTCGTGGACATTGCCGGACTCGTAAAAGGCGCCGCCGTTGGCGAAGGTCTGGGAAATCAGTTTTTGGCGCATATCCGGGAAATGGACGCGATCGCGCAAGTCGTCAGAGTTTTCGAAAATCCTGATATCATGCACGTTCACGAAAAAATTGATCCCGAACATGATATTGAAATCATCAACACGGAATTGATCCTCGCCGATCTCGAGACCGCGAACAAAAGAATTGCAAAACTCGAAAAAGAAGTCCGGGGAATCGATAAAGAGGCGGCAAGATCCCTGGAAATTGTGAATAAAATAAAAAAAATTCTTGACGCAGGAAAATTGGCAAAGAAAATTGGATTAAACGAAGAAGATTACGAACTGGTCAGGGATATGCAGCTTCTTACATGGAAACCAATCATCTATGTTTTAAACACTAACGATACAAATAACCGAGAGCTTAGCTCTCAGTTAAACGCAGTCGATATTGATGTCAAAATTGAGGAAGAGCTGACACAAATGCCCGCGGAAGAAGTCGGGGAGCTGGGAATAAAATCAAATCTCGATGAATTGATCAAAAAATCTTACGAGGTTTTGAACCTGATTACATTTTTTACCATCGTCGGAACAAAAGAAGCCCGCGCCTGGACAATAAAAAAGGGCTCGACTGCCCCCAAAGCTGGTGGAGTGATTCACAGTGATTTTGAGGAAAGGTTTATCAGAGCCGATGTTATCAACTGGCAGAAGCTCCTCGAAGCCGGCTCGTGGAGCAAAGCGCGCGAACTGGGCGCTCTGCGCACCGAAGGGAAAGACTATATAGTAAAAGATGGTGATGTAATGGAGTTCAAAATTTAGTGTTGATAGGGGATGCTTGCCCCGTAGGATCCGCCAGCTGGCGGAGACTTTTCAGGGTGATTGAGTTCAAGATATAGCTGGATATTGCTCTCTTAAGCTATCGTAATTTGTCTCGTTTCTTTCGCATTCTCGCTTAAATGCTTTTGCAATACTTCTTTCACCGGTTCCTTAAGATTCAGTTTACCGGTATGCAACTCCCCGGACAATTCCGCGCCCTGCTGGTGAATTTCCCTTATTTTTTCTAAAAATTTTTCTTCATATAGCTTTCTATCGTATCGCTCAACTATTCTGGAGCCGCTTTCAATTCTTAGCTTTTCCATATTTTTTATCTAATTGTTATGCTCGGTCTTCTGCCGGGCTTTATAAATAATCTTGGCAATTTTATCTTGCCCCGCCTTAATCTCATCCAGCCTCTTGAAAGCTTTTTCGTAGGCTTCTCGCATCTTCTCCAAATCCCTTTTCACTTTTTCTTCGTCGAACATAAAATTCCGGCTAATACGTTATTATCCTAACACAAGTCCGCGAGGCT
>JASEHL010000072.1 GCA_030018805.1 Patescibacteria group bacterium
CCCAAGTCCCGCCAAGCGGGATTTTGTTTTTTGTACTTGGGCAGGCAAAGCATTGCTTAAGAACTGCCCAGGCCGTCTTAATCCCGCCAAGCGGGATTTTGTTTTTTGTACTGAAGCGCTACCCGAATGGGCAAGGTGGTAGCGCGCAGGTCTTAATCCCGCCAAGCGGGATTTTGTTTTTTGTACTTGCCGTATTTCAAAAAGGCAAGGGGAGGGAGACCCGGCTGTCTTAATCCCGCCAAGCGGGATTTTGTTTTTTGTACGGTGTCGTTATCTGCTGGGTCACTGCCTTTAGGGCGGGGTCTTAATCCCGCCAAGCGGGATTTTGTTTTTTGTACCTGACGATGCAGGAACGGTGGCGGAGCAATACGATTGTCTTAATCCCGCCAAGCGGGATTTTGTTTTTTGTACTGGCTCAGTCCAAGCACCGAGCCCTGACAGGCAAACCGGTCTTAATCCCGCCAAGCGGGATTTTGTTTTTTGTACAAGCTCTCAGTCGCGACCGCTATCAGAAGCGGGCAAATAAAACGTCTTAATCCCGCCAAGCGGGATTTTGTTTTTTGTACTCTGCGTCTTGTCGCATTGGGCATCATCATGAAGCGCCCAAAACGTCTTAATCCCGCCAAGCGGGATTTTGTTTTTTGTACCCGACTACGCCAAGGCCAACGCTGACGCTGCCACCTGTCTTAATCCCGCCAAGCGGGATTTTGTTTTTTGTACCTGACGGGATTCACCCCGCCGGACCCTACCAAGTAGGGGCGTCTTAATCCCGCCAAGCGGGATTTTGTTTTTTGTACAGGGCTCGCGCTCGTATTTCACAAACGGTGTCCACCTAGGTCTTAATCCCGCCAAGCGGGATTTTGTTTTTTGTACAAGTCGCCGGCCACTTCGTGTCCTTTGAGCTTTACAGCACGGTCTTAATCCCGCCAAGCGGGATTTTGTTTTTTGTACTATTTAGAAAGGAGGCGTTATGGAGTTAAGGGCTGAGTCTTAATCCCGCCAAGCGGGATTTTGTTTTTTGTACACGGGAGTGTAAATGGCGCTTTGTCCTTGCTCATCGTCTTAATCCCGCCAAGCGGGATTTTGTTTTTTGTACGAGTTGGGCTGGCCGCGCAATTACATCCCCGTGGCTATTGGTCTTAATCCCGCCAAGCGGGATTTTGTTTTTTGTACTTTCGTCCGCGATGAGAGCGGCCAGGACTTTGCGGAATACGCGCGTCTTAATCCCGCCAAGCGGGATTTTGTTTTTTGTACTATCCAGCCGCTGGGCGCGTGGCGGATCACGCCAGCCACGAAGATCGTCTTAATCCCGCCAAGCGGGATTTTGTTTTTTGTACTGGCTATTGATGTTGGCGACACCGTTTCAGTTTGGAAAGTCTTAATCCCGCCAAGCGGGATTTTGTTTTTTGTACTCGAAATAGCGGCAGCAGCAGCATCAGATGGTACAAGTCTTAATCCCGCCAAGCGGGATTTTGTTTTTTGTACGCGCTGGACGAGGCCATCTCGCAGACCAGGGCCGGCTTTGTCTTAATCCCGCCAAGCGGGATTTTGTTTTTTGTACGCTTTTAAGATTTTGGACTTTTGACAAAGCAATATAGACCCAGTTTGATCTGGGCCTGAA
>JASEHL010000073.1 GCA_030018805.1 Patescibacteria group bacterium
ATTTTTTGTCAAGTTTTGTCAAAAGTCCAAAAGATTGCCATTGGGCGATTGTCTCTCCTCCAGATCGTCTTAATCCCGCCAAGCGGGATTTTGTTTTTTGTACTTTGCGGTTAAAGAAATTCCCACTGGCGCAACCATTTCTTTTTCGGGTCTTAATCCCGCCAAGCGGGATTTTGTTTTTTGTACGCGATTGCGGTTGCCCTGGCCGGGATGCCCGATCCGGGTCTTAATCCCGCCAAGCGGGATTTTGTTTTTTGTACCTCCCATTCACGTGGGAGAACAGTATGATCACAATCGGCCCGTCTTAATCCCGCCAAGCGGGATTTTGTTTTTTGTACGCGTGGACTGAATGGGATGATGTTCTGTGTCTGTTCAGGTCTTAATCCCGCCAAGCGGGATTTTGTTTTTTGTACCCTGGTGACCTGGGCAAGCCAGACCGGGATGCGGTTGATCACAATGTCTTAATCCCGCCAAGCGGGATTTTGTTTTTTGTACCGGACTGACGCCCGCGCCAACATCGGCCAACACCACGTCTTAATCCCGCCAAGCGGGATTTTGTTTTTTGTACTCAGCCCTAGAGTCCTGGAGGACAAGATGACATACCGTCTTAATCCCGCCAAGCGGGATTTTGTTTTTTGTACAGGATCTGCAATGATCACAATCGCACGCCACTATTGCGTCTTAATCCCGCCAAGCGGGATTTTGTTTTTTGTACCTGGCGCAAGAGCGCAGAAGCGCACAAGGCAAGCAGAGCACGATTCACGTCTTAATCCCGCCAAGCGGGATTTTGTTTTTTGTACCCGCTTTTGCCCAAATCGCCGAAGGACTGGACTACCTTCTGGGTCTTAATCCCGCCAAGCGGGATTTTGTTTTTTGTACAAAGAAGTTTGCCGCGTCCAAAAGCCGACGCCACGCTACCCCGCGTCTTAATCCCGCCAAGCGGGATTTTGTTTTTTTGTACATGGTGGCGGGAACCGCCATCATGGTTATCGCGCAGTTGGCTGAGAGTCTTAATCCCGCCAAGCGGGATTTTGTTTTTTGTACTTGTTGGTTCGAAAGAACCGCGCGCGAATGGGCGGTGAGGTCTTAATCCCGCCAAGCGGGATTTTGTTTTTTGTACATGGATGTGCAGAAGAATTGGATACCGCAACCTGGTAAATTGTCTTAATCCCGCCAAGCGGGATTTTGTTTTTTGTACCTGTTTCTCGCGACGATACTTACCGTCCTGCCGGTCATCGTCTTAATCCCGCCAAGCGGGATTTTGTTTTTTGTACTATCTCAGCCGCCGCAATCAGGCACACCGCGCCCGCTGAATCAAGTCTTAATCCCGCCAAGCGGGATTTTGTTTTTTGTACCTGCAACGCGGTTGTTGTGGGTTCAAGTCCCACCGGGGTCTTAATCCCGCCAAGCGGGATTTTGTTTTTTGTACTTGCCCGCCGCCTGAAATCCGAATATGGCGAAAATCTCGTCTTAATCCCGCCAAGCGGGATTTTGTTTTTTGTACGTGTTGGTTCGAAAGAACCGCGCGCGAATGGGCGGTGAGGTCTTAATCCCGCCAAG
>JASEHL010000074.1 GCA_030018805.1 Patescibacteria group bacterium
CGTTGAAAATAGGGCGGCCCGGAATTTTGGCACTTTGTTTTTCAATCAAAACATCAATAACATTCAAGTTTTCTTGCTTAGCAAAGGCACGCAATTCTGCGATTTGATCTTCAATCGAACGCACTTGTTTATCTTCCACATCAGTGGACTCGCGGGCGTATAGGAAAAATTTATGTTGTTCGTTATTCATAATGGGCAAAGCAAATACTTAAAATCGCAAGGGATTTCGAACCTGCGCTTGGCGAGCCGCGCTGTGCGCGGCGAGCCAGTGTTTCCGTTCTCTGCCGCGCTTCGCGCGGCCGAATCAGTCGGGCAAAAATCGGAAAGTTTAATACTGGTGCAATTATACGACAAAGTCCGAACCTATTTTGAGCGAAACTGACCCGCTCCGCCCCGCCGCCGCTCGCTAACGCTCGCCAGCCAGCAAAAAAGTTTTCTTCGCATTTTTTGATTTGGCGCGCGATTTCTTTTCTTTCTAAAAGGAAAAGAAAACTTTTTTGCGGCTCTCTGCTCTGACCGAGCAGGGCGGCGGGGCGGCTTCCTTTAGCTGGTTTCGGTCAGGAATTTCGGATAAAATGAGTTCGAGCCAAACTGTGAAGACACACTAAAAATAAAAAACCGCCAGACAACAAGGCGGTTTTAAAATACATTAATCTTGATTTTCAAAAATAACTCCTCCAACCCCTCCGCGCTTCTGCATACTTCGGATCCGCTTAATCTTGCGCATATTCGAC
>JASEHL010000075.1 GCA_030018805.1 Patescibacteria group bacterium
CAAAAATTCCGCTCCCAAATTTTCATACTTATCCTTTAATTCAACTTCTTTGGCAACCGTGACTCCGTCAAAAGTAACTTGAGGCGAACCATATCCTTTGTCTATAACAACAGCGCGGCCGCGCGGACCCAAGGTAATTCTCACCGCGTCCGCTAATTTGTCAATTCCTTTTTTTAATGCCGCTCGGGCGTCTTTATCAAATAAAATTTGCTTTGCCATATTCGTTATTACTCAAATGTAAAATGTAAATATCAAAATTACAGATTAAAATGTTAAAATTAATTAAAACCTAAAACTAATCTTAATAATTTTGAATTTTGCATTGTCATTTTACATTTTGATTTTTGATTTTTACATTAAGACATTCTTACTATATTTATTCCAAAATTGCAAGAATATCGTCTTCGTCGCCGACCAGATATTTTTTCCTGCCAGAGGCAGATCCGCCTCCGGCGGAATCGTCAATTTCTATCTCGTCCGGACCGTATTTTTTAAATAAAACAATGTCCCCGACTTTTACCGACATCGCCGTCCTTTCTCCTTTATCGTTTACTTTCCCAGGACCAATGGCGATTATCCGGCCTTTAATCGGTTTTTCTTTATCGGCGGTATCAGGAATAACTATTCCCGATTTGGTGGTTTTTTCTTCTTCAATCGACTC
>JASEHL010000076.1 GCA_030018805.1 Patescibacteria group bacterium
AACAGCACCATGCTTGGCTACTATGCAGGCTATCTCGCCACCGGAGGCAACAATACACTTCTTGGCTATCGCGCCGGAGACAATATCACCACCGGCACGGACAACATTATTCTCGGATACAACATAAGCACACCCGCCGTCGGCACTTCTAGCTATCTTTCTATCGGCAACCTCATCTTTGCGAGTGGCGGCTTCGGAACGGGAACGACTGTCGGAGCGGGGAATGTGGGGATCGGCACCACCAATCCTCTCCAAAAACTCCATGTCGAAGGGCAGTGCGTTACGGGAGATACTTTACTTTCGATTGTGAAATCGAAAGAATTTTCAATGATCAATGATCAATTTTCAAACAATGATTCAATTTCCAATGATAAAAATTTAGAATATAAACGAATAGACCAGGTAAAATCCGGTGATCAAGTCCTTTCCCTCGACGAAAAAACCGGCAAGCTGGTGCCGGCGAGGATCAAAGGACTGCTCGACATGGGAGTGAAGCCGATCTTCAAGATCACGACCGAGGACGGAAGAGAAATCAGGACTACGGGGAATCATCCGTATCTCACAAAAGAAGGCTGGACAAAAGTCGCCAGCCTGGAAGAAGGGGAGAGAATCGCAGTTGCAAAAGATGATTTATCGTCTGGTTCTG
>JASEHL010000077.1 GCA_030018805.1 Patescibacteria group bacterium
GGAGTTAGTATAGAACACGACTAGAGCTACTTAACAATTTTCTAATAATTAAGCCTAAATTCTGCTGTCTATGATTGAAACGAAATTCCATCTCTTTGAGATACAGATAAAAGCGGTTTCTGCTGATGCCGGAATAGCGTTTGAGTTTAGTCTTGGCGTAACCCCAGAAATTCTCAATTCCGTTAATGTGATTGTGTTTCCCCTCGACAAATGTTTTCTCGTGCTTCACTCGGTAATGCTTGAATCCATCGAGCACCAGCCCGTCGTAAGATCGAAAACCATCAGAGTAGACAACACTTTGAGGAACTACTTTTGTCCGAATTATCTTTCTGAGGGTATTTCTCGAAACATCATTGACGATTTTAGTGTAAACCCGGCCTTTTCGCTTTAAAAGGCCAAATACCGGCACTTTGCCAGCCGCACCTCGGCCTCGCATTCCTTTCCTGAAACCTCCGAAATATGATTCATCTATTTCCACTTCGCCACCGAATGGAGAATGTTTCTCGCATTCGATTGCCAAGCGGATACGGATCAGAGTGTAGATTCTTTCGGCTGAATGTCTGTTGATTCCGAGAACTCCCGCTGCTTTGTTGGCCGTTACTTCCAGAACGAAGAAATCTA
>JASEHL010000078.1 GCA_030018805.1 Patescibacteria group bacterium
CGCATAGCATACTAAACTTCGTTGCTCCGTAAAAGCGCTAAAGTTAGGGACGGAATATTAACCGTCTGTCCATCGGCTGCGGATTTCTCCATTGCCTTAGGACCGCCTAACCCTTGGCTGATTTTCATTGCCAAGGAAACCTCAGGCTTTCGGCGGACAGATTTTTCATCTGTCTTATCGTTACTCATGCCTACATCTGCGTTTCCATAAGCTCCAGCATGCATCGCTGCACACCTTCATCCCGACTTGCGTCGGCACCTGCGTTAACCACAGTCGCAGGATAGAATGCTCCCCTACCACTTCCGCCAAAGGCGGAAATTCACAGCTTCGGTACGAAGTTTTAGTCCCGAGAATTATCGACGCTAAGTCGCTTGACTAGTGAGCTATTACGCACTCTTTAAAGGAATGGCTGCTTCTAAGCCAACCTCCTAGTTGTCTGAGCAACTTAACATCCTTTGTCTGTTAACTTCGATTTTGGGACCTTAGCTGGTGATCTGGATTGTTCTCCTCTCGGCGTCGGCGCTTATCCGTCGTCGCCTGACTCCCGGGAAACATATCTACGGAATTCGGAGTTTGTCTGGGTTTGGTATCGTTGTGACGACCCTAGCCCAATC
>JASEHL010000079.1 GCA_030018805.1 Patescibacteria group bacterium
CTCACCAGTCCACCAGCTAAAGCTGGTGGGTTGAGTCGGGACTAAAAGTCCCTTTACTGATTAGTTATTTGAAAATTGTTTTCCGCTCGGATATTCTCCCCCTCTTGTTGGTTTATGTATTCCATAATCATTTCGTCGGTGATGTTTCCCGAGGAAACGGCAAAGTAGCCTCTCGCCCACAAGTGATTGCCCCAGAAGGCTTTTCGCAGAATTTTGTTCTCGCTCAAGAGTTTGTGGGAAGTTTTTCCTTTCAGGAGCTGGACTATCTTTGAGACGGAAAAGTACGGCGGGTATGAAATGAATATGTGGATGTGATTCGAGGCCACTTTGCCTTCGATTATCTGAATGTCATTGGCTTGGCAGATTTGGCGGATGAGATCCCGGGTTCTTACGGCAGTTTCTCCGTAGAGCACCTTTTTGCGGTATTTGGGAATCCACACGAGATGGACTTTCAGATCGTATTTAGAATGGCTTGTGGTTCGATAATTCTGCATACTATGATTTTACGCATAGCATGAAGAAATATCAAACTAAAGTCTTCGCCTAAAGGCGAGGGAATTTCTCCCATTCCCCGAGGGGGACATTA
>JASEHL010000007.1 GCA_030018805.1 Patescibacteria group bacterium
ATTTTGCCGTAGATTGAGTTTTTTCTTCTCTTGGGCACGAATATCAGGTGATATTTGCAATTCCATTTCGAGTGGGATAAACTTTGGTATAGGTTTGACATAATGTTGTTCATGAGCGATTGGCCACTCATCGAGGCCACAAGTTCATTGTACAACATTGTGTCTTTTTTTGTGGTTGCCGGAACGGTAGAACCTTTTCGAGTCTCACTAGTGGAACTAGTGGATTACCCACTGGGAAAAACTATTTAAAAATGGATTTGGGCTAGTTGTGCGGCAATGGTGATTTTTTTGACTCTTTCAGCTATCGGTATAACCATAAGAGAAATCCCCTTACATCCTTCGGTGGTTTTTTCAAAAAGGTATCGGGAGAAACGCCTAAGGGATTTCTTTTGGGGAGTAATCATTTTTTTTCTCTTATCCATCTTGATAGGAGCTATCGCCGCGGGCGTATGGGAGGGGATCAACTGCTATGTTTTTGCCGAAGCGGTCCATAGGCCGCTTCTTTGTTTAGAAAAAATTCCGTTTTTAAGGTTCGACCTTAAAAATTCAGCTTCTCGATTTTTTTCAAAATATCTTCACTAACTTCTTCGATGCTCGGCCGGCCGTCAATTTCAATCAAAATTCCTTTTTGGCGATAAAAATCGATAACCGCCTTCGTGTCATTGTGGTATATCCCCAATCTCGTTTTGATTCTTTCGGGGGTGTCGTCTATTCTCTGAAAAATTTCGCTTCCGCAAATCGGGCATTTGTCTTTTTCGCTCTTGACGTCTTTTCCCATGATGAGCACGTGCTCGTTTTCTTTGCACACCCGTCTCTTTGAAAGCCTTTCGATGGATTCCTCCTCCGGCAAACTTATCACGATCACCGCGTCAATTTTCCTTTTGAATCCGCCCGGCTTTTCTTCAAAATAATAAAGCTGGTCTTCTCTTCGGGGAACACCCTCGAAAAGAATTCCCCGCTCTTCCGGTATCTCCCGCAGCTTGGCGTTGAAAACCTCTCCAAAAGTCTTACCATCAACCAGCTGGCCCTTGATATTTATTGTTTCATCAATGTGCCGTCCCAGAGGCGTGTCGAGTTTGGCCACTTCGCGCAAAATCCTGCCCATCTCAAAATATTCAAGATTGAATTTCTCCGCCAGCATTTTTGCCTGCGTCCCTTTTCCAGAGCCTTGTGGACCTAATATTATCAGATTCATTGCAAACTATGATTAATTTCAATATAAAGTTTCGCGAGACAATCACCTAACTGCAAAAATTTTCAATTTTCGAATTTTCAATTTCCAATCAATGACTAAATTTTCAATGATAAAATATTTGAAAATTGATAATTGATCATTGAAAATTCCCGCGAAGTGAGTCAAAATCCCTCATAATCTCTCATGATCATCTGCGATTCGATTTGTTTCATGATTTCAATCACAACACTCACGACAATCAGCAGTCCCGTTCCGCCAATCGTGAGAGTTTGGATGTTGGTAAGTCCCTGAACGACAAACGGCAAAACCGCGATTGCTCCCAAAAAAAGCGCGCCCGTGAGAGTGATTCGGTTGAGCGTTTTGTGCAAATATTCGGCCGTCGCCTGTCCCGGGCGGATTCCGGGAACAAAACCGCCGTTCTTTTGAAGGTTTTCCGCGATTTGGCGGGGATCAAATGTGACCGCGGTGTAAAAATAAGTGAACATCACGACCAAAACAAAATAGGCGGCGCCGTAAAACATCTGGTTTTTGAAAATATTGCTCACGGTCGTTGCCATGTTCGCCAGCGTCGGATTGGAGGCGTTCACGAAAAAATTGGCGATCATTCCCGGAAAAAGCATGATCGACATCGCAAAAATTATCGGGATGACACCGGCCTGGTTCACGCGAAGAGGCAAGTGAGTCGAAGTTCCGCCATATATCCTGTTTCCCCGCACCCTTTTGGCGTAGGAAACGGGAATGTTCCTTTGGCCTTCGGTAATAAAAACCACAGCGGCAATGACCAGTAAAGCGAACACCGCGTAGCCGAGATAAGTGAAAACTTTTGCCGGATCCCAAACAACCAAAGTCTGTGAAAATGAAGTTGGAAGTCCGGCCACGATTCCGGCAAAGATGATTATCGATACCCCGTTTCCGATATTTTTTTCGGTGATAAGCTCTCCCAACCACATGAGGAAAACTGTTCCGGCCGTGGCGGTGATGATTATTGTCCCCAGTTCAAATCCGTTGAGGCTGCCGAAAATTCCCTGGGAACGGAAAAGGGAAATCATTCCGAAAGTCTGGAGCGCGGCGAGAGGCACAGTGAGCCAGCGAGTCCACATATTGAATTTTTGCCGGCCGGCCTCACCCTCTTCTTTGTATATCTGTTCCAGTTTCGGAACAATCATCGTGAGGAGCTGCATTATGATGGACGCGGTGATATACGGACCGACGCCGAGCATCACGATCGAAATGTTGCGAAGACCTCCTCCGGAAAACATATTGAGCAGCCCAAAAAACTGGTTGTTTTCAAAAAACTGGCGCAATTGCTCGACATTTACTCCCGGAACCGGGATGTTCGCCGCCAGACGGAATACGACAAGAATGCCGAGTATAAACAGTATCTTGTTGCGGAGTTCCTTGATCTTGAATACTTGAAATATTTTCTCCAGCATAAATAATATAAAAATCCAAATATCAAAATTCCAATGCCAAATGAAATCCAAAGTTCAAAATCCAAAAAATTTAGTCATTCGGATTTGGGATTCGATTTGAAATTTGAGCTTTGAAATTTGGATTTATTTTACAGATCCTCCCGCTTTCTCAATCTTCTCTTTCGCGCTTTTTGAAACAAGACAGTTCTCAATCGCCAATTTCTTTTTGATTTCTCCGTCTCCGAGGATTTTTACGGCTGTTTCTATTTTACTGATCAATTTCTTTTCATGCAAAGCGGCCGGATTCACAATTTCTCCGTCTTGAAAGTATTTTTCGAGCTTTTCAAGGCTCACAACCTGATTTTTAGGATACATGGACTTGAATCCGCGCACTTTCGGCAAATGTTCAATGAGAGTTGAGCGCCCACCTTCAAAAATCGGGTTTATTTTCGCCCCGGAACGCGATTTTTGCCCTTTCATTCCGCGGCCGCTGTAGGTTCCCTTTTTCCCGCCGCGTCCCACGCGTCTTTTGGGCTTTTGAGTTTTCACTTTGAGTTGATGAATTTGCATGGTCTTTGTAATTGGTAATTCGTAAATTGTAATTTGGATAAAATAAAAAATCCTAATTACTAATTACAAATTACGAATTACGTCCTGATAATATTTTCACTTGCTCCAACGCTTTTACTGTCGCCCTCGCCACACTCAATTTGTTCGCGGAACCCAAAGATTTTGAAACTATGTCGCGAATACCAGCCATTTCAACCACTGCCCGCACCGCGCCGCCGGCTACAATTCCACGTCCCGGCTTGGCCGGCCGGATCATTACTTTCGCGCTCCCGACCTTGGCATTCGCTTCGCAGGCAATCGTGTTGTTGTATCTCCTGACCTGAATCATATTTCTTCTGGCGTCATTGAAAGCTTTTCGCACCGACTCGCTCACGTCTGTTCCTTTTCCCACTCCCACTCCCACTTTTCCGTTGCGATTGCCCGCGACGACCGTAGCCCGGAAACGAAAACGCCGTCCACCCTTCACGACTCGGGTGACTCTCGCCAATTCCAAAAGCTTTTGGTCGTATTCCGGTTTTTCTCGTCTTGAAAATCTTTTCCTGGCCATAAGTTGGTATTTGGTATATAGTATTTGGTATTTGGTATTTTATCTGTAGGATCAAATCTGCAAAAAATATACCAGATACCAACTACCAGATATTAGCTACTAAAATATTAGTCCCCCTTCTCTTGCTCCTTCGGCGAGAGCTTTGACTTTTCCGTGGTATTTGTATCCGTGCTTGTCGAAAACAACTTTTGCAATCTTTTTTTCTTTGGCGATTTTGGCAATTTCTGCCCCAATTTTCCAGGCTGTTTCGATATTATTCTTCCCGCCCTTTATTTTTCGGCTGTCCAGCGCCGCGATTGTTTTTTCTTTTTCATCATCAACAAGCTGGATATAAATATCTTTCAAACTTCGAAAAATACAAAGTCGCGGACGCGAAGCCGTCCCAAAAATCTTTGCTCGTATTCTGACTGCTCTTTTTTGCTTCAATTTATTCTTTTTCATATACCAAATACTACTTTTCCGTTCCCATCGCTTTCTTCCCGGCTTTCTTTCTCACTATTTCTCCGACATAGCGGAAGCCTTTTCCTTTGTACGGCTCGACTTTCTTGAGCGCCCGGATTGTCGCCGCAAACTGGCCGACTTGCTGCTTGTCAATGCCCGAGATTGTGAGAATGTTTTTGTCGATTTTCGCTTCCAGTCCATCGGGAATTTCAACTTCAACGGGATGGGAAAATCCCAAAGCCATATTCAGCTTTTTTCCCTGCACGGCCATTCTGTAGCCCACCCCTTGAAGCTCGAGCTGTTTTTCATACCCTTCCGTCACTCCTTTGATCATATTGGCGACAAGAACCCGCGTCAATCCCCATAGCGATTTCGTCTGTTTCGTTTCTTCCTTGACGGACAATTTCACTTCTTTTTCGGCCATTTCAACTTTCACATCCGGATGAAATTCAAAATCGAGTGAACCTTTCGGCCCTTTCACGAAAACTTTCCCGTCGGCAATTTTCATTTCGACTCCTTCCGGGATTTGAATTGGTTGTTTGCCTATCCTGCTCATACACCTACCATATTTCACAAATTATTTCTCCTCCGATTCCCGATTTTCGCGCTTCATCGTTTGTCATCAGTCCTTTTGATGTCGAAACCAGCGCAAAGCCGAATTTTCCTCGACTGAACGGAACGTCACCTTTCCGCGCGTATATTCTTTGTCCCGGGCGGCTCACGCGCCTTAATCCCTGTATATACGGAATTGAACCGCCTTTTTCATTTCGCATATATTTCAGAACCACTTTTATGCTCTTTGCTGGCGGACTTTCCTCAATAACTTCGACTTTTTCGATAAATTCTTTTTTCTCGAGGGCCCGCGCTATCTTCAATTTGAAACCCGAAAACGGCATCAAGACTTCCGCGTGTCCGGCTTGAGACGCGTTTCTTATTCTCGTTAACATGTCGCTAATTGGATCCATAAAATGTGATGCTAATCCGCTAATTTAATGCTAATCTTCGAATCACGAATCTTCGATGGCATATTTTCCGCTAATCAACGGCATTCGCGTTATTCACAATTCGTTGATTGGCATTTATTCGTAGATTCGCATCGTACTTACCAGCTTGATCTTCTTATTCCGGGGATTTCACCGCGACTGGCCAGCTCCCGAAAACAAATCCGGCACAATTCAAAGTCCCGCATATATCCCCGTTTCCTGCCACAGCGCCAACAGCGCCGCACCGCGCGGGTTGAAAATTTCGGCTTCTTTTTTGCTCTGGCTTCAGTTGATTTCTTCGCCATTATATTCTATACAAATTACGAATTCTTGATTGGAAATCCCAACATCTTGAACAATTCAACGCCCTCTTCCTTGCTTTTCGCCGTGTTCACTATCGCCACCTGAAAACTGAAAATATTCTTTACATTTTCCGCTGAAATTTCCGGAAAAACAATTTGATCTTTTATGGGAATATTGAAATTCCCTTGTCGATCAAAATTCTTTTGATCAATTCCTTGAAAATCACGCACTCTTGGAAAAGCTGAATAAACAAGCCTTTCCAAAAAATGCCACATTCTTTCACCCCGAAGCGTTACTGAAACTCCCACTTCCTGGCCTTGGCGGGTTTTGAATCCAGAAATTGATTTTTTGGCTTTTGTCAGAATCGGCTTTTGACTGGAAATGAACTTGATATTTTCAACTATTTCGTCTACGGCGTCTTTCTCCTTGAGGTACTTTCCAATCCCGACATTGATCACCACTTTTGTGATTTTCGGAACAGCCATAATGTTTTTCACTCCAAACTTTTCTTGAAAAACCCGGACTACCTGCTTATTATATTTTTCTTTGAGAATACTCGCCATAATTCACGTTGTGATTAAATTTCGCTTCCGCACTTCTTGCATATTCTAAACTTGTTATTTTCTCCTAATTTGGACCCAACGCGCGTCGGTTTCGAGCATTTCGGACACACCAGAGCCAAATTTGAAATGTCAATTGATGCCGGAACAGTTACCCTTTGTCCTTTTTCTCCTTGCTTTCTGGGCCGGGTGTGCTTCTTCACAAGATTCAGTCCTTCGACAATGGCCTTGTTGCTTTTCGGCGAAACACGCATAACCTTCCCGATTTTTCCTCGGTCCTTTCCGGATAAAATTTTGACATTGTCGTTTTTTCTGATTTTCACGTTTCTTCGGATAGAAATTACTCAACAAAGTCGCGAAGCGACACCAAAATTTTTACTTTTTTATTTTTAATTTCTTTTTACCAGACTTCCGGCGCGAGCGATACTATCTTCATAAATCCTCGGTCGCGAATTTCGCGCGCGATCGGACCGAATATTCTGGTTCCTTTTGGTTCCATGCCCTCAACAATCACCACCGCGTTGTCGTCAAACCGTATATATGATCCGTCTTTTCTTCGCAAAGGTTTTTTCTGGCGCACAATCACCGCTCTCACAACCGCTTTCTTCTTGACGGTTCCGCGCGGTTCGGCAAGCTTGACTGAAGCTACGACAATATCGCCTATTTGCGCGTATCTGCGCCTCGTCCCGCCGAGCACTTTGAAGCACTCGACAATTTTCGCGCCGGTATTATCAGCAACTTTCAATTTTGTCTCGGCTTGAATCATAAACTGGTATTTGGTATCTAGTATCTTGTATCGAGTATGAATCTTTTGTAGGGATTTTTTTATTCATACCAGATACAAAATACCAGATACAATATACTAACTAGATTACTTCCCACCTTTTATCCTTGCTTCTCGGCTTGGATTGTCTGATTTTCACCTTATCGCCAACCTTGAATTTGTTCTCCGGGTCATGGACTTTGTATTTTTTTGTCGCGATATATCTTTTCAGATATTTTGGATGGGCCTTGAATGAGTCAATTGCCACGACAACGGTTTTGTCCATTTTATCGCTCGCCACGACTCCTTCAATCAACCCTTTTGGATCATTCTTTTTTTTGCTGTCTGCCGCTTCCATATTTTTGAATATTCCGATTATAAATTATGAATTATTCCCGCTTTTCAATGCCGTCAAAATTCTCGCGATTTCCTTTTTGGTCTTTCTCGCTTCTCTGTGATTCTTCACTTGCTTGGCAGATATGTCAAATCTTATCTTCGCGAGTTTGTTCCGAAGCTCATGAAGATTTCTTTCAAGCTCTTCTTTTTTCATATTTTGAATATCGCTGATCTTCATCAATTTCTATACAAATTACGAATTTCGCAAAGGCTACTTTTCTTCTATTCTTGTTTTGACGCTTAGTTTGTCCGCGGCCAACTTCAGAGCTTGACGGGCAATATCCGGGAAAACACCGTCCATTTCAAAAATGATCCTTCCCGGCTCAACGACGGCCACGAAATGGTCAACCGAACCCTTTCCTTTCCCCATCGGCGTTTCGTCCCCTTTTTTCGTCATCGGTTTGTCCGGAAAAACGCGAATCCAAACTTTTCCTCCGCGTTGTATGTGCCTGGTCATTGCGCGGCGAGCCGCCTCGATTTGGCGCGATGAAACAAGTCCCGATTCGAGCGATTTCAAACCAAAGCTGCCGAAACTCAACTCCGACCCTTTCTTTGTCCAGAGGCGCAACTTCCCTCCTCGCTGGTGTTTCCTATATTTTACTTTCTTTGGCATCAACATAATAAATGAAAAATGTAAAATGAAAAGTGAAAAATTTTGGTGTTCGCTACGCTCACAATTTATTTTATAAAACGATTAATCGCGAAGCGATACCTTAATTTTTACTTTTTCATTTTTAATTTTTAATTTCTACTCAAACTTTTCTCCCCGATACACCCACACTTTTACTCCGATTACTCCGTAGGTTGTCTGGGCTTTCACTTTCGCGAAATCAACATCGGCGCGCAGAGTGTGGAGAGGAAGCGTCCCTTTCGAAAACCATTCTCTTCGGGCAATCTCCGATCCGCCCAGCCGGCCGGCCGCCTCGACTTTTATTCCTTTGATTTTTTTCGCTTCCATCGATTTGTCAATTGCCATCTTGAGAACCCTTCTGAACGGCATTCTTTTTTCGAGCTGTTCGGCGATTCCGAGAGCAATTACCTGCGCGCTTTCTTCACTGTTTTTGATTTCCTCGACTTCAACCTTGAGGTTTATTTTTTTGTTCCTGAACATTTTTTCCTTGATTTCTTTTTTCAAGTCTTCAATCCCGGTCCCGCCTCGTCCAATCAAAACTCCAGGGCGAGCGGTTTTGATGATGATTTTCACCAATCCGACCGACCTTTCCACTTCAATCGCGCCAATAGCCGCGCTTCGAATGCGGCCCTCCAGGGCCTTGCGAATGGTAATATCTTCACGAAGCTGCTTGGCGTATTCTTTTTTTCCAAACCAGCGAGATTTCCAGTTAGTCGTTACTCCGATTCGGAGACCTCGCGGATCAACTTTCTGTCCCATGATCGTCAATGATCAGTAAACAATGATCAATGAACAAAAATATTGATCTTTGTTCATTGTTCTCTGTTCGTTGAAATTTACATACTTTTTCTCCTGAATACTCTTTTCAAAAATCCCTTCGATTCCGCAGCTTTTTTCTTTTCATCCAAAAATTCTTTTTCCTCTTTCTCTTTTACCTCTTCTCTCTTTTCTTCTTTTGCTTCTTCTTTGCCTTCTTTTTCTTTTTTCTTCAATTCTTCCGGTTTTATATCTTTTATTTCTCGTTTCTTCTCGATTTTCTTTCTTCCTTTTCCTTCGACTTTTTCAGCCAGAATAAGTTCAATATCACTTGTTCTTTTGAGAATCATCGTCGCTCTCCCGTGAGCTCTCGGAAGCCATCTTTTGAGCTTTGCCCCTTCGTTGACAATAACATCCTTGATAAACAAATTCTCCCTATCCAATCCAAAATTGTTCTGGGCGTTGGCAATCGCGCTTTTCAGAAGTTTTCCAAAACTCGGCGCGGACCCTTTTATCAAAAACATGAGCTGGTTCTCCGCTTTTTCCACATCCAGTCCCCGAAGCGTGTCCGCTACCAAGCGAACTTTTCTGGGCGAGCGTCTTAAGTTGTGTAGTTTGGCTGAAACTTTCATTTTTTCATGTAACTTGTAACACGCAACCTGTAACGCAAGATTTTTTCTTTTTTTCCCTGGGTTACATATTGCATGCTACATGTTTCGTGATTTACTTCTTCTCTTCCTTCTCCGGCTTCGCCGCTTCCGCTTCCTTGACCGCTGCCGCCGCTTCTTGTTCCTTTTGTATTCTTCCTCCATGGCGAATAAACTTTCGCGTCGGTGAAAATTCTCCCAATTTGTGCCCGATCATTTCTTCCGTCACGAAAACTGGCGTAAAGTCTCTCCCGTTATGCACACCGAAAGTGAAGCCCACCATTTCAGGAACAATCGTCGAGGGACGCGACCAAGTTTTTATCACCGCCCTGTCGCCGGGTCTCTTGTTACTCAATTTCTTTACCAATTTTTCGTCGATATACGGGCCTTTCTTGAGAGATCTTGACATTATTTTCTTCGCTTTAATATGAATTTATTGCTGTACTTGTATTTCTTTCTCGTTTTTTTGCCGAGCGCCGGCTTGCCCCACGGAGTTTTCGGATGCTTGAGACCGATTCCCTGCTTGCCTTCGCCTCCGCCATGCGGATGGTCGACTGGATTCATAACAGTTCCTCTGACAGTCGGGCGAACACCCATCCAGCGTTTCCGGCCGGCTTTTCCAATCAATACCGTATTATGCAAAATATTGCTGATTTGTCCAATAGTCGCCCACGAAGCGGCACTTGTCGTTCGAATTTCCCCCGAAGAAAGTTTTAGCTGGGCCGTATTCCCTTCGACTGACATAAGCACCACCGATGATCCAGCGCTTCGGGCAATTTGGGCGCCTTTTCCAGGAAACAATTCAACCAGTGATATTTGCGTTCCGACCGGAATATTTTTGAGGATTGTGCGGTTTCCTTCTTTTATCGGCGCATTTTCAGCCGTGACGATTTCCTGGCCGGTTTCCAGTTTTTCAACCGCGACCGAGTATCTTTTTTCCCCGTCTTTATACTTTAGCAGGGCGATACTGGCGCTTCGGAAAGGGTCTCTTTCGATTCGCTCAACGACTGCCGGAATATTCAGTTTGTCCATCTTGAAATCAATTTCGCGGTATTTCTTTTTGTGGCCGCCTCCCTTATGACGAACGGAAATTTTTCCACGCGACCGGCCTTTGTCGCGATGAAGAAAATATGTCAAACTTTTCTCCGGTTTCACGGAGTTCTTTTCCATTCTGTTCACCGACATTTGTCTGCGTCCGGGAGTGGTTTTTCGATAAATTTTGATTGGCATCAAAATTTAAATTAAAAATTCAAAACTAAAAATGAAAAACTATGGTGTCCTGCAGGGCGGAACGATTATTTTTTGTAAAATGATAAAATTAGTCCATGCGCGAAGCGCATACCAAAATTTTTACTTTTTCACTTTTAATTTTTAATTTAATTATACGCCTTCCGCTACTCCTATCGTATCTCCCTCTTGAAGCGTCACGATCGCTTTTTTGAATCCTTGCTTCCAACCGACCGTCCGTCCGTGCATTCTTTTCTTGGGATGAATCTTTACGATATTCACTTTTGTCACTCCGACTCCGTAATAATCTTCAATGGCTGACTTTATCTCATTCTTATTTGCTTTTTGACTCACCCTGAAAACATATTTGTTGTATTGTCCCAAAACTGTTGATTTTTCAGAAACAAGCGGTGCCGTCAAAACGCTGTGGGCCCGATTTTCTTCTTTTTTGGCGACTTTTTTGCTTCGGGATTCTTTTTTTGGCTTTTCAACTTTTGATTTTTTTTCTGCCCGTTTTTTCTCAACCTTGACGGTTTTCGGTTTTCCATCTCCCGGAGCTGCCGCTATCCGCTTTTCTTTCTCGGTTTTTTCAGCCGATTTCTTTTCTTCTTTTTTGCCTATTATTCTATCGAAAATTCCCATATTTCTGTTAATAAATTATAAATTCGATTCGGTTTTTTTATTCTTTGCCGATAAATTTATTCTCAATAATTTTTATTCCTTCTTCGCTCAAAATCAAATACTTGTGATTCAGCACATCAAAAATATTCAAACTCTCTATGTCGACTCCGTCCGTTTTGGGCAAATTATTGACAGCTCTTTTAGTCCGTTTTTCTTCTTTTGAAAATCCGAAGAGGACGCTGCCTTTCAATTTCAAATTGTCAATGGCCTGTTTTATCAATTTCGTTTTAGTTTCTTTGACCTTCAAGCTGTCAACTATAATAATTTCTTTGTCCCTTGTTTTCCCGCTAAGCGCGATGGTCATTGCCTTTCTGTTCATTTTCTTCGGAATATCCTTTTTGAAATTCCGTTCTTTGGTCGGTCCGAATACGACGCCTCCTTTTCGCCAGATCGGCGTCCGCACCGAACCAACTCGCGCTCTTCCTGTCCCTTTCTGTCGCCATGGTTTTTTCCCGGATCCCGCCCGCTCCGCGCGGTCCTTTGTATGCGCCAGTACTTGCCTTCGATTGGCATATTGGGAAACATAAACTTGATGGAGAAGAGCGTCATTTTTCGACGCGGCGAAAACTAAATCGGATAATTCGATATCCTTTACCTTTTCACCTTTTAGGTTGTGGACGGAAAACTTTATCATTCCAAATTTCTAATTAATCTGATTTCTAATTGGCATTGGACATTATTTCGACTATTCTCCCTTTCACTCCCGGCACCGCACCGCAGAGAAACAAAATGTTATTTTCTTTGTCGATCTCAACCACTTCCAGATTTTTCACGCTCGCGCGGACTCCGCCCATTCGTCCCGCCATTCTCTTGCCCTTGATGACATGCTCTGGAAACGTCGCTCCTATAGAACCGGGCGCCCGAAGATCATGCTTGTGCCCATGCGACTTTGGAGAACCTTTGAACCCGTGTCTTTTTACGACTCCCTGAAAACCTTTTGCTTTTGTCGTCCCGGAAACTTTCACCTTGTCACCAACCTGAAATTGATTTATGTCAAGCATATCGCCAACTTTCAAATCTTTCGCTTCGGTCTTGAATTCTTTGATCTTGAAATAATTTTCCTTAGCTTTTCGCTTTTCGCTTTTCGCTTTTCGCTTGATCAATCCTATCTGCACCGCTTCATAGCCATCTTTTTCATTTTTTCGCAGTTGCGTTATGACATTCGGCTCGCATTCAACCAACGTCACGTTCAGCGCGCCTTTCTTTTCGTCATATATGGTGCTCATTCCTAATTTTCTGCCTAAGATGAATTTCATAGCCCGGTTTATTGTCTACGAATTACCCGCCCGCTTTGACTTCGCCGTTGCATATTGAGCTAGTCTTCAACAATCTAGATAAATTAAATAACTTTACAGAATGTGCAATGGTCAAAGCGAAGTCGGGCGCGGCGATTCCCTTACGAATATACGAATCGAAAACTCGCAAAGGACTTCAACAAAAAAAGGCTTTTACAAGCCAGATTTTGTTTATTATTTCAAAACATCATCGTGGCTAGCCTAGTATCCCTTTGAGGGACTTAAACTAGTCTTTTCGCTTTTCTCTACAAATCACGAATGAAATTCAAATTCGTATATTCGTACTTTATTCGTAATTCGTAGAGACTTCACATCTTGATTTCCACATCCACTCCGGCCGGCAAATCCAAATTAGTAAGGCTATCAATTGTCTTCGGAGTCGGATTGAATATGTCAATCAGTCTTTTGTGTGTCCGCATTTCATACTGATCCCGGCTGTCTTTGTGCACGAAAGTCGATTTATTCACCGTGTATTTGCGAATCTGGGTCGGCAAAGGAACAGGACCAGCGATTTCAGCGCCTGTGCGCTCCGCTGTTTCCGCAATTTGCTTGGCCGAACGATCGATGACTTTGTGATCGTAGGCCTTGATTTTGATCCTGATTCTGGGCTTTACTTCTTCTTCAGCCGGTTTCTTGGTTGCCATCGGTATTGTTAAAGTTATTCAATTGGCTACGAAATACTAATCACATACGAATATACTGATAACCAAGGAAAGAAAATTCGTATATTGGTACTAGATTAGTATTTCGTAGCCTCTGTTTTGGTTTACTTAATAATCTTCGTCACCACTCCCGCGCCAACTGTTTTTCCGCCTTCGCGAATGGCGAATCTCATCCCTTCTTCCATCGCCACCGGCGCCATAAGTTTCACCGCGAAATTCACCGTGTCGCCGGGCATTACCATCTCCGTTCCTTCCGGAAGCGTGACGTCTCCCGTCACGTCGGTTGTCCGGATATAAAACTGGGGTTTATAACCTTTGAAAAAAGGAGTATGGCGTCCGCCCTCTTCTTTGGTCAGAATATATGTTTCGCTTTCAAATTCGGTGTGAGGAGTTATTGACCCGGGCTTGGCGAGAACCTGTCCTCTTTCCACGTCGTCTTTTTTTGTCCCGCGGAGAAGAACTCCGGCGTTGTCCCCGGCCTGACCCCTGTCAAGCGTCTTGTTGAACATTTCGACACCGGTAACGATCGTTTTGGTCGTGGGCCGAATTCCGACAATTTCAACTTCTTCGTTGATATTGACGACGCCTCTTTCGATTCTTCCCGTAACAACCGTTCCGCGACCTTCAATCGAAAAAATATCTTCAATTGGCATCAAAAACGGCTTGTCGATATCTCGAACCGGTTCTGGAATTTTTTCATCAAGCGCCGCGATAAGATCGAGAATCGGCTTGGCGGCTTCTTCATCCTGATTTTTCGTCTCAAGAGCCTTGAGCGCTGAACCGCGGATAATCGCCGCTTTTTCGCCGTCAAATTCATATTTTGTGAGAAGTTCCCGCACTTCCGCTTCCACCAAATCAATGAGTTCCGGATCATCAACCATGTCGACTTTGTTCAAGAAAACAACAATCGCCGGAACACCGACCTGGCGGGCAAGAAGAATATGCTCCCGGGTCTGCGGCATGGGACCGTCAGTCGCGCTCACGACCAAAATCGCTCCATCCATTTGAGCCGCTCCGGTGATCATGTTTTTTATATAATCAGCATGGCCCGGACAGTCAACGTGGGCGTAATGCCTTTTTTCGGATTCGTATTCGCAATGAGCGGTGGCAATGGTGATTCCGCGCTCCTTTTCCTCAGGAGCTTTGTCAATTTCGTCAACGCCCTTTTTCTGGGCCCGCCCCGCGAAACTCAAAACGTGCAAAATCGCCGCCGTTAAGGTGGTTTTTCCGTGGTCAACGTGACCAATTGTTCCGACATTTACGTGGGGTTTTGTCCGTTCAAATACTGCCGCCATAGTTTTGATTTTACGAACTGGCATAGATTCACCCCGCACCACAATAAAAGTGATACGGAGCTATTTATCAACCCGCGTCCCGCTCATCAATAATAAATATAATTGTGGTGCGGGGCAGGCTTCCAAATCCACGCCGATTCGTTTTAATTAGGTTTTATTAGGGTTTATTATAATTTGATTCTACGAAAACAGTTTACTATATCTTGCTTATTTTGGCAAGCCCCGTTAGAAATTCCCACTGGATACACCGAAAATAATCAAGGATAAAACTGTTTTTCAGCAAAAATTTCTAACGGGGCAAGGTTTCGTATTCGATATCATCCAGATTTTCAATTTCCTCAACCGCAGATTCGTCTTCACTGGCCTGATTTTCTCGCCACAAGGCGATGTCGGCGTTTATTTTATCAACAAGTTCTTCTTCTGTCAATGTCTGGACCGGTTTTCTTCCGGAAACCGATTTTTGAAATTCATTGAAACTCATCACGACATAACGCGCCTTTCCGTTTTCGGCAATAATAAACTTCCCTCCGACATCTCTTATCAACTCTTTTAGTTCTTGAGAAAGCATAATTTTATTTCTTCTCTCCGCTTTTTATCTCTTCCGCGATATTTCCCGGCACTTCTTCATAGTGGTCGAATTCCATATTGTAATTGGCCCGGCCCTGCGACATCGAGCGAAGCTGGGTCGCGTATCCAAACATCGAAGCCAGGGGGGCAAGGGATTTGATGACTTTCACCCGCGCGTTTCCTTCGCCGCGGTCTTCGATTTCTTGTATGGTCCCTCTTTTGGCGTTTAGGTCGCCGACAACGTCTCCCATGAAGCTTTCCGGCGTGATTACCTCCACTCTCATAACCGGCTCAAGAACAATCGGCTTCGCGCGCCTCACTGCTTCCTGAAGCGCCATCGAGCCGGCGATTTTGAAAGCCGCTTCGGAGGAGTCAACATCATGGAACGATCCGTCGTAAATCGCCACTTTCATGTCAACCAAAGGATATCCGGCAACGACTCCCCGGTCCATCGCTTCCTTGACGCCTTTTTGAATGGCCGGGATATATTCCTGCGGAATAATTCCGCCTTTGATTTCATCGAGAAATTCAAAACCGGCCCCTTTTTCATTCGGTTCGACGCGAAGCCAGCAGTGACCATATTGCCCGCGTCCGCCGGACTGCCTGATATATTTTCCTTCCGCCTCGGCCGTTTGTTTGATTGTTTCGCGATACGCCACTTGCGGCCGGCCGACATTTCCTTCCACTTTGAATTCGCGCTTCATGCGATCGACGATAATGTCAAGATGAAGCTCGCCCATTCCCGAAATAATCGTCTGGCCTGTTTCTTCGTCGGAGCGAACGCGAAAAGTCGGGTCTTCTTCGGCCAGTTTTTTGAGGGCGATTCCCATTTTTTCCTGATCGGCTTTCGTTTTCGGCTCGATCGCGATCGAGATTACCGGCTCCGGAAACGTAATTGATTCGAGAATTACCGGTTTTTCCGGATCGCAAAGAGTATCTCCAGTAGAAGTATTTTTCATTCCCACCAACGCTCCGATCCCGCCAGCGAAAATTTCCTGTATTTCTTCGCGGTGATTGGCGTGCATGCGAAGAATTCTTCCCACTCTTTCCTTTTCACCTTTGGTTGCGTTGAGGACATAGGAGCCGGCTTTCACTATTCCGGAATAAACCCGGAAAAACGTGAGCTGTCCCACGAACGGGTCTGTCGCGATTTTGAAAGCCAGCGCCGCAAACGGCGCGGAGTCATCCGACTTCACCTCGATTTCTTTTTCCGTTTTCGGATCGATCCCCTTCACCGGCGGAACGTCAATCGGGGACGGCAAATAGTCAACAACTCCGTCAAGAACCGGCTGAACTCCTTTGTTGCGAAGAGCCGTCCCGCAATAAACCGGAAACAATTTCACGTTAATGACGGCTTGACGAAGCGCATTTTTGAGTTCGGAGGCCGTAATTTCTTCTCCGCTCAAAAATTTTTCCGTCAGAGCGTTGTCCGTTTCGGCGATTTTTTCCACCATTTTTTCCCGCCATTTTTTCGCTTTTTCCTCCATATCGGCCGGGATATCTTCTTCTTTCACGATTTCGCCTTTCTCGCCTTCAAAATATATGGCTTTCATTTTCAGAAGATCCACCATTCCTTTGAAATCGTTTCTTTCGCCGATTGGAATTTGGACCGCGACCGCGTGCGGATTGAGGCGATTTTGAATTGATTCGAGTGAAAAAATGAAGTCGGCCCCTTCTTTGTCGATTTTGTTTATGAAACAAAGACGGGGGACATTGTATTTGTCAGCCTGGCGCCAAACAGTTTCCGATTGCGGCTCGACACCTTCTTTTCCGTCAAAAACAACCACTCCGCCGTCGAGAACGCGAAGGCTTCTTTCCACTTCAACGGTGAAATCAACATGTCCCGGCGTGTCGATGATATTGATTTGGCAATCCTTCCAATAGCAAGTCGTCGCGGCCGAAGTGATCGTGATTCCGCGCTCTCTTTCCTGCTCCATCCAGTCCATCACGGCTTCCCCTTCATGCACTTCGCCAATTTTGTGCGAAATTCCCGTGTAAAACAAAACACGCTCGGTGGTCGTGGTCTTCCCGGCGTCAATGTGGGCGATTATGCCTATATTTCTATACTTTTCAATGGGATATTGTCTCATGGCTACGAAATACTAATTGTGTACTAATATACTAATTAAGGTTAACTATTCTTCTATACTTAACTCCTGTATTTGTAAAATGAATAAGCAATCCCAACTTCAATCCAGTAGCTTTTAAGTATGCGTACAGTTGGTTTATGTCTTTTACTGAAAAATAATTTCTCTTTTTTATTTCAACAACAATCTTATTAAAAATCAGAAAATCGAAACAATACAACCCTAAATCCTTTTCTTTGAATTTTACTTTTACTCTCAATTCTCTTTTAAATTCAATTTTCTTCTTTCTCAAAATTTCCGCAATCGCTTCTTGATAAAACTTTTCTTTATGTCCGTATCCCAGCTTATTGTAAACTTCAAAACATACACCAATTATTTGATAACATTCAGCCGCATAAATTAATTGAATTTTATTTTTCACCTCCTTGAAATAATTCGTATATTCGTATTCGATTCGTATTTAGTAGCCTTACGCGAAATGAGCGAAAGCCTTGTTCGCATCTGCCATCCGGTGCGTGTCTTCCCTTTTTTTCATGGCCGCACCTTGTTTCTGGGAAGCGTCCAAGAGTTCGTCAGCCAGTTTTTCGGCAATTTTTTTGCCTTTTTTGGCTCTCACGGCCGTTATAATCCAGCGTATGGCAAGCGTTGCCCGGCGGTCACCCAAAACTTGGACCGGCACTTGATAGTTGGCTCCGCCGATACGGCGGGATTTGAGCTCAACCAAAGGAGAAACGTTTTTTATCGCTTGCTCAAAAACATTAAGTCCCCCTTTTTTGGTGCGTTCATGAATAATATTGAAAGAATCCTGAATCACTTTTTCGGCGATGCTCCTTTTCCCTCTTTCCATCAAATGACCAACAAACCTTCCCACAAGGAGGCTTGAGAATTTTGAATCCGGTTTCCAGTTTTTGCGATAAACTCTTTTGCGTCTTGGCATAAATTATATTATGTAATACAAATACGCGAATCCTATGCAAATACACGAATATACGAATCGGTTATTAGCGACATTTGCGCATTCGCATCATTTGCATTCATTCGTGTATTTGTATTTTAACTTTTTGGCCGCTTCGCTCCATACTTCGATCTCCCCTGTCTTCTGTCGCTCACCCCCGCCGTATCCAAAACGCCTCTCACGACATGATATCGCACTCCCGGAAGATCGGGGACTCTTCCGCCTCGAATCACTACTATCGAATGCTCCTGAAGATTGTGGCCGATTCCCGGGATATAAGCCGTCACTTCCATTCCATTAGTAAGCCGGACTCTGGCGATTTTTCGAAGAGCCGAATTCGGTTTTTTGGGAGTGGTTGTTGAAACTTTCACGCAAACTCCCCGCTTGAAAGGACTTACTGTGTCAACCGGCTGGTTTTTGAGCGTGTTAAAAATCCTCGCCATCGCCGGCGATTTCGATTTCTTTTTCTGGGTTTTTCTCGGTCGTTTTTTGAGCTGGTTAATTGTCGGCATAAAAATATCAAAACTAAAACAAGTGCTAGTTGGTTAGCAAGGTAAATATTACAAAATAGCGGCCGATCTGTCAATATCGCCACTCTAAATTTTCTGTCCGGCTCTATTTTCAACCAGCAGAACGGACACATCTGAAAACTGCAAACCAAAAAACTCAAAAGGAGAATTTCTGATTATTCCAAAAACAAAAGATGCGCCTATTTTTTAGGCGGAGCAATCATTAAGATTATTTCAGTGGCCTCAAAACTGGTTCTGTTGCCTATGGCCTCGGCGGCTAGCGCCATGACACCGTCGCCCTGTTTGATGTCGCTTAGCTTGATTTCGGTATCTTTCGGCGGGTTGGAAAATTCCCGCTTGGTGATTTTGGTTCCCGCGGCGATTTTTACGACGTAGGACCCCTCTTCTTTGCCGTCCTTTGAAATTGCCGTGACTGTCATGACATTGTTTTCGATTTTGGCTGCCTTCCCGCTCACGAATTTAGGACCCGGCGTGGCCGCGTCTTCTGCAGAAACGACGGGGCTGACTATTCTTGTCGCGGTGATGTTGTCAAGCGTGTACACTGCGTCATTGGTATATACCAAAATTGAGTCTCCTTCCCTGATATCCACGAGCTTCTTGGACAGGAATTCTGTTTTGTCATTCGTCGCGACGGAAAAATTCTTTTTGGTTTTGGCGAAAGTTTCCGGATCGTCAGCCGCAGTTTCTTTTATCTTTTCGAGGTTCACGATTTCCGCTTCGACCTTGAGAGTGCTGCCTGAAACTGATGCAACAGTTCCGGTCAGCTCTCTCGTGTTCGCGATGAGCTCGCTTTTTCTCTGCTCAACGACTTCGTCGGAAAGCGTCTCCTGACCTTGAGAGTTTATCCCGCCCCCACCGGCAGCAGGAATCGAAACATTCGCGGCGGGCATGACAATTTTCCTGATGGCGTTAAGCGTCATTTGCTGATAAATCATCCAGCCTAGAGCAAGGATCACTAAAGCGACTGTTATCACTTTTTTGTATTTTTTTCCCGTATCGTTTTCGATGATCATAGTTTTATAAGAAAAATTTTAATAGCAGCCTATTTTAGTAACATTGGCGGTACAAGTTGCCGACTGGGTGGCGCAGTAATAGGAATATGACCCACAGCCGTAAGCGGCGCTGGTATCAAGCCCGCAAGATTGCAAGCAAACGAGACAGGGTTCTTCACCACACAAACCCCATTCACAGGAAGTTGCATCGCTAGCGCTACAGTAGGTACTGCCATAATAGGTGGAACAGACATACTGTGGATTCCAAGTCTGCCCGTTTATTTCATTAATATAACTGCAAGTTTCCGTTGCCGTATTCGCCCAAGTATGACCTGTCGCAGTGCAGGAAGTCTTGCCGCTGCAGCTGCCGACGTGGGTTCCGTTGCAGGTATTGGCCAGAGTCTCGCTCCAATTTTTATACTTGGCCCAGCCTGAAGGGCAGGAGCTGCGGCTGAATTGGCAAAATGAAGTCGCGCCGTCCTGAACCGGGGTGCCGCCGGCCGTAGTGCATTCATTGGAAGTGTGGGGAGCGCAAAGGGCAAGCCCCTGCCAGTATCCATAGGCGGACAAATTAACTTGCGAGGTTTTGCGATATCCCGAGGGGCAATAAGCGGTGCAATACCAGCTCACGCCTCCGGTACAAAGGGCAAAAATATAATCTCCTCCGCCGCCGCTTCCGCCCGACGCGTTGCTCAAACATCTGGTGCTGCCGTTGATGTCCACGTAGATATCACCACCCGTTTTCGTCTGGGTTGTCGCTCCCGTGTTGATCGGCGCGGCGATATTACCGCTGGGCGCGGTGGCCGACGGTTCCACCCAGGCTCGGGCGAATTGGATCGCCAAACCAACCACTCCGCCAATAACGGCAACCCCGACCCAAAAAACAAACCGATGATAGACTTTTTTTGTTTTCAATTTCTTTTTTCGCATAAGATAAGTGTTTAAAAATAATTTATGTTACGTGTTCCATGTTATGTGAAAATTACGGCGCCGTTTCAATCCAGCCACAACGGGCTGTGGCACTGCAAGAAACTTCTTCCCCGCCGCATTGATTGCTTCCGCAAGTCCAGGTGGCGACAATGCCGCTCCTGTTGAGATTATGCGGCGTAGTGCCATTTGCGCATAAATTGTCGTCGGTGGGCATTTGATTGGGATCACAAAGCGATTTTCCGTCGAGTGGTCCGCATACTCCCACTTCCGGATCAATCCAATAAATATTGTCGTTGCATGACGTCGAACCGCAGCTGCTGCTGCATGCCCATGAAATGCCGTCCCCGCCCAAAGCGCAACTTGCTCCGTCCCCGGTGCAAAAACTTGAATCACAACTCGAAAATGTGCTGCCTCTGCAAAGCTGTTTTGTCGCGCAGCGGACGTTGCACTCGCCTATCTTGAGTCCGGTAAGATCGATCCAGCCCAAACCTGAATTACCGACAATGGTCGGTTCGGTTCCGGAATTCCAGGCATATCCCGAAAGGACTCCGCTGGCGTCGCTCCTCAATCCATAGTTGGCGCCTTTCAGCCTGGCCCACCCGTTATCGCCGAGAGACCTGACTCTGGCCCAGCCGTCTATATACCCCGTATAATCGGCTCCGTCATTGTGCCAGCGCGCGGAATAGCAATCGCCTCCTCCCAGTCCGGCGCAAAACGGCGGGGAGCCGGCGTCAAAATCGATCCAGCCCAAAGAAGGAAGATCGCTGTCGCACTCTCCGTTTACGAGATCGGGATCGGGACGCGAGCCGATTCCAAACCAGGCATTCCCGATAATTCCGCGTTCACTGTCTCCTAAATTTCCGGAAAAATTCACGCCATAACCGGCGCCCTTGAGACAAGAGCTGGTTCCGGAATTTGAGCTTATCCAGCCTGTGGAAGGTCCGCCGGAAAGCTGTTCATTCCCCAAAAGATCATAACCGACAGTATCGTTCCAGATTCCCTTTGCCCAGCCCCCGACCGACTGCGCCAGTGTCTTATGAAAATTCAGAAAAACCGCTAAACCAAAAATAACCGCTATGAAAGTGGCAACGGAAACTGAAATAATTTTGATTTTCTTGTTTCCTGCTTTCTTTTTTGTTTTCCGTAGCATCGGCAAGCTTATAACTTGCTGATATTTTACCATATATTGATCGCAAAAAACAACTCGGAGGTTGTGGGTAAGTATCCCGTCCATTTTCGCGCTATACACAAAATTCTTTGCCTTTGCCGTTCAAATTCCCAAAACTAGCCGAAAAAATATAAGCTCGATGAACCTTATAAGCGCAAAAATCGGTCCGGACAGAATTATTATCAAAGGGATGATGAAAATCAGGCCATACTGTTCGAGATACAATTTCGTTTCCTCCCGTATCGGCAAAACCGCGAACAGGAGTTTCGACCCGTCAAGCGGCGGAATGGGGACCAGATTGAAAAAAGCGAGCAGTATATTGATGTACATTATTATAATGAACAGTATCGCGATGCCGTTGAGTCCCGATCCCAGTATGCCCCCTCCCAGAAATAAATTGTTGAGAATCTGCGTGACGTCCTGCGCCGGAACGATGCCGCTCGCCATGAAAATCTTGAGGGAAATTCCGAACAAGAGAGCAATCAAAATGTTTGAGAGCGGCCCCGCCGCCCCGACGATCGCCGGGCCGTATTTTTGATCCCGGAGATTATATGGATTGTAGGGAACGGGTTTTGCCGCGGCAAAAAAGAATCTGCCCCCGGAAAGCAAAAGCAGGAAAAGAGGCATCAGAAAGGAACCCCACGGATCCAGATGCTTCAAGGGATTGAGAGTCAGTCTTCCCGCGTACTTGGCTGTCGGATCCCCCAGCCAGAAAGCCGCGAGACCGTGAGAAACTTCGTGCACCACGGCGGACATGACGAGAACTATGAGAAATAATATTATGTCCGGCATACTATACTAATACTCAAAAGTATTGATTAAATTTCTCATTTATGTTAACCTGAATCAGTTAATTAAGCAACCTAATTCACATAACATAGAACATGGAACATGGAACAAAATTTTGTTTCGCGTTTCAAACCATATGCTCCATGTTCCATGCTCCATGTTCCATGTCGAGAATTTGCCAAATCTGCGGACGGGGGCCGAAATCTTCCCAAAGCCGCTCGCATTCAAATATTGCCACGAAAAGAACCGTGGCGATAAATCTCCAAATAAGAAAAGTGAGGGGCAAAAAAATCAAGATTTGCACGAAATGTTTAAAGTCTCAAGCTAAAGAAAAGTAATCTGTTTACCCCGTGCATTGCCTGCCCGAAATACAATATCGTTGCAGGCGGGCGAAGCAATTCTACGAGGCACCCGTTGTCTCAAAACCGAGGCGAAGAAAAAATAGTCCAAGCGGGCTATTTTTTGATCCTTTCAAAAAACAGGAAAATGAGATAAACTAAGAATGTCTAATTTCTAATTAACCTAATTGATCTAAAAAAATCCCAAAGCCCAAATCCAAAATTTTGGACATTTTACATTCGGAAATTGGGATTTGTTTAGAAATTAGAAATTAGGATTTAGAAATTTGACATAAAAATTGCTATGAAAAAAATAATTCTCTCAATTGCATTAAGTTTATCCGCAGCTGTGCCGCTGGCTCACGCCGTCTGTCCCGTCTGCACCGTCGCGGTCGGGGCGGGGCTCGGTCTTGCCCAGTGGCTGGGAATTGACGATTCTATTTCCGGACTTTGGATCGGAGGTCTCGCCGTTTCGCTCATCGCCTGGACGATCGACTGGCTCAACAGGAAAAATATCCGCTTCACCGGGCGAAAAATTCTGGTCGCGGTCGGCTATTATCTTCTTCTTGTCGCGCCCCTCTGGTGGAAAGGCTTGATCGGACATCCGCTCAACACCCTCTGCGGGATTGATAAATTGCTGTTCGGAATAATTCTGGGAACGGTTTTATTCGTTGCGGGAGTCGCCCTTCACAACTATCTTCGCCGGAGAAATGAGAACAAATCGTATTTCAAAGGCCAGAAAATCGTTTCCGGCATCGCGCCGCTCATTATAGCCAGTATAATTTTATATTTCGCGTGTTAAATTTCTTTTCTAAGGTTCAACCTTAGCCGCGGCTAAGGTTGAACCTTAGGCAAAACTTATGCCGGAAGAAGACAAGCTCAAAAAAATAAACGACCTTATTCAAAAAGTCGACGAGATGAAAAAGCAAGACAAAATGGATCTCTCGTCCGACCAGGATTTGTCGATTGCCATCATGAACCTCGTCTCAATCGAAGAGCATTTCTTTTTCACGGGAGCAAAAACCGGAAAGCCGGAATACTACGACATGCTTCAGGAAGTACGGAAGATGCGCGGAGAGCTTTTGCGAAAAATAATCAAAGAACACGAGGGCGAAGTCTGGTGCATATCAAAGCACCTCCTCGCCGCCTCAATGCGCCTCATGGAAGTCGGCACCAAACAGCACAAAGCCGGGAACAAAAAAGAGGCCGAAGAACTTTTCGAAAAAGCCTATGACTGCTATTCGCTGTTTTGGGGCTTGAACATGAAACTTATTAAGACGGATGACATAAAAAAAATCGACGGCGAAGCCATCAATGTTCATGACAAGGAAAAGAAAGGTTTCTTGGGAAAACTTGGCGAACTCGTCAAAAAAGCGGTGGACTGCTGTCTGGAGTAGAGATATTTTGCTTTACACAAACCAAAATCCTAAAGCTAAGCTTTAGGATTTTTCGGACTTGACACAGGGTTTATTCTTCGCTTTCCCAACCGCTCCACGGCCGGATTTCTCGAGCCCAAAATATTTTTTCAGCTTTCTTTTCGCCAATGAGCTTCACTTCTTCGTTTTCAATAATCAAAACCGGCCCTCTCATGAAAGTCTGGTTGTTTTTTTCTATCTGCCACACAATTCCACTGAAATCTTCCATGTCGAACTCGTTCTCTTCTTTGACTTTCAAAATTCTTCCGCCTAAAAGTCCCTTTTCCGGCTGGGACCAGATGCCCTTTCGATTGCAGCAGCAATGAATTTTCTGATAGAGGGGCAAATTTCGCGCAAAAATCTTGTCAATTTTCCGCCCCATTCCGAGCGAATGGAAAATGGAACCCAAAATCACACTTCCGACAACGCTCAAGCCCAGAATGACAAAAGTTCCGCGCCTATATCCGCCTTTCGTGTGCTTGTAGTTGTAAAAGGCAAGCCCCAGAAAAAGAATGATGAGGATTAGCCAGACGTAAGGAAGAGAAATGAGAAAATGCTGGACTGGGCTGATCTTCAGATATTTATAGATATCCCAATCGTTGTCGACGGTGAGCGAGAAAGCCACGCAAAAGGCCAGGCCCCCAACGACAACTGCCGAAACAAAAGCCGACCAGACAAAATAATCCTTGAGCAAAAACTGCCATCGCGGCTTCGGCTCAATTTTTTCCTCTCTTATCTTGCACAGCACTTTGTCGCACAACTTGTTCATAGATTTTCTCTAGGCCTCTATCCTAAGGCCGAACCTTAGGAGCGTCCTAAGGTTCGGCCTTAGGATAGACCTTGGAATAGAAAATTAAAACTTTATCTCTCTTTCCTCAACGACTTTCGCGAATTGTTTCTTGGCCCGGTTAATGAGCGTCGCCACTGTCCCGAGCGGTTTCTCCAAAATATCTGAAATTTCCTGATAATTTTTCTCTTCCAAAAATTTGAGAACTAAAACCTCTTTATATTTATCGTCGAGATTATCAAGCATTTTCCTGACTTCCTCGCTTGTAAATTTTCTCTCCGTATCCCGCGTCAAGTCTCCTTCCGACGCGATAAATTTCAAAAAATCTTCGTCGGCCTCAAACTTTAGTACCTGCGGACGGGATTTCGTCTTTCGCCAATTGCTCACCACCTGATTGTGAGCAATCCGGTATATCCAGGAGGAAAATTTGAGGCTCTGGTCGAAATCATTGAGATTCCGGTAGACTTTCACGAAAATATCCTGCAAAAGATCTTCGGCGTCCTCGCGGGTCGCGGCTGAAATGCGCATGACATAGCGCATAAGTTTCGGCTCATACCGCTCGACAAGGCACGAAAAAAAATCCTGATTCTTGAGCGTCAGGGCAACAAGCTCTTCGTCGGTTTTTTGAAGACAGTTATCTTTATCAAGCATGCCAAATCTCTTCTCTACGAACTACGAACACCTACGAATGTACGAACAATATTTTCATTCGTATTTCGTATGTTCGTAAAAGCGAAGCGTGTTCGTAGTTCGTAGAGATCTCACAGATCAAGTTCCCCGACGCTCTCCCAATTCCTCTCGTTCAAAACAATCAGTTTATCCTCGCCGATAATATAAAGGTAATCGTCGATGTATATCGCCCGCTTCACCGCTGTTTCGGAAACGGTTTTCACGAGGCTCAAACTGTCACTTCCGTAGGAAAAAACATATCCGCCTTTTGATCCCGGGAGAAAAAACACTTCGTGCTTGGCGTCCAGGAGAAACGCGTGATGGGTCGCGGAAATTTCGGAATAGTATTCGTCAAGATTGTATTTCGCGAGCTCCGTCGGGTCCGAGGGATCGCTCACGTCAAAGAGGGAAACTTTCACCTTGTTGTTTTCTTCTCCGATCCCCAAGATTTTGTCTTTTGTGATGGGGTGCAGGTATGAAGAATATCCCGGGATCTTAAGTTCGCCCGTTTTCTTGGGATTCATCGGATCCTTTAGGTCCAGAACATAAAACGGATCAACTTGCTTGAAAGTGACGACGTATCCCTTGTCTTCAATGAACCGCGCGGAATAGATTCTTTCCCCCTTTCCAAGATCAATCACCGAACCCTGGATTTTCATGTCCGAACCGAGAATATAGACGTCGTTGGCCGTTTCGCTCGCGCGCCCCGCGCCGAATCCCCAGCCGAAAAAGCTCTCACCGACGGTAGTCGCGACGCGTAAATCACCCTTGTACTCATCCAGTGAAAACTGATTCAGAAGTTTTCCCGGAACGGTTCCCGCCTCATCAATACTCAAACTGTCGGCATTGATTTTGGCGATTCCGGTGCTGTCAAGCTCGCGCCGATGCTTTTTCAGGAAGTCAGTCATCCGGTTTTCCATTTCGTTTTCCATCTTTAGTCTCTCGTCGCTCGAAAGGGAGCTCTGGTATCTCTCGATGAGGTTCCAGACTTCCGTTGTTTTGGCGGAGCTCGAAATGTCATATCCTTCCAATTTTCCAAGTTTCTCAACCAGCCAGTCCGGAACGAGATTTTTGTTTTCGGAAAAAAACGAATTGAGAATTTTCACCTGGTCGCCGGGATAATAGTAGGTGAGATAAAGCGCGTTTCCTGACATATACACGACCGAAGAAGTGTAATCGCTCGAGCCGAGAAATGTGATGTCTTTTTCGATATCGCCGCTCAATGGATTGATTATCATCGCTGTATAAGTCGCCTCGGCCGGAACAATAGCTGTCGGGTGATAAATTTCGGCGCATTTTATTGGAAAAGGACGACCTTTCACGATGAGCGGTTCCATCGAACAGAATTTGTTTTCATCAATGATGTCCGTTTTTGTCGCGAGATATATTTTTCCGTTATAGAGCCTCGCGCCGGCGATGGAAACCGCCTCTTTCATCTCGATGTTCCAAAGCTCTTTGGGATTTTTCGGGTCGGTTACGTCGAAGCCATAAATTTTATTGGCGTCTTTCGCCCAATAATATCGCTGCGTTGGAATGACAACTAACATTTTACCCACGAGAAGCAGATCTCCGCTTTTGTCTATTTTATAATCCACTTCCATGTCGGTTGGAGGAAAAGCTTTTATTGTTTTTGTCCCGCCTGTCTGCCGAAGGGGCCAAAGTTCCCGTGATTCATCCGATCTTCCAACCGTGTCATCGAGCGGCATAATTTCCGGACGGGCAACCGAGAAAAATATTTCTTTCCCGTCCGTTTTCACCACGTCCGGCTCGTCAATTCCGGCCACCTGGACATTCGTTTCAGAAACACGGCCGGGAGCAATGCTCAAATCAGCGGCTGGCAAAGCCTTTGCGGAATCGCTCGTCTGCGCTTCCATAAGCCCCGGTCCTCCCGCGCCGCCTCTTCCGCCGTAATATCCGGAGGCGCTTTTGGCTTTGGCGACATAGTCTTTGAATTCCTGAATGGATCCGAATTTTTTGATTTCGGATACTTTTTCCTTGTCCACTCCGGTCGGTTTTGTTCCAGCCGGCGGAGCAGGCTTTTCTTTTTGGCTCTTTTGAAACAAAAAAATCAATCCGGCGACAAGAATGACCGCCGCCAAAACCGCCCAAATATATTTTGGGTTTGTTTCATTGTTTGTTTTTTCGTCCATTTTATTAAAATTATTTTTAATAACTCGCGAATACAAAGCTAAACAAGGCCAATGCGAGCGAACTCGTTAAAAGGTCGGTTAGCTCTAATTCGCGATTCATTCGCTCTCCATTCGCGAGTGGTTATTTATTTTTCCTCACGCTCCGGAACGGCTTTTTGTCCGCTTTTTGGTCCATAAAGCGGCCGGTCTCTTTTTTTCTTTTTGTCCAGCGCTTATTTTTTGGATTCCAGACCTGATCGCGTTTTCTCACTGAACCGGTTCGGGTGACGTTTTTCGCCATAATGTTGTTTTTACGATTTTAAATTATTCTATCATAAAAGACCAATCGCAAATAGTGGATACGTCGCGTATTACACTTAGCGACGATCGTCGCTAAGTGTAATAAGTCGTTCTGGCTCTCAACATTCAACTTTAGAAAAAATTATTGGCAAACCGATTGAAGATTGCACGGGTCAGCCCACCTCGAAAGCTCGGATTGATTTTGGACATAACCCCGGATGTCAATCCCGCTGCCTTTGTGAACTGCCAAATGCAAGTGCTTTCGCTCTCCGTTTGTCTCCGTGCTTTTATTTGTGCCCAATAACGCGATAATGTCACCGGATTTTATTTGATCTCCCGTTTTGAATTTGACGCTTGAAATATTTATATGCCCGTATACGACGGTTATCGATTGATTATTCAGCTCGCAGCTCTCCACCGCCAAACCGCCGTAACCACCAGCTGTCCGTGAAGCCAATAGTTTGCCGCTACAGATCGCTTTTACCTCTACATCGGAGTTTAATTCCTCCGGAAAAATTTCAAAATCAGCTCCGGTATGGTAGCCGGAAAACCGCTCCGGCTGGACGGGCGAATTTTGCGGAGTGATAAATATGCCAAACGGTTTTTTCGTCACCCGCTCGCCCGCTCGCTCAAGCGGAGGTTGAAACGGCTGATTTTCCTGCGGTGTCGAGGCATTATTTTGCTGAATCTCCGCTATCTCTGGCAACGCATTCGGAGTATTATTTTTCTCAACGGTTGTCACATTAGACCTTGAATCATGATTTTGATTTCCGTAAAATTTTCGGACACCCAAAAATAAAAACGCGATCACAAAAAAGAAAATAAGAAACGCAATTATTCTTTTAAGCTTCATAATTTACTCATAAAATACTTTAGTATTCTAATATACTAAAATATTTTTCATCCGCTTTCATTGACTTTCTTATTTGTCCGCGAGTTTTTCTTTTATTTCCCGCGCCAGCATTGGATTCCACATCGCGCCGGTCGCGGACATCACTGCGTCCGCTCCGGCATCTCGGTATCTTTTGAAGTCCTTTGCGTTTGAAACTCCGCCCACTCCGACAATTGTGAATTTCATTCCCAACTCTTCACGCAAATCATGGAGACGCTTCGTCATTTCAAGTCCCGCCCATTTGATTCCCTCGCCGCACGCTCCGCTCACCAATCTTCCTTCTCCCGGAAGCGCTTGTTCGCCATCAACTTTGCGAACCGCCGTGCCGATGGTGTTTATCGCTGAAATTCCGTCCACGATTTTTCCGACCATTTGAACCAGATTTTTCAGAGTGTCTTGGTCTTTATAGTAGGCAATTTTTATGACGAGCGGCGTGTTGCCAATTTCATTTTTTATTTCTTCACTAATTCTCTTGACCATCGGAATGTCAAAACACAAAAGATGCGCCGTGCCTTCATTCGGACAGGAAAAATTCACTTCCAAAACTTTCGCGCCAGTTTTTTTGACAAGGCGCGCTCCAAGCACAAAATCAGAAACGAACGCGTCAACATTTCCGTCGCCTTTTTTCGTTCCCTGAAAGCTTCCGATGACAACCTGACCGTCTCCCGCATACTTCACCGCGTTCGCCAAATCTTTCTGCCAAACTTCCGGATCAGTGGATGGTACGCCGAAAGAATTGGTGATTGTCAGAGGTTCGGTATAATCATTTTTCGCCGTTACGCCTTCTTCAGCTCGTTCAAGAGTCAGGCTGTCCTGGAGATTTATTGGAACGACATTCGGCCAGGGATGGCAGGGATAGGCGCCGGTGCGGACGGTTTTATAGACTGCGATGTCAAAACCCATGTCGAGCGCCGCTTTCACAAAGCGCCCGTTGAGAAGCGGACCGGCCGGAATGCCAAAAGGGAGATAAACTTTATTTCCGAAAAAATCAAACTGCGGATCACCCTGATTTTGATATTTCTCCGGGTTTTGAAAGACACCGAACGGCCCTTTTTCATAATTTTCTTCGTACGATTTTTGCGGATCGTAGAATGGTTCGCGTAGCATGGTTTTATAAAAAATTACAGTTTAATCTCGCCTCCTTTTTACTTTTTTATTTCCTAACATCGGACGTTAGGAAGTTCAAAGTTAATAAATATATAACTTTTCTTTCCCCAAATTCACAATTTCTCTTGCTTCGCGGTTCGGGATATTAAACTGCAAAGAAAAGACTTTTTTACCGTTTGATATCTCCCGGCCGAGTATTTCCGCAAGTTTTTTCATCTGTGAGGGGCCGAGATACAAAAACATATGAGTTGCTTCTTGAAAATCCGCTTTGAAAAAATCTTTTTTATAAATTCTGATATTTTTCGAAAGGCCCATCATCCGCAACCTTAATTTCGCCCAAAAATACGGCACGAAATCTTTTTCAAATCCCACAAAATTGGCTTTCGGCTGCGTTTTGTGGCAAGCGACCAAAATACGAGCGTCTCCGCAGCCGAGATCATAAAGAGTGCTGTTTTCGGCGAGATCCAAGGCTTCGGCAATTTTTGGCAATATGCCCGCTTTTGTGGGAACAAAGGGAGCCTCGCCTTTGAGAAAGGTCGCCACCAATTGCCGGGTGAAGGAAAATATGAAAAATATCCACCCCACCACAACCACCGCCAGCGCTATCAAAATTATTTCGAGCAAATAAATCATATTAATTTTTCGGGATGGGGAGAATCGAACTCCCGCTACAAGACCCCCAGCCTCGCGTACTGCCACTATACTACATCCCGGAGAATATTTACCCCAGTCTTGCGCCTGCCCCGTAAAATTTTGCGAAGCAAAATATTTTACCGGGATACTGCCAATATACTACGCCCCGATATCTGTAGACGTCGGACGTCTACAGATTTTTATTTAAGCGGCCTTCTTCAACTCCTCCATTTCACTTTCCGTCCTCTCAATATCCCGTTCTATATCCTTTGCTAAATCAGCAATTTTTCCCAAATCGTCCAAATTAAAACTGCGCTTCAGTTTATCCAACGCACTCAATAAATCGTTCATTTTCTCTTTCGTGGTCATATTTTTTTCTTAATTATTACTCACCAGTCCACCAGCTAAAGCTGGTGGGTTGAGTCGGGACTAAAAGTCCC
>JASEHL010000080.1 GCA_030018805.1 Patescibacteria group bacterium
ATTTGTTGTAAATGACCTTTGTTTTATTTTAGCATATTTTCTAAGTAATAAATTGCAATCCCGTTCAAAGCGGTGAAATTATATCCTTTGCGCGAACCTTTTTCGAGGCGAACTGACCCGCCCCGCCGCCAGCCGCCGCAAGCGACGGCCTACCTCGCAGAACATTTTGCTTTGCTTTTTCCTGATTTGCGCGCGCCGGATTCTTTCTTCTAAAAGGAAAAGCAAAACGTTCTGCTCGGCTCCGCGCTGACGCGCGGGCGGCGGAGCTTCTGCGCTCGGGCGCGACGGAATTCCCCCCACATCCCCCTTCCGCCGCGCCTTCGCTCCCACGGCGACTATAGAAATTATATTATATCAACTTTTCTTTCTCAATTCCGATTTTTCTAACCATTTCAGCGTTAGCGAATCTCCTAAAAATTGTTCATGGAACATAAACTGTCCTTCGAGAAAAAACGCGTACCGTTTTAGATCTTCATCAGTATCGTAATTTTTATAAACATCCAGAACAAGATGAACACCTCTTTTACCTATCCTTTTTCCTTCTTTTGGATCCAAACGTTTCCCTTCATGGACAACC
>JASEHL010000081.1 GCA_030018805.1 Patescibacteria group bacterium
GTAAAATTTGCGGCAAAGGGTCAATTCTCCGCGGCGCCAGAAAAAAAGTTCGCAGCAAATATAATCCGACGCCTAAAAAAAGAAAATATCCAAACTTGCAAAAAACTAAACTTTCCTCTGGAGAAAAAACTTTGGCTTGCACTAAATGTGTCAAAACGATAAGAAAGAAAAAATAGTTGCGAAACGTAATAAATTTTTAGCGAAAATTTAAACGTTTCAACAACTTAAAAATTCCCCTGAAATTTTGTACGTTGCGGGGTGTAGTATAATGGTAGTACGCAAGGCTGGGGGTCTTGTAGCGGGAGTTCAATTCTCCCCACCCCGACCAGACGAAACTTTCAGAAAATTAAGAAAATCTATAGCGAACTTTAGTTCGGCATATCAAAGCTCCGCTTTGCTATAAAACAGTTCGTTTTCTTTTATAAAACTTAAAAGTAAATTTTTAACTATAGGAAAGCGCAACTGCGACTTATATTGTGAGATTGCTTTGGTTTTAAGTTTTTTTATTTCAAAAGAAATAGGAA
>JASEHL010000082.1 GCA_030018805.1 Patescibacteria group bacterium
CGCTCGCTTCGCTCGCTGTTCCGCAAAAAAGTTTTCTTTGCAATTTTTTATTTTGCGCGCGCCCGATTTTTTCTTCTAAAAGGAAAAGAAAACTTTTTTGCTGGCTTCTGCTCTGAACGAGCAGGGCGGCGGGGCTTCGCTTCGGCTCGGGCGAGGCGGAATTCCCCCCACACCCCCCTTCCGCCTCGCCCTCGCTTGGCCGGACGGAATTTTTGGCGGCGTCATCTATATATTTATAGCAGATTGCCAACGAGAATTGAATGTCTGTAGCATGCTTTGCCGTATTCCGTCGCTTAACATTACAATAAAACTTTCTTTCTTCCCCAAATTATTTAAGCTGTTCCCTGACAACCAAAAATGCTTATCATCAATAAAATATCTGTCGTGCAAAATACCTTTATCAATTTTGCGAATCTCAATATTGATCCCCTCAACTCGCATTTTTTCTAGGTCGCGCTTAAATCTTTCCTCGTTGGCAATCTGCGAAGTCAATATCCTAATGGA
>JASEHL010000008.1 GCA_030018805.1 Patescibacteria group bacterium
ACCTGGGGGAGCACGTCGGACGCTCGCCTCAAGAAAAACATAGACCCGATGGAATCGGCTCTCGAAAAAGTGATGGCCTTGAATCCCGTCTCGTTCCGCATGAAAAGCGAATCGAGCTCCGCTCCCCGGCGTATCGGCTTCATCGCCCAGGAGGTGGAGCAAATTTCTCCCGAGCTTGTTTCCACCGGCCCCAATGGTATGAAAGGCTTGAGCTACGCCATGTTCACGCCGCTCCTCACCAAAGCGATCCAGGAACAGCAGGAAGTTATCATGGAACATGGAACACATAACATGGAACAGGATTTGAAAATTTCAAATCAAGCTCAAAATGTGGATGAACTCCAAACGGCAGTGAATGAAAAATTGAATCTTGTCGGAGCAAGTCTCAATGAACAGGGATCAATGATCAATGATCAGCAATCTCAACTCTCATCTCTCGCCTCCCAACTCTCAAACGCCCAAACGCGTCTCCTCGAAGCCGAAAACAACCTCGCGACATTCGAAACCGCGACCAACGACACCCTTTCGGCCATGCTCGACACGGAAAACATGCTGACCGAAAGAGTGCTCTCGCATGAAGAGCACATCAAGGCTCTTGAGGACAAACTAGCAACGGTGACAATTTGCACAGAGGGGAACCCTTGTCCGTCCTCTGGCGGACTGCCGGATAACGTGGTCACCCAGGACACGCAGGGGAACGTAACCCTGGCCGGAATCTTCAAGTCCAAAAAAGTCGAGACCGAAGGAGTGGTGGCGGGGAGTTATGCCGTGAAGAATGACAGTGAAGCTCCGACAACAGGCGAGGGAACGGTTGTTTCCGTGAAAGTTGATGCGAACAATGACGGCTGGGACGACGAGACGAAAGTGGACGGGAAATCCGCCCGCGTGACGACCGACGCGGTTTCCGAAACCGCCAAAATCTTCGTCACTTTTGAAGGCGACCCGGGCTCCCGCTATTGGGTAGAAAAGATCAGGAGCGCCGACGGAAAACTCACCGGAGAATTTTCCGTAAACGTCTCCGATCCCGTCAAGAAGGATATCAAATTCTCATGGTGGATTCTAGAAACGAAGTAATCAGCTAGGGGCTTGTCCCGTTAAAGACAAAAATATGTATTATACATATGTACAAAAAAGCAAAAGGGATGGGAAATGGTACACGGGTTGCACTGGCGATTTACGAAAACGCTTCAAGCTACATAATGAAAACAAAATAATCTCAACTAAAGGCAGGGGGCCTTTCGCACTAATTTACTATGAAGCATGTGCAAATCGAGAAGATGCTTTTGCCCGGGAAAAATATCTCAAGTCAGGGATGGGCAAGCGTTATTTAAAGAATCGCTTGAAGCGTTTTCTGTCTCTAACGGGATGAAGAAAGATGTGAAGTTTAGCTGGTTTGTTGTCGAAAGCAAGTGATCAGACCGATCGGTCAAATCTGACCAATCTGTCTGATTTCAATTGAATGAAAACTCAAAATCAAAATCTGATTCCGCCTCACGGCGGATACCGCAAGCTGAAATCGTTTCAAGCGGCGACGATCGTTTTTGATCTGACCGTGGAATTCTGCAACCGGTTCATTGAAAATCGGACGAGTCGGGCCTATGGGACCAATCGGACTTGGGACCAGATGACCCAAGCCGCCCGGTCCGGCAAACAAAACATCGCCGAAGCCAGCCAGGCTTCGGGGACTTCCAAAAAGACGGAACTGAAATTGCTCAATGTAGCAAGAGCCAGCCAGGAAGAGCTTCTGCTGGACTTTGAGGATTTTTTAAGATTGAGAAAACTGCCCATCTGGGAAAAACATGATCCGCGGGCGCTTGTTTGGCGCAGACGCTGGCCCAATTGGTCCGATCAGTCCGATCGGTCGGATCTGACCAATCCGACAATTTTCGCCAACGCCATGATTTGTCTCATCCATCAGACAAACTTTCTTCTTGACCGCCAGCTCAAAGCGCTTGAAAAGCAGTTTCTGGAAGAAGGCGGTTTCACGGAAAAATTGTTTTGGTGCCGCAGAAATTTTCGATCTGACCAATCGGTCCGATCCGACCAATCAAAATCATGAAAATTTTCACCAAACTCCAAAAGTTTCTCATCGTCGCAAAATTCCTCGTTTCTCATCCGAGAAAATTCTTTGCCGCGATCGGTCCGATTCGTCCAATCCGTCTGATTCAAAAAACCGCCCGCTGGTCTTTCGCCACTCTCCCGCGAAGAATAGTTTCCTCAATTCTCATTGCCCTTCTCATCATCGGCCCCATCTCTTTTCTGCTTTTCAAAAACGAAGCCAAAGCCGCCTGGTGGGATGACAACTGGGCCTACCGCCAAAAAATCCAGCTCACGAACTCGACTGGAGCCGACCTCACCGATTTTCAGGTTTCAACGGCCGTTGACACGGCAACTCTCATCACCGCCGGCAAAATGATCACCGGAACCTGCGCCGATATGCGCTTCACGGACTCAAAAGGACAGCAGCTTGACTATTGGATTGAAGAAAACAATCCCGGCTGCAACTCGGCGACCACCAAAGTGTGGATCAAAGCCCCGAAGGTCTACAACGGCACGAACGCCACCTCTATATATATGTATTATGGAAACCCGTCCGCCACCGCCACCCAATCCGGCGACAAAACCTTTGAGTTTTTTGATGATTTCAATGACGGGACGATAGACAGCAGGAAGTGGACCATGGCGGCCAACGGAAACGGGGGAAGTTATACCGAGACAAGTGGACAAATGCAACTGACTGCTTCCAACAATTTAGACGGGAGTGCTACGGCCCAAACAATAAAAACGTTCACAAATAATGTCGTGATGGAATGGAGAAGATATAACACCCAGCAGAATTATAATGATTTAAGTTTCGGATATGGAAATGTCGTATCATATTATGGTGGAAGCGATTGGTATCATACTCGACCCAGCAATGGCTACATTCACTTTGTACAGGATAATACTAATTCTAATTATCGGCGGGACACAACAAACTTAAGCGGTACTATTGATGGTCCGGATTCAGGCCAATGGGTTAAGCACAAGTCAATTTATTCAAGCGCCGGTCTTTGGAATTGGTATTATGACACGGGCTCTGGCTATACGCTTTTAGGGTCTGGCTACACAGACGCGACATATTTGGCTAATGATAAATACATTCTTTTATCAAGAGGAGGCTATAGCGGCGCGGCTTATGGTGGAACTTCACAGTTCGACTACATCTTCACCCGCAAATACGCCTCGGCCGACCCGACGACTTCCGCGAGCGCCGAAGAAGTCGGTCCCGGGCCGATTGCCTATTGGAAATTCGACGAGGGGCAGGGGACGACGACGCAGGACTCGACAACAAATAACAACGATGGAAACCTGGGCGATTCACCGGCGAACCCGACTTGGAAACCGGAAAGCGAATGCGTGAGCGGAAAATGTTTAAGCTTTGACGGGAGCGACGATTATGTCGGCGTAGTATCCAGTGCATCGAATAGTCCTTCGAATTTCACATTATCTTATTGGGTAAAAGATTTGGGCCAAAGTGGGAGCTATAAAAGAATAAGCTCCAAGGGCGCAGATAGGTTTGAAACGACATTATTTGCGGATGGTTCTCTTTATATATATTCTCCGACCGGAGCTTGGACAGATACGGGTTATGATATAACCAAGAATGTGATGACTAATCTATCCTTCGTCTATAATGGCAGCACATTGAATATTTATGCGAATGGAAAAAATATTTATTCTGCCAGCAGAACAATCTCATTAAGCGGAAATTGGAAATTTGGTTGTAGAGAAAATGCGCCTGGTGGTGAGTGCAGTAAAGTGTTATTAGACGAAGTGAAAATCTACCCCTACGCCCGCAGTGCCGACCAAATCGCGCTCGACATGAACCAGGGGAAGTCTTTGCAGCTTGGCGGGCAGACTTCCGCGACAGGCGCGACGGGACAAGCGGCGGAATATTGTGTCCCGGGAGACACGACTTCCTGCGCCGGCCCGGTCGGGGAATGGAAGTTTGACGAGAAGACGGGGGGAACGGCGAATGACACGAGCGGAAACGGAAAAACAGGCACACTCACTCAAATGGAAAGCACTGATTGGAAATCGGCTTCGCAATGCCATGCCGGCAGTTGCGTTGAATTGGACGGAAGCAATGAATTTGTGGATATCGGAGCGGGACCTTCAACCGTGAAAACTGTCGAATTCTGGGCTTATCCGGCTTCGACCACCGAGTACTTCGTTGATCTCAATGGCTCGGCATATATTTGGGCGAACGCGGGAACTGTTACCGCGACAGGGTTCATAGGACCGGTAGTTTATGTTAATGGCAAACTGTCTTCGGTTGTAGCTGCGAATGCCTGGCAGTATATTTCTGTTACCACTTCCACGGGACTGAACGCTTCGGATCTGGATTTTGGCCGCTTGGAAGGAACGGATAATTATCAAGGCAGAATCGATGATGTGAAATTTTTTGATTACGCCCGCACTCCAGCCCAGATCGCCTGGGACTACAACCGCGGCAAGCCCGTCGGGTGGTGGAAAATGGACGAAGGCGAAGGGACGACTGCTTATGATAGCTCGGGGAATAACCAGAATTTGACATTAGCCGGTGCTCCTATGTGGTCGAGCGGAAGGTTTAATAATTCGCTTGATTTTGAAAGGGATAGCTCGCAAAATGCCTGGACCTCGGATAGTCCGACCCTTTCAATTACTTCGGATTTGACACTAAGTGCGTGGATAAAGCCGGAATCAATAACAGGCGGAACTGATTTCGATATTATTGACAAATGGAAAGATCCAGGACCAAGCTATATGCTTTGTCAGTCTGGCAGCGAAATTCGTATGTATATTGATTCTTTAGCAGATTATAAAACAACCAGCGGCCTCGGACTTCAGGCTGGGACATGGTACCATGTCGCTGGTGTTTATAATGCCACTGCCCAAACAGTCACACTCTACGTAAATGGAATAGACAAGGGCGGCTCTGTAACTGGAACAATTCCGTCATCAATTGCTGATAGTACTGGTAAACTCTATATCGGAGACAGAACTGATCCAACAAACTATTACGATGGCCAGATCGACGACGTCCGCGTCTACAATTACGCCCTCACTGCCGAGCAGATTCGCCAAGTTTTCAATAATGGTTCTGTTGTGAAGTTTGGAGAGTGAAGCAAGTTCGCCCTGTTAAATGCCGCTTCGCGGCAATTTCGCAAGGCGAAATTATTTAACAGGGTAAATGAATGAGGGCAGCGCGGTGAGGTTTGGAGATTAGAGAAAAAGAAAAACTTGGCTTTGAGTAGCCCCGCCCCTCGCGAGGGGCGGGGGGGTCGAACCTTGATCGAAAGATCTGCTTTCGTCCTAAGAAACCTAAGTATCCTAAGAAACCTAAATGCAACCCTACAAAAAACTTTTCACTTTCTGGTTTTCGGTTTTGATCTATGACCGGACGGTGGAATTTTGCGAAAAATGGATCAAAAGCTGGAAACTGAAAGAGCAAATGGAAGGCGCGGCGAGAAGCGGAAAACAAAATATCGTGGAAGGTTCGGACAATCTGACGACGTCGCTCAAGGTCTGCATCAAGCTCACCGGCATCGCCAAAAGTTCCATTGAAGAACTGATCGGGGACCTTGAAGATTTTTTGCGCCAGCGCGGTCTTCCGCAATGGCGAAAAACTGATTCTCGTGTGACTGAATGGCGAAGCCAGTCAGCCACACTCGTAAGATTCTTAAGTAACTTAAGAGACTTACGAGAAGAGCCTACGGCTCTTCATCGGCTCCCGCTTCCTCAAGCCCAGGAAGACGCCGCCAACTTCCTTCTCACTCTCTGCCACCAAGCGACATATCTGCTGAACCGCCAAGTCGAGGCGCTGAAAGCCAAACACCAAAAAGAAGGCGGACTGACCGAAGAACTTTATCGAAAACGCGTCGAATTCCGCCAAAAAAATCCAAAATCCTAAGAAACTTAAGCAACTTAAGAACCTTATGAAACAAAAAGAAGAAAAATCTTTCTCTGCGCTCAAGCTGGCTTGGGATTTGGGGTTCACCATTGCCATCCCGCTCGTCGTTTTTGCGCTGGCTGGCCGGTTTTTGGACAAAAAACTGGGAACTTCGCCTTGGCTTTTGCTTGCTGGAATTCTGATTTCCATTGCCGTCAGCTCCTGGCTGGTCTACAAAAAAACGCTGGACATAATCGGGAAGTGAATATATAATAGGAAAAGAACGGCTGAAATCGGACTTCTCGGCCTTTTTTTATGAATATATCAATTGCCGCTGAACCTATCTTCCATATCGGCTCCTTTCCCGTGACGAACACTATTCTCGTGACGCTGGTTTTGAGTTCGATTATTATCATCGCGTCCGCTATATTAAAATCAAGAATCAGTCTGGTCCCGAGAGGCTTTCAAAATGTCGTTGAATCAGTGCTGGAAGCCCTTTTAAATTTGGTGGACTCGGTGACGCAGGACCGCCGGCAGAGCAAAAAATTTTTTCCGCTGGTCGCGACGATATTCATTTTCGTGATTTTTTCCAACTGGGTGGAAGTCGTGCCGGGGCTGGGGACCATCGGCATTCGCGAAGAGCTTCACGGCAAGAGCGTTCTCGTTCCCTTTCTCCGCAGCGGTTCGGCTGATCTCAATATGACTTTGGCGCTCGCGATTGTTTCGGTGATGGCGGCGCAGATTCTCGGAATCGCGGCCATCGGATTCGGAAAATACGCCGGAAAGTTTTTCGTGAGCCCTTTTCGCCCGCCCTATTTCGTCGGAACGTTCGTGGGAGTTCTTGAGATCATTTCGGAAGTGGCGAAACTCATCTCGTTTTCCTTCCGGTTGTTCGGCAATATTTTTGCCGGTGAAGTGCTTCTCATGGTAATGTTATTTTTAGTCCCGTATTTTGTGCCGCTGCCGTTTCTGTTTCTTGAACTATTCGTCGGATTCGTGCAGGCTTTGGTTTTTTCGATGCTGACCTTGGTGTTTCTCAAAATGGCGACGACGGAAGCAGCACACTAGTGTGAATTTTCAATGATCAATGATCAATTTTCAATAAATTTTCAATTCAGCAATTTTCAATTGAAAATTAAGTCATTGATCATTATTTGAAAATTGTAAATTGATAATTGAAAATTTTATAATAATTCTCTTTTATTTCGCACGACGCTAAAAATTTTATCCCCCACCAAATTTTTGGAATTATGATCAAGGGCGGCAATTTCCAGTAATTTGGTGGGGGACAAGCCCGTCGATTCCGAGATAAAGTGAGAACAAAAAATTATGGCAGTTGATCCAAACACGGGACAAGAAGTTGTCCAGGCCGCGGCGAGCTTCTTTGGAAGCGACGTGGCGGCAAAATCCATCGCGGCCGGTCTCGCCATCGGAGTCGGCGCCATCGGTCCGGCTCTGGGGATCGGGAAACTCGCCTCGAAAGCCATGGAAGCCATCGGGCGCAATCCGGAAGCGGCTCCCAAAATCCAGACGGCGATGATTCTCGCCATCGCTTTCACCGAAGCGATCGCGATCTACGCGCTGGTGGTGGCGTTGATAATCAAGTTCGTTTAGATTGAGATTCGCTAAGGTTCAACCTTAGCCGCGGCTAAGGTTGAACCTTAGATTTTGCGATTTAATACTATGTCCGAACTCATCACAAAACTAGGCATCGACTACAAGCTTCTCATCGCCCAAATCGTCAATTTTTTGGTTCTTCTTTTCATTCTATATAAATTCGCCTACGGGCCGATTCTCGCGATGCTGGAAAAAAGGCAGAAAAAGATTGAACAGGGCTTGAAAGACGCGGAGGCTGCCGGAAAGAAGCTCGCAGAAAGCGAAGAGAGACAGAAAGAAATTCTGCGAAAAGCCCGAACGGAAGCAAAAGAAATAGTCGAAAAAGCTCATATGCAAGCCGAAAAATCGAAGTCGAAAATTGCGGGTGTTGCGAAAGTTCAAGCGGAAAAAATCATCACCGACGCAAAAGCCGAAATCGAGCGGGAAAAAACGAAAACCATATCCGAAATCAAATCGGAAATCGGCAGTCTCGTCGTGGCGGCAACGGAGAAAGTGATCGGGGGGAAGATGGATGAGGAAAAGGACAAAGAATTGATTGAGAAAAGCCTGAAATCTTAAGAAGCTTAAGATACTTAAGTGGCTTATGAAAATCACGACGAAACAATACGCCCAAACCCTCTTTGACCTCACGGATGGCAAATCCAAACCGGAGATCGAAAAATCCGTCGCTGATTTCGCGCGCTATATATATAAGGAAAGGAAACTCGCGCTCGCGGACAAGATAATCGAACAATTCGGCAAAATTTATAACCAGCGAAAAGGTATTGTCGAGACGGAAGTGACAAGCCGAAAAAAAATGGACGAAACGACTTCAAAAAAGATAAAACATTATGTCAAAGAAAAATATCAGGCGAAGGAAGTGATTGTGAAAAATATTGTTGATGAAAGCGCGAAGGGCGGAGTTGTGATAAAAGTAGGGGATGAGATTATTGATGGGAGCGTGAGGGGAAAGCTGGGAGAGTTGAGGAAAGTTTTGACTTAAGAATCTTAAGAAACCTAAGAAACTTAAAATTATGAATAAAGATTTCATAATCGAGACTCTCAAAAAACAAATCGCCGGCTGGAAAGCCGAAACCCGGACCGAAAAAGTCGGCCGTGTTATCGAAGTCGGGGACGGAATCGCCCGCGTCTCCGGACTCTCCGGCGCGATGGCTTCGGAAATGCTGGAGTTCCAATCCTCCCAGAGTTCAACTCTGGGAGTGGCGCTGAACCTCGAAGAAGACCAGGTCGGGGCGATGATTCTGGGGGAGTATGAAAAAATAAAAGAAGGCGACACGGTGAAATCGACCGGGAAAATTCTTTCCGTTCCGGCGGGCGAAGAAATGATCGGGCGCGTGATTAATCCACTGGGGCAGGCTATTGATGGCAAGGGCGAGATACGGACTGGCAAGTTCTATCCCATCGAAAAAATCGCGCCGGGTGTCATCGAGCGCGAATCGGTGAACACGCCGCTTCAGACCGGAATAAAAGCCATTGATTCGCTGATCCCGATCGGGCGGGGGCAGAGGGAGCTCATCATCGGCGACCGCCAAACGGGAAAGACGGCTCTCGCGATTGACACGATCATCAACCAAAACGGGCAGGACCCCGTAAAATCGCCTAACGGCAATCACGGGGCAGGCGTTATCTGCATTTATGTTGCCATCGGACAGAAAGAATCGAAAGTCGCGAGAATCGTCGCGGAACTCGAAAAACACGGAGCGATGGAATACACGACTATCGTCACGGCGGGAGCATCGGACCCGGCCGCGCTTTCCTTCATCGCGCCGTATTCCGGCTGCGCGATCGGGGAATACTTCATGGATCAGGGGTGCGATGTGCTCGTGATCTACGACGATCTTTCAAAACACGCTTGGGCTTATCGCCAAGTGTCGCTCCTTCTCAAGCGTCCGCCGGGGCGGGAAGCTTATCCCGGAGACATTTTTTATCTCCATTCGCGGCTTCTCGAGAGATCGGCGAAACTTTCGAAAGATTTCGGCGGCGGATCGCTCACCGCTCTTCCGATCATTGAAACCCAAGCCGGCGACGTTTCGGCCTACATTCCGACAAACGTCATTTCAATCACTGACGGACAAATATATCTTGAGTCGGATCTCTTTTACAAGGGCATCAGGCCCGCTCTCAATGTCGGACTTTCGGTTTCCCGCGTGGGTTCGGCCGCGCAGATCAAAGCGATGAAAAAGGTGGCCGGAAAATTGCGGCTCGATCTCGCGCAGTTCCGCGAACTCGAAGCCTTCGCCCAGTTTGGCTCGGACCTCGACGAAGCGACCCGCTCGCAAATCGAACGCGGCCGGAGAACGGTCGAGGTTTTGAAACAGAACCAATACGTTCCCATGCCGATTGAGAATCAAGTGGCGATAGTATACGCGCTTACCAACGGATATCTCGACGATGTCCCGGTCGAAAAAGTGCCGGAGTGGGAAGCGGAATTTTTGAAATATATGAAGGATATGAAAAGCGATGTTTTGGCGCTTATAAAAGAGAAAAAAGAACTGACAGAGGAGGTGGAATCCGCGCTCAAAAAGGCGATTGAAGAATATAAAGAGACCTATGTCGCATAAGTTTCTTAGGTAACTTAAATTTCTTATGCAAGGAACCCGAGAACTAAAACGCCGCATAAAGTCGGTCAACAATACCAAGAAAATCACCCGCGCCATGGAAATGGTGGCGGCTTCGAAAATGCGCCGGGCCGTGGCGGCTGTTTTGTCAATAAGACCGTACGCGCACAGCGCCTGGAGCATGCTCACGAATATGGCGCGGGCGTTTGAAAATTATGAAACTCCGCTTCTGGCGGCGCGCGAAGTGAAAAAAATCTGCATAGTTCTCGTGAGTTCGAATCGAGGGCTTTGCGGAGGATTCAACTCCCGGCTTCTCCGAAAAGTCATCGAGCAGGTGAAAAAACCGACGCTTCTCAAAGTGAATCGCGTCGGCGGTCGCCGCATCGAATCGAGCGTTCCGGACGCGCAAATTGAAATTGATTTCATCACAATTGGGAAAAAAGGGTCCGCCGCCGTGCGGAAACTCGGAAAAAATATAATCGCGACATTTGACGACCTCACGTACCTGCCGCGGGCAGAAGACGTGCGGCCGCTCGCGAGGCTCGTGATCGACGAGTACACGGCTGAAAAATACGACAAAACCGTGATCGTTTATACGGACTACATCTCCGCCGTCCAGCAAATCCCAAAATTTCGCCAACTCCTTCCGATTTCGAAAGTCGATCTCGAGAAACAGCTGGCCGATATGGATATGCTGGCTGAAGAACTGGGGCTCGAAGCGCCGCCGATGGAATACAAAGTCGAGCCGGACGCGAAAACGATTCTTGAAAATATTTTGCCTCGGCTTGTTGAAATGCAGATGTTTCACGCAATTCTGGAATCGAACGCCTCGAAAGAATCAGCGCGGATGGTGGCGATGCGAAACGCGACGGACGCGGCGGAAGAAATGGTGGGGAACCTCACGCTCATTTTCAATCAGCTTCGCCAGGCCGGCATCACCCAGGAAATCGCGGAGATTTCTGCGGGAAGAGCAGCACTGGAAGGTTAGGAAATTTATAAGCTTTATAACTTTTATATCATTTATATATAACATTATGGAAAAGAAGACGAATATCGGCAAAATATCTCAAGTAATCGGTCCCGTCGTGGACGTCGAATTCGAGAAGGATCTTCCAGAAATTTATTCGGCGCTGGAAGTCCTTGTCGAGATTTCACCTCGACAGAATAAAAAGCTTGTTCTGGAAGCTCATCAGCATCTTGGCGGAAACAAGGTCCGGGCGGTCGCGATGGGTTCGACTGACGGACTTCGCCGCCAAATGGAAGTCGTTGACACCGGCGCGCCAATTTCCGTTCCGGTCGGCCCCGAGACTCTCGGAAGAATGTTCAATCTTCTGGGAGAACCGATTGACGGCCTAGCCGAAGCTAAAACGAAAAAGAAATATCCAATCCACCGGCCAACGCCGGCATTCACGGACCAATCCACGGAAGCGGAAATTCTTGAAACCGGAATCAAGGTGATTGATCTCATCTGCCCGTTTTTGAAAGGCGGGAAAATCGGGCTCTTCGGCGGCGCGGGGGTGGGGAAAACGGTTATTATTCAGGAACTTATTCGAAACATCGCCTCCGAGCACGGCGGTTATTCGGTATTCGCGGGAGTGGGAGAAAGAACCCGCGAGGGAAACGACCTTTATCATGAAATGAAAGAGTCGGGAGTGCTTTCGAAAACCACGCTTGTTTTCGGACAAATGAACGAGCCGCCAGGAGCGCGTCAGCGGGTCGGACTTTCCGCTCTTTCGATGGCGGAGTATTTCCGCGACGAGGAAAACAGGGACGTTTTGCTTTTCATCGACAATATTTTCCGCTTCACGCAGGCCGGTTCGGAAGTGTCGGCGCTTCTCGGCCGCATTCCGTCAGCCGTTGGATATCAGCCGACACTCGCCGAGGATATGGGACGGCTTCAGGAAAGGATCACTTCCACAAAAAACGGTTCCGTCACTTCAGTGCAGGCCGTTTACGTCCCGGCGGACGATCTCACCGACCCGGCGCCGGCCACGACTTTTGGACATTTGGATTCAACCGTCGTTCTTTCGCGGTCTCTGACTGAACTGGGAATATACCCGGCTGTTGATTCCCTCGACTCCGCTTCCACGATTCTTGATCCAAAAATTGTGGGCGAAGAGCACTATTACGTCGCGAGAGACGTGCAAAAAATTCTCCAAAGATACAAAGACCTTCAGGATATCATCGCCATTTTGGGTGTTGAGGAGCTTTCCGACGAAGACAAATTGGCCGTCACCCGCGCGAGAAAAATCCAGAAATTCCTTTCCCAGCCCTTTTTCGTCGCCGAACAATTCACCGGAACGGAAGGGAAATACGTGAAACTCTCCGACACCATCCGCAGCTTCAAGGAAATTCTTGAGGGGCGTCATGACGACAAGAATGAACAGAGTTTTTATATGAAAGGAAGCATTGATGAAGTATAACATTCAATGTTAGGGGAGCCCTAACATTGAATGTTGTGAAAAACCAACGTGAAAATCAAATTCAAAATAGTCACTCCCGAAAAAACTGTCTTCGAATCTGAAATTGATCAGCTCACGATTCCCACCCAGGAGGGCGAGATTACCGTGCTTCCTGATCATATTCCGCTCATTTCAGTTCTCGCGCCGGGAGAACTTGTCGCGAAAAAGGGGAGCGAGGAAACGGCGATGGCGGTTTCGGGCGGGATGATCGAAGTTCGAAAAAACGAAATCACGATTCTCGCGGACACGGCTGAACGGGCGGAAGAAATTGACATTGCCCGCGCGGAAGAAGCCAAAGCCCGGGCCCAAAAACTGAAAGACGAAAAAATACGTCTTGATGAAACTGAATACGCGACTGCCGCGGCGATTCTCGAAAAAAATCTGGCGCGGATCAAAGTGGCGAGAAAGCATTTGACGAAGAGGGGAATGAAAATAAACAGTTAAAAGTTAAAAATGTAAAATTAAAAATCAAAGTTTAAAATTAAAAGTTGTCGAAATTAAGAAACTCTAAACTTTTAACTGTAACTTTTCACTTTTCATTTTTAACTTTAAACTCAACAGTTATTTACCCACGCACCAGAAGGCCACGGGCTTGCCTGTGGATGAATGGTTTCCGTCCTTCGGTGCGGGGTTCCGCTCCCCGCGCAAGCGGGGAAGGAATCCACGCAACGCGATCAGGCAAGATGCCATGCGCTTGCGCGTGGAGCTTCACCATGAAAATCCCGTTTGATTACAAAGGTGTTCATGTCTGTGACGCGGTTGTATTATGCTGCATCGACTTCCGTTTTTGGAAAGAGACGATAAAGTTCGTCGAGGAAGAACTTGGGATAAAGACTTACGATTTTCCCAAAATGCCCGGCGCGGCCAAAGCCATAAACGATTGCTTGAGTGAAGTTGACGTTCCGATGAAATGCATCGGCGTTCCTTGTGATCTCCATCACGCGCAAAAAATTGTGATCGTGAATCATGCCGATTGCGGAGCCTATGGTGGCAGTAATGAGTTCAAGGGCGATATCGAGGCTGAACAAAAATTTCACGAAGGGGAGCTCCAGCGCGCTAAGGAAAAAATTTTGAAATATTATCCGGGAAAAGAAATAATCCTCGCCTACGCGAAATTGGTGGATGGGGGAGAGAATGTGGAATTTGTCATGGTTGACTAATCGAATCAAATTTGCAAAAATTGAGACAAAAAAGGCGTAGCGGCGCTTTTTTTGTTGAAAGCTACTTCAAAAAAGAGGAGGGGTCGCTTTGGCAGAGCTGTATATGACACCGGAAAATGAGGACCTCGTCAGGAGACTCGAGAAGGAGGGGATTCTCCAGTCTGTTACGCTGAACTGGAAGATAGAGAAGTCTATTTAATCTTTTTCTGAATGGATCTTATAGAAAAAGCATTATCAAGCAGGCCGTATGTGATCAGGAGATAGCCGGCTATCCAAACAAGATCAATATAGACGCAAGGCTTTAGGCCCTCGATGTAAATTGGCTGATAGATGGCAAAAAAGATGTCCGCCACGAGGAAAAAGAAAAATCCGCCGGTGAGAATTGTCCAAAGCGTGCCGAATCGTCCGCCTCTGAAAGCGCGGGCCGCGCCCAGTGAAAAAATCAAAGCGCCGATGAGAATCAAATCGCCGACGCCATAACTCATGGCAATTATATTTTCAAGAGGGCTGGTTTCGGGATCGTATACTTTGTATATTCCCCAGTATGAAACCGCCGCGGCGAGAATAACGATGGCTGTGATGCCGGCCGCAATCGCGGATTTGTTCATCCGATTCCATTTGATCTCGGCAAGACGCGTTCCGATCAAAATGCCCGCGAAAAACAGCGGGTAGGCCAGCAGAAAAAAAGCATCGGCAACCGACGGAAAAGGATCTATGTTCAGAAAATTTTTGAAAATATACCAAATTAGCTCGCCGGCTGCCCAAAAAGCCAGGCCAAAAGCTATGAGAGCAAGAGCTTTTCCGTTGTGGCTTTTCGGGCCGTAAACTTCGGAAGCAAAAAATCCAGCCAAGACCGCGAGAAAAACCGGGAATAGGTACAACGTTTCCGCCAAAAATGAAAACGGCTCCTCGATGATATAGGTAATCGTCAGAAAAATAAAGACGGCGAAAAGGATCACGGCCGGTGATTTATTTGTTTTCATGTTTTTCTATTAGTTTGTATAAATAACTCATTTGAGCTTCGGTTTGATCAGGGCCCAAGTACTCTCCTAAAAGTTCCCGCACCATTATCAAAATCATGGCGTCGGTTTTGCCAATGAATTTTTTTTCATAGAGTCTCGCTGTTTTTTCCCCAAAAAAGGACAAAATTATTTTCAGGGATTCTTCCTGCAGTTTTGGTTTTGTCGGTGGCATATTTTGTTTCTTGCCTTAAGCATAACATAATCCCCCGATGCCATCCAGCCGGCTCCGGCTATTCCAAAGCAAAGAAATCTCAAATCGACCACTTGAAAAAATCCTAATAACAAGCTAAAGTTAGAAGGTAAGACGTTTCATTTATGGAAAAATACGATCCGAAAAAAATAGAGAAAAAATGGCAAAAGAAGTGGCAGGAAAGCGGCTTGTATAAAGATTATTCGCGGGAGAAAAAATTATACGCTCTTGATATGTTTCCCTATCCTTCAGGGACGGGACTGCACGTCGGGCATCCGAAAGGATATATCGCGACGGATGTTTTCGCGCGCTTCAAAATGCTCGAAGGCCATTCGGTGCTTCATCCCATGGGGTGGGACGCTTTTGGCTTGCCGGCGGAAAACTACGCCATCGAACACAAAATCCATCCTGAATCCGCGGTGCGGGAAAACATCCAGACTTTCAAAGCGCAGCTTGAAAAATTCGGATTCACGTATGACTGGGACCGCGAGATCAACACAACCGATCCGGAATATTACAAATGGACGCAGTGGATTTTTCTCAAGATGTTCGAGAAGGGTCTTGCTTACGAATCCGATGAACCGATCAACTGGTGTCCAAGCTGCAAAACGGGACTGGCGCTCGAAGATTTGGAAAACGGTCTTTGCGAGCGCTGCGGATCGCAAGTGGTGCAGAAAAAAATGCGCCAGTGGGTGCTCAAGATGACCGATTACGCCGACCGCCTGCTCGAAGATCTTGACAAGGAAGGGCTCGATTGGGAAAACTCTATCGTCGACCAGCAGAAAAACTGGATCGGGCGTTCCGAAGGGGCACTAATAAAATTCCAAATTGTTCCGAAGGTCGAACCTTCGGAATTCCGAAGGTCGAACCTTCGGAAAGAGCGGCTGGAAGTTTTTACGACTCGTTTGGATACTATTTTCGGCTGTACTTACTGTGTCTTGGGTCCGGAACACAAACTAATTGAAAAGCTGAAAGATAGGATTGAAAATTATACAGAAGTTGAAAAGTATATTATTCAAGCGCAAAACAAAACTTTCCTCGAGCGGACTGATCTTCAAAAAGAAAAAACGGGAATCGAACTCAAAGGCATAAAAGTTATCAATCCATTCAATGACGAAAAGGTGCCGTTGTATGTCGCTGATTATATCCTCGGCCACTACGGCACCGGCGCGGTGATGGCGGTTCCCGCGCACGACGAACGGGACTGGAAATTCGCGAAGAAATACAAATTATTTATAAGAGAAGTAATAAAAAGTTTGAACGGAAAATCATTCATCCAGGAAGAAGCCTTTACGGAAGATGGTAAACTAATTAATTCCGGAAAATATTCCGGCATAAGTTCTAAAAAAGCCCGTGAGGAAATGGCGAAGTGGCTTGAAGAAAAAGGAATCGGACAGAAAAAAATGAACTACAAAATGCGGGACTGGGTTTTTTCAAGGCAAAGATATTGGGGAGAGCCGATACCGCTCATTTTTTGCCCAGAGTGCAAAAAAAGAGCGGAAAATTTTTCCAAGGTTCGGCCTTTCCCTTCCTCGAGCGAAGCTCTCGGAATTCCTCAAGGCCAAACCTTGAAAAATTTTAGTAAAGGTGAATTATTAAACCCCGGGTGGATTGCCGTTCAAGAAAATGAATTACCGGTCAAATTGCCCAAAGTTGAAAGTTATAAACCGACAGGAACGGGTGAATCGCCGCTTGCGAATATCTCCGAATGGGTGAATACGACTTGTCCCAAATGCGGCGGGCCGGCGCGTCGCGAAACGAACACAATGCCTCAATGGGCGGGATCCAGTTGGTATTACCTCGCATATGTGATGCGAGGAATTTCCAATTTCCAATTTCCAATTTCCAAATATAAAGAAGAATTTAAGAAATGGTTACCGGTAAATTTATACGTTGGAGGTGCAGAACATGCAACAAGACACTTGCTCTACGCCCGATTCTGGCATAAATTTTTGTATGACATCGGAGTCGTCTCGACCAAAGAACCGTTTCAGCGATTGGTGCACGTCGGGCTCATCAACGGCGAGGACGGGCGCAAAATGTCGAAGCGCTGGAAAAATGTGATTAATCCCAACGACGTGATTGAAAAATTCGGCGCGGATTCGATCCGCCTTTATGAAATGTTCATGGGTCCATTCACGCAAAACATTGCCTGGAGCACGAAGGGAGTGATTGGGATGAAACGCTTCCTAGACAAAGTCTGGAAGCTTAAATCAAAAATCAAAAATCAAAAATCAAAAATACAAACCAAAAATAAGAAATTAGAGATATTGATTCACCAAACAATTAAGAAGGTAGCAGATGATATACAAAGTTTTCGGTTTAATACTGCCATTAGCGCTTTGATGATTTTGGTAAACAAGATGGAAAAGGAATCTGAAATACCAAATACTAGCTACCAAATACTAGCTACCATTTTATCTCCCTTCGCTCCACACCTCGCCGAAGAACTTTGGGAGAAACTTGGTCATGGAGAATCCATTTTCGAGGAAATTTGGCCGGAATATGATCCGAGACTCGCGCGGGACGAGGAAATTACCCTTATAATTCAGATAAACGGCAAAGTTCGCGACCAGATGAAAGTTCCGGCGGGTGTCAAGGAAGATGAAGCCAAGAAGCTGGCGCTCTCGCGAGAGAAAGTTATAAAATATATCAAGGATAATACGATTAAAAAGACCGTCTTCGTGAAAGACAGGTTGGTTAATTTTGTAATTTGATTTTTTTAAAGGTTCGACCTTTCCCTTTCCCCGATAAAATCGGGGAAATTCCTCAAGGTCAAACCTTTTGAATTCGCAATTCGCGGATTGGCGTTTATTCGCATTATTAGCATAATAGTTTATGCAAGCAGTCATTCTCGCGGCCGGAAAGGGAACCCGAATGCGGCCGCTCACCCATGATATTCCGAAACCGATGCTCAAGATCAACGGCCGGCCGACGCTCGAGTATATTTTGGATTCGTTGCCGGATGATATTGAAGAGATTATCGTTGTCGTCAATTATCTGGGCGAACAGATAAAAAAATATTTCGGGGATAGTTATAAAGGAAGAAAGATAATTTACGCTTTTCACGAGGCCCTTGACGGAACAGGAGGCGCTGTTCACAGTGCCAAAAAATTCCTCAAAGGCAAATTCCTGGTTCTCAACGGCGATGATCTCTATTTCAAAACGGATATTGAAAAACTCATCCGGGAAGACCTGGGAGTTCTGGGCTGGGAAGTTGACGACCCCTCAAAATATGGAGTGATAAAAACGAATGAGAAAGGGGAACTTGTGGATATCATAGAAAAACCGAAGATCCCCGATTTTCGACTGATCAACACCGGCGCCATAGTCCTCGATAAAAGATTTTTTGATTACCCGCTTGTTCAAATCACCGACACGGAATTCGGGCTTCCGCAAACTCTGGCTCAAATGGCCAAAGATTATCCGGTAAAAGTTCTCAAGGCTACTCACTGGATGGCGGTTGGCAACCCCGAAGATCTGGAGAAGGCGCAAAGGGAAATAAAGAAATTCATTTCCTAATCAACGAGATTAGGATAAAGATTGGGAAATTATGAAACAGAAAAGCAATCATAATCCCACGGCCGTGGAATTATGACGCATTTTTACAGATGCAAAAAGCAAGGATTATTTTGAAGCAAAAAAAACACCAAATTTTTCCGGGAATGGCGCTGGCGATTTTTCTCCTGCTTTTCGCGGCTTCGGCGAGCGGGGATCTTTATGATTTCTATGTCGACTCGGCGAGCACGCAAACGAATGAAGATGGAACAGAAAGCTGTCCCTTCAAGACGATTGGAGCGGCAATCCGGCACATCGAAAGTGAGAGCCTCGAGGGCAAAAATATTTATACAAAAAAAGGAACATACAACGAACAAGTTGAGCTCACAAACGACACGAATCTTATCGGCGAGGACCGGCACGAAACAATTATCAACGGCGAAGGAAAAGACAAAGGGATTTATTTCCATTCGACCGAAAGTCGAGTGCAAAACCTGACAGTAGAAAAAGCTTCAGTGAACCTCAAGGTTGACAAGAAATCAAAGGTGACGGTTGAGAATTGCTCGATAAGAGAATCGGGAGGAGATGGAATCGAAGTTGACCGATCAGGCTATTCGAAAAATTATAAGTTCACGCTGAAAGACAGTTCAGTGAAAGACAGCGGCGAAAGGGGAATGTATATTTTCAAAAGGAAATTTGAAATCACGGGAAGCGAAATTTCAGGAAACGGAGGAGAGGGAATCGATCTCCACACCAGCGCGCGCGGAACAATCAAAGATAATGAAATAAAAAACAACGAGGAATCGGGAATCGAGATGATAATGGGCGGAGCAAACGTCTCCATCCGGGGAAACAACATTTCGAGAAACGATACGCAGGGTGTTACCATCCAGGTGTATAATTCCCGGCAAGGGAAAGTGAAGCTAACGAAAAACGATATCGTGAATAATAGCGGATATGGCATTCGCTATGCCCGGTACGATCACGGAAAACTGAAAATGAAATTCCAGGATTTCATCAAAAAATGCGTGAAACGAAAAAGCAACTCGATTGGGGGAAATTCGGACGGGGATTACGCTTATCAATAATAAGCATTTATTTGTAGATTCGCACAGGTATTATGAAACTATTTGGCACCGACGGCATCAGAGATCTGGTAGGCGGAGAAAAAATGAATGCGGAAATCGCGGCAGCGTTTGGGAAAGCAATCGTGTTTTTTTGCAAAAAAAGAAATCTTCCTTTGAGAATCATCATCGGGAGGGACACAAGAGAATCAGGCCCAGAGCTTCAAGAAGCGGTCGTCGCGGGAATCGTTTCAGCGAGTGGCGAGGCGCTTCTGGCTGGCGTCATTCCGACTCCGGCAGTTTCATATCTTGCGCGTGAAGAGAAAGCGGGGGCGGGAATTGTCATTTCTGCCTCTCACAACCCCTACCGGGACAACGGCCTCAAGCCTTTCAAAAATGACGGGACGAAATTCAGCGACGAAGAAGAAAAAGAGATTGAAAAGTATATTTTGGAAAGCGCGCCTTCAGAAAAAGAAAGCGATAATCCCGGAAAGAAAATTTTTTTGCCGGACGCGAAAGAGAAATACATCAATTTTATTTTGGGGAAATTGCCAGTTGAACTATCCAAGGCTCGACCTTCTAATCAAGGTTCAACCTTTCCCTTGTCGGATAAATCCTCCAATTCCTCAAGGTTGAACCTTTCCGGAATTCCTCAAGGCCAAACCTTGAAAAATTCATCAAAGTTGAATTTTAGGCTAATATTAGACTGCGCGAACGGGGCGACTTTCGAGGTGGCTCCGGCTGTTTTCAAAAAAGTTGCGAAAAACACGGATTCACTTTTCGCCAGTCCGAACGGAAAAAATATCAATGACAATTGCGGATCGCAATATACCCAAAATTTGAAAAAAGAAGTGAAAGAGAGAAGCGCTGATTTGGGGCTCGCCTTTGACGGCGATGGCGACCGGGTGATCGCGGTTGACGAGAAAGGGCGGGAGCTGACCGGCGATCACATGATTTATATAATCGCCAAGATGCTCAAAGCCAAAGAGCAGCTCAAAAACGATCTGGTCATCACGACAGTCATGAGCAATCTCGGATTCGTGAAAGCGCTCGAGGATCTTGGCATCAAGCATATCGCGACCGGAGTCGGGGACAGGCAAGTACTTTTTGAAATGCAGAAATCCGGGTCGGTTCTCGGAGGCGAGGAGGCTGGACATATTATCTATTCAGATTTCCATCCCGCTGGAGACGGGATAGTGGGAGGAATAATGCTTCTGGCGGCGATGGACTATTTCAAAAAACCTCTCTCGGAGCTGGCGGGAGAAATCGCCCTGTTTCCGAAACTATTGGTCAATGTGGAGGTGAGAAGTAAGCCGGAGCTTGGCACGATTCCCGAGATTCAGGATATAATAAGGGAAGCGGAAAAGAAGCTCGAGAGCGAGGGACGGATTGTTGTCAGGTATTCCGGAACGGAAAACTTGTGCCGGGTGATGGTCGAGGGGAGGGACGAGGGGGAAATCAAGGAATACGCCGAGAAAATTGCGGGGGCTGTTAGGAAGAAATTATCGTGATGAATTATGTAGTATGAATTATGAATTATGTATTTTTCCCCTAATTCATAATTCCTAATTCATAATTCAAACGAAATGTGCGGCATTGTCGGATATATTGGAAACAAAGAGGCTCTTCCGATCCTAATCGATGGTCTCAAGCGGCTGGAGTACCGCGGTTACGACTCCGCGGGATTTTCGGTTCTGAACGGAAACGGGATCATGACCGAAAAAGCGGTGGGAAAAGTAGTGGAGCTTGAAAACAAAGTAAACGGCAAAAATATCAAGGGATCCGTCGGCATCGCCCACACGCGCTGGGCGACTCACGGAAAGCCTTCGGAAAGAAACGCTCATCCGCACTGCGACTGCGAAAAAAATATTTTTCTTGTCCACAACGGCATCATTGAAAACTACAAGGAGCTCAAAGCCGACCTCGAAAAGCTCGGGCACAAATTTTCTTCCGAAACCGACACGGAAGTTCTGGCGCACCTCATTGAAGAATACGCGAAACAAGTTCCCTGGGAAGAAGCGGTCTGGCGAACTTTGGCGCACGTGCAGGGGACCTACGGGATAGCGACCATAAAGGCCGATGATCCCGAGAGAATTATTGTTGCCCGCAACGGAAGTCCTCTGGTTCTGGGAATTCTGGAGGACGGTTTTATCATCGCTTCGGATATCGCCCCGATTGTCCGGCACACCGACCGGGTCATATATCTTGAAGACGGCGAGATGGCCGAAATCACAAAAGAAAAATACGAAGTGATCAATTTCAAGCGCAAAAAAGTCGCAAAGGAAATTTCGAAAATTGACTGGACGCTCGAGGAAGCGGAGAAAAAGGGATACGACCATTTTATGATGAAAGAAATTATGGAACAGCCCGAAGCGGTCGAAAATTCCATCCGCGGGCGGCTGGTGGTCGGGGAGGGAATCGCGAAACTCGGCGGGTTGCGTGACGTGGCCGAGAGAACGCGGCATCTCAAAAGAATCGTAATCGTTTCCTGCGGAACTTCGTATTACGCGGGGCTGGTCGGAAAATATATGTTCGAAGAATACGCGGGCATCCGGACGGACGTGGAGTACGCATCCGAATTTCGCTATCGAAAGCCAATTCTTGACGAGGAAACGGCGGTGCTGGCCATTTCCCAATCGGGCGAGACGGCGGACACTCTGGCGGCGATTCGGGAAGCCAAAAACAAGGGGGCTTTGACGCTGGGAATCGTGAATGTGGTCGGCTCAACTATCGCCCGCGAAACGGACGCCGGAGTTTATAACCACGCCGGCCCCGAAATCGGCGTCGCTTCGACCAAAGCTTTCACTTCCCAGCTTTCGATTCTCGCGCTATTCACTTTGTTTTTGGGACGCCAGCGGGACATGTCGTATGTCATGGGAAAAAGAATCGCCGAAGAGCTTGAAAAAATTCCGGAGCTCATAAAAACGATTCTCAAGCAGTCCGGAGAGATAAAAAAAATCGCCAAAAAATACTCTTCTTTTTCCAATTTATTTTTTTTGGGAAGAAAATACAATTTTCCGATCGCGATGGAGGGCGCGCTCAAGCTCAAGGAAATATCTTATGCCCACGCGGAAGGATATCCTTTCGGCGAGATGAAACACGGACCGATTGCCCTCATCGACAAGAATTTCCCAGTCGTGGCGATCGCGACCAAGGACAGCGTTTATGAAAAAACCATGTCGGGAATCCAGGAAGTGAAAGCCCGCAGCGGAAAAGTCATCGCCCTTGCCACAAAAGGAGACAGGGAAATTCAAAAAATGGTCGATGACGCGGTTTTTGTTCCCAAAACCCTCGAGATGCTCACCCCGCTCCTTTCGGTCGTGCCTTTGCAACTCTTCGCCTATTACTTCGCAGTGAATAAAAGCCTCGACGTAGATAAGCCAAGAAACTTAGCCAAATCGGTTACGGTTGAATAATAACCGAGAGCTAAGCTCTAGGTTGAAAGCTCTCAATTGGAACACAAATGAGGAAAACAAAATTTACAAACTGGGAATACTATCACATCTATAATCGCGGCGTCGATAAAAGAAAAATCTTCGGAGATACCAAAGATTATGAAAGATTCTTGATTTCAATAGAGCTTCTCAATGATAAAAACGACGGGCTAATGACAGCATGGAAAGACTTTGAGAGAAATCACCCGAGAGCTAAGCTCTCGGACTTTCCCGCTTACAATAAAAAAAGAAAGCGAATTGTTGATTTTATTGCATATTGTATCAATCCGAATCATTATCATTTTATACTGAAACAATTGGCAGACAGGGGTATTGAGAGATTTATGCATAAACTCGGGACGAGCTACACAAATTATTTCAACACAAGAAGCGAACGTTCCGGCTCATTGTTTCAGGGAAGCTTCAAAGCTGTGCGTATTGAATCAAACGCAAAATTATTATACCTGTCCGCTTATATAAATGAAAATCATATTATCCATGGGTATAAAAACAAGTTGTGGAAATATTCCAGCCTTTTGGAGTATCTCGGAAAAAGAAAAACTTGTTTTTGCAATAAGAATGTAATAATGGACAAGTTTAATAATAGTTCTGCGGAATACGCTGAATTTCTAAAAGAAAACTCATCTTATGCGAAAGACAAAAAAGAATGGGAGAAATATTATCTGGAATAAGATAACCGAGAGCTAAGCTCTCGGTTATTTGAGAAAAATGGAAAATAAAATTCCTAAAAAGGAGAAACTATTCACCATTTCCGAATTTCGGCGCGAGGCGGGAATTCCGCTTATACTTGCCAAAAAACTGATTGTTTGGGGAGAGGTGGAAGCGGTAAAGTTTGTTGATGGAACGGCCAGAATCACCGAAGACGAGGTTTTGAAAATAAAAAACCTTTTCGCGGATCGCTGGACAAAAGCGAGATATTTTCTTCGGGCTCTCGGGCCCGGTCTCATCACCGGCGCGTCGGACGATGATCCTTCGGGGATCGGTACCTATTCCTCGGTCGGGGCAATGTTCGGCTTTGCTATTTTGTGGACGGCGGCCTGGCTTTTGCCGATTATGCTCGCCGTGCAGGAAGCCTGCGCGCGGATCGGCATCGTCACCAATCATGGTCTCGCCGGGGTTTTGGAGAAGCATTACCGGAAAAAAATCGTGGCCGGGATTGTTTTCCTGTTGATTGTCGCCAATGTGGTCAACATCGGAGCCGATCTCGGGGCGATGGCGGCGTCGCTCCGGATGCTCACGGGAGTGAATTTTTATCTCGCGGCTATTTTTTTCGCGCTGGCCATAATTTTCGTCGAGATCGTTTTTCAGTATCACGTTTACGCGCGGGTTTTGAAATGGCTCACGCTTTCCGTTTTCGCCTATATTATCGCCGGCTTCATGGCCCATCCCGACTGGCTGGAAGTGGCGAGAAACGCTTTTGTCCCGAGCATCATCTGGAAAGAAAATTATATTTTCGCCCTCATCGCGATTTTCGGAACGACTGTCACGCCCTATCTTTTTTTCTGGCAGACTTCGGAAGAAGTGGAAGAAAATAAATTGATAAAAACAAAATCGAACAAATCTTTTCTTCATCATCGCGTCCGGGCGATGCGCACCGATGTGGGAGCGGGGATGATTCTCGCGAATGTGGTTTTCTTTTTCATTGTTCTCACCACGGCCCAGGTGCTCTTCAAAAACGGAATTACGGATATCAGCTCGGCCGAACAGGCGGCTCTGGCTCTTCGGCCTCTTGCGGGAAACGCGGCTTACCTTTTGTTCGCGATCGGAATCATCGGAACGGGACTTCTGGCTGTTCCAATTCTCGCTGGATCCGGTGCCTACGCTCTCTCGGAAGTGATGAAGTGGCGGGAAGGACTGGAACTCAAATTTTCGCGCGCCAAAGGGTTTTATCTCATCATCGCGATTTCCATTCTGGTTGGATTAGGACTCAATTTCGTGGGCATAAACCCGATAAAGGCTCTTTATTATTCCGCTTATTTAAACGGAATTATCGCCCTGCCTCTTCTGGTCGCGATCATGGTTGCGGGAAACGACAAGCGCATCATGGGCGCCGAAACGCATCCCAGATGGGTGAAAATCTTCGGCTGGCTGGCGGTGATTTTTATGATCTTGGCGGTCGCGGTTTCCGTACTATTATTATTTTTATGAACGTACTAATCATTTTTGGCGCTAAATATATCCTGTTTGTTTCGGCGGCCATCGCGGTTTTTTATCTTTTGAAGCAGCCGCGAAAGAGACAAAAGGAAATCCTTTTTTTTGCCGTGGTAGTATTGCCGTTGTCATATATAGCCGCAAAAATTATTTCTCGTTTTTATTTCGATCCGCGGCCTTTTGTCGTCGGGAACTTCACGCCTCTCATCCCGCATAAAGCTGACAACGGTTTTCCGTCCGACCATGCACTGCTCGGAGCGGCGATCGCTTTCACGATTTTTCGCTTTGACACAAAGCTGGGATTATTTTTGCTTTTTCTCGCGCTTCTCACTGGCTTCGCGCGAGTTTTTGCTGGTGTGCATCACCTGACGGACATAGCGGGAAGTATACTCATTGTCCTGACTGTTTATTCAATCACAATCTTATTCAGAAGGTCGAACCTTCGGAATGAAAAATATGCGCAAAAAAGAGTTAGCGGAAAATGAATACTATCACGTGTATAACCGGGGGACGGAAAAGAGAAAAATTTTTTTGGATGACAGCGACTATTTGAGATTTTATGTTTCCATGCATCTGTTGAGGTATGACAGAATCGATCTTATGGATCGCTGGCGGGATTATTGCAAATCAAAGTTGAATGCGAACCTCGACGCCTTCCGAAGGTCGAACCTTCGGAAAGAAAAAAGGCTGGTGGAATTTGTTTCTTATTGCCTCAATCCGAACCATTATCATTTTCAATTGAAACAAATTGCGAAAAAGGGAATCGAAAAATTTATGCAAAAATTGGGGACTAGCTACACAATGTATTTCAATAAAAAATATGATCGAAACGGTGTTTTGTTTCAGGGGAAATTCAAATCAACTCATATTGGTTCGACCGGACTTCTTTTGCGTCTTTGCGTTTACATAAACTGTAATTCAGAGGTTCATGGCATTGCCAGGGCTGCTTCATATCAATGGTGTAGCTTTCCGGAATATCTGGGGAAAAAGAAAAGAGATTTATGCACTAAAAGCGTAATTATGGACAATTTCAATTCCCGAAAAGATTTCAGTTATTTTTCAAAGGAAAATCTGATTGACATAAAACAAAGAAAAGATGAAGAAAAAAAGAAAATATTCTTCGAATAAATCAATTCCGAAGGTTCGACCTTCGGAAAGGGGGCGGGCGAAGAAAAAAAAGTATTTTTTCGGCGTTGGGTCGAAATGGATTTTCCGGCTGGCGGCTTTTTTCGTTATCTTCTATCTGATTGCGGGAATTGTTGCCGGCCCAGAACTGCTTCGGAGCGATCTCAAAGAAAAATACGGCCGGGTGCTCGGGGTGGTGAGTGTTTCGGTGCTGGTTCGAGGAATGCCCGTGAAGCCGGTCGTTGCGGCCGCACCCGGATGCGACGACGCCTATCCCTACGTGGATCTTGATTGGGGCGATGATTTGGGCGTTGACACTTTTGATGTCTGGCGTGACGGGGAAATTTTGATAGCCGGTCTTTCCTCCTCAAGTTACCGCGACAGCAACGTCAATCTCGCGACGACCTATAGCTATTATGTCATCGCCACCGGGCCGCTGGGAACGGAACAGTCGGACGATGTTTTGGCTCTCTCTGAAACAGAATGCTATATTCCCCCTCCACCATCTCCGCCGCCTCCCCCCGTGATTATCGATCACGTAATTTTTGACGGTATCGACCTGACCAATTTTCAATGTTGTCCCAAGATCAACAAAACAAAGCCGGTTTTTTCGGGCACGACGAACGTCCCGAGAGCCAGGGTGGCTGTTGGAATTCAAAGCGGAAAAAGAAGCATTATTTCAACTTTTTCCGCCAATCGGAACGGCTACTGGTCATGGAAGTCGCGGAATAAATTATCAAAGGGGCTGAAGACATTTTATCTCACGATTGCCGATCCTGATGACGCGAGCCGGGTTGCTTCAACATCCTTTCAATTCAGGATTGCAAAACGCAAAACAAACAAGAAGACACTGACAAAGTGCATGGGAGGCACCGTTCTGGAAGACATAACCGCCGAAATCCATCCTTTTTTTGTTAACCACTTGACAAAACTTGCCATAGAGAACCAAAACAGGACTGTCTATGCCGGAGAGAGACTTGGTTTTTCCCTTTCGCGTTTCCAAGAGGATTATCCGCAGCTTTCCACCGTCCCGAATAAACTTGAGATCCTGGATCATCAAGGGAAGCCGGTCTATGAGGAGAGCAGAAAACTAAACGCGCAAAGCGGAGGCGAAAATTTGGGGATTGATGAAAAAATTGCTCCGGGAAAATATAAATTGGCCGCGAATTATTTCGGGAAAGACCTCGATGTCAGCGCCGAGGATGATTTTGAAGTCAAGGAAAAACCGGTTCTCGTTTTGGGATCGGGATACGAAATCACTTATCGCCAAATTATCAGCAATCTAGGCTGGGTAGCCTTAGTTTCACTGGGACTAACCGGAATATTTCTCTTCCTTCTTCTTTTTGAGTACCATTTGTCAAAAGGGGCGCTCTTCCAAGTGACGGAATCGGATCTTGAGGGAAGAGGAATGATAGATTAACCCATCAGTATTTTAAGATTTGCCCAAAATTTGGTTTAAGTCTAAAATGACGAGAGATGAGCCAAAATCCGGAAGTCATCGTGAAAACAATTGTTTTGGCCGCGTCGCTTCTGGCGATTGTTTTTGGCTTCGGCGTGGTCTGGAGAGTGGAGAAAAAACTGGATGTTTCTTTCAAGTTGTTCCTTCTGGCGATTATTTTCTTTTTTGCGGGAGAAGTTTTGAATCTTTTCTATATTCCAAAAAACAACTTCATAATATACGCGGAGCCAACAGCGAAAATCCTTTTTGCCGCGTTCTTTCTCGCCGGAATGATAACGATGCGGAATATGATCCGAAAAATTGACGGCGAAACATGAACCCCCAAAAGTGGAAAAATTTCTGAAAATATGCTATAATACTTGCTGATATGGGGGCCAAAATAAAAATCAAAAAAACAGGTAAATATGAACTTTCAGACGGACTGTTCCAAAGACATCGTTTTTTTCTTGGCGCGGTCCTTTTTTTGATATTTATGCTCTTTTCCGGTCATGTCTTCGCTAGGACAATTGATATCGACGGTGATTTTTCCGATTGGACGGATACGCCGAAAGTGATTTCAGGCAGTCTCGCCGACTATCCTTATGCCGGGACGACTTATTATTACAATCTCACGAGCGATGCCTGGCAAACGAGCGATCCGGGATACTCGACCTGCATGTTCAGCGAAAACAGGGCGCTCGAAGTTTCCGAACTTTGGATGACGAACGACAACAACTATCTCTATCTCAAACTGCGGCGAGGGATGGCTTTTTCAAAATATTTTTGGCTGCGCGGAGATGAAGTGGAATTGGGTTCCTTCCTCAACGAACCGGCGCCAAGCATTGATTCCAATCCTTGCGCCGGACGCGTTGTCACGGCTCCCAACGATTTCCGGCACGATATGGTTCTCAACTTTGACAAGGATCGGGACGGTCGTTTCGACTATTATCTGGGATTCGACATCATTTATGACAAAGGAGCTTACGCGAACAAGGATAGCGGACAGACGGACAAAAATTTCTTTTCGCTCGAAGTCCACATTTTGGAAGATGGCGGAGACGGAATTTACACCGGAGATTCCGACGAAGTCACGCTGGCTTCTCTCGGAAACGGAGAATACGAGGTATCTCCGAGCATAGCGTCCGATTCCGGAGGAGTTTTGCAGGAGCTTCGAGCAGATTTGGGAAAATTGTTGAGCTATACGGGAATGAGCCGCGAGCAAATATATAATATCCGCTATGCGAGTCACAGCGAGAATTTGAATGTTACTTCAACGGGAAGTTTTGCCATAGAAAAAAGCGATCCGGTTCGGCTTTCGGCTTTTGTTCCCCGCAAAGCGAAAAAAGCGGCCGTTCAAGTGCGCGGAAAAACGGCGGCCGGAACGAACTTGCGGATTTTGGTCGGCGGCGAGGAGCAGAAATCTTTCGATGTCGGAGAAAGCGGCCGTTTTCGCAAAAAAATATCGGTGGGATTCGGCGAACAATCCGTGCAGTTGGTGGCTCAACACGCGTCCAAGGGCACAAACAACATTTCCCGCGCAGTGACAAGAAAAATTACCAGAGCCGCCGACAAGCCTCTCGGGCTTGGGATTGTCCATTCGAAAAACAAAAGTTCCCGCTCGATTGTTGAAGTCCGGGGGAACGCCGACGGCGTTTCCAGAGTCCAGGTTTTCGTGAACGACGAGGAATGGGGTTGGGCGGTGGTGAACGCGAAGACGGGACGTTATGACATGAAAATCAGGCTGTCGGAAGGCGCCAACACGATAAAAGTTGTCGCTTCCAAAAACGATGAAAGTGTTTCCGTCACGAAAATTGTGGAGAAAATTTAATTTTGCGATATTTGGTTTTGAAAAAGAACATAAATATGATTACGGCAAAAAAAACAACCGTCGCGATGGTTTTGTTTTTCACTTTTCTTTTTTCGACCGGCTTTTGCTTTGCCCAGATGTCGAGCGGCAGTTATAAGATCAACGCTGATTCTTTGAGCGCGGGAGGATTGGAGAGCGGGTCGGCTAGTTATAAATTGAACGATACGATGGGCGAGGCGGCTATTGGCGAGGGAACCAGCGCGAGCTACAAGACAAAAGCCGGATTTTGGTATATGACGAACACTTATCTGACGCTCGCCGTGGACGGCAATAACGAGAATTTGGGGACATTGCTTGCCGGCTCACCAGTGACGGGCCAGACGATTGTTTCCGTGACGACGGACTCCTGGAACGGATACAATCTTCAAGTTCACGAGGATCATCCAATGAGACACACGGATACGGTGACGGAAATTTCGGACCACAACGGAACAATTGCCACGCCGCTTCTCTGGGAATCTCCGAATCATCAGGGCTTTGGTTTTTCGATAACTTCTGGAACAAATGTCGATCCAAAATGGGGAAGCACTCCCAATTTCAAATACGCCGCTTTTCCCGGCTCGGCCGCGACGGCTCACGCGAAAGAGGATTATCAAAGCGCTACTGACAGCACGACTTTTGGCTACAAGGCCGACGTCATCCCGAGCCAGAAATCGGGGGCCTATTCCTGCACGGTGACCTATACGGCGGTGGGATCAATATAGGGCCGATAGGACCGCTAGGACTGGTATAAACTTGACGGCAGGCTCTTGTTTTCATTTCTGCAACGTGCTATAATAATTTATAGAGCTTGTCTAGAACAGCATAGAGATTTATGCTAAATCTATGACGGCTCGATTGA
>JASEHL010000009.1 GCA_030018805.1 Patescibacteria group bacterium
CTTTTCGAGTCTCACTAGTGGAACTAGTGGATTACCCTCTGGGAAAAACTATTTATTTTCTAGTAATCATAAAAATAACCTATTTACAAAGGATTGTAAAGGCTTTCTCGCTTATTTGATTATCTTCATCTCAAAACCTTCAATTTCTTCTTGAGTCCGTGGATTTCCTCCTCCAGAAGCCTCTGATTATCCTGTATTTTTTTCAGTTTCTCGTCAAGAGCGTCTCGTTCCACACGGATTCTTTCTTCTTCCTTCTTAAGCCTTCTTTGCTCCGATTCCAAATCGGTTTTTTCGCGAAGAACCTTTTTGAGATCCGATTCGGCAATCACGATTTGGCGTTCCAGTTCGGCTCGCTTTTTGCGGCTTGTTGCCGGATCAGCCGTGTTTGTTTCGGCATTTGTTTCGTCGTTTTGCGTATTTTGATAATCGTCAAGTATGCCCATAATATTGAATTGTGAATTATGAAGTATGAATTATGAATAACAAAAAAACATAATTCCTAATTCATACTTCATAATTCTTTACAATTACTCCTCCGCCTAAAACCTCGCCATTTTTATAAAAAACCGCCGACTGGCCGGGAGTGATCGCCCGCAAATATTTCTCACATCTCGCCTCCAATTTCCCATTTCTCATTTTTCTTATTATAGCACTAACTTTCGGCGCGTGGTAGCGGATCTGGACTTTCGCCCGAAGCGGGAATTTTATCCCTGGTTTTATCCAATTCACCCGACCGACGTGAAATCTTTTCGTGAGCAGTTTTTCTGGGTCATTTGTGATGACCAGCTCATTTTTTTGCGGATTTTTTGCAAGCACGAAATACGGCTCCGTTCCCCCGATTTTTATACCTTTTCGTTGGCCGAGAGTATAAAGAGACAAACCACTGTGTTTTCCGATTATATCTCCTTTTTCATTGACAATATTCCCGGGCTTGAGCTTGGTGCGTTTTCTCAAATATGAATTTATGTTTTCCCCAAGCAAAAAACAAATATCCTGTGATTCCTCTTTTTCTGGCACTGGTATTTTCATCTCTTTCGTAATTTTTTTTACATCAGATTTTTTGTAATTTCCCAACGGAAAAATAATTTTCGCCAGATCTTTTTGATTTAGGCGATATAGGAAATAAGATTGATCCTTGGCTTTATCTTTTGCTTCACACAAGGTTCGACCTTGAGGAATTCCCCGACGAAAAGTCGGGGAAGGGAAAGGTCGAACCTTGATCAAGGCATAGTGCCCCGTCGCCACGTAATCGGCTTTATATTTCTTCAATAAATCGAATAACAACCTGAATTTCATTTCCTTGTTGCAAACCACGCACGGATTGGGAGTGAGGCCGTTTTTATGCGCGGCGCTAAAATAATCTATCACCCGCTTTTTGAATTCCTTTCTCGCGTCAACAATTTCGAGCGGAATTTCAAGTTTTCGTGCGATTTTTCTCACTTGGAAACTAAGTTTCCAAGTATTGCCGCAAAGCAAAAAATGAACGCTGACGACGTCGAATCCCTGTTTTTTCAAGATAGCCGCCGCCGCCGCCGAATCCACCCCGCCGGAAAGAGCGACAAGAATTTTTTTAAAGTTTTTCATAATTTTTTTTAATTCTATCACGATTTATATTGTATCGCCTAAAAAGCGAGGTCACGAACAAGTCCGTGGCCTGAGAAAGAGTCATCATTCAGATGATGCCCATTTGATCCATCAACGTTTTTATAACTTTTTGCATCGACGTGATCCGGCCCCGGAGGACACGGACTTTATTCGCCACTTTTTTGTCGCCGTGCGGCACGAACATGCCTTTGGTTTCTTCAACGATCTGGTCAAGGGCATCATCTAAGGTGCCTTTCCCGATCAGCAAATGATGAAGCGAGTCCTTATCATTTCCCAGCACCAGGTGCAAATAGACTTGGGCCATGGACGTGCTAAAAAGTGAAAGCTTCAGGGAAACGTCTCTCTCTAGCTGTTCAATGGTCATTTTACCCTCCTTGTCCATAATAGACACCTCGGCATTGCAAGGCATCAGAGAATATTAGCGTTTTTCGGAAATTCTGTCAACAGCAGCGCTCAACGGATACAAAATACTGCCGTATTCTGTAATACGGCAGTATGCCTCCTAATCTCCGAGATTAGGAAAGCTTATTTTGAATCCAGGCTTTCTTTGATCAAACTCCTCACTTCTTCGAGATTCACTTTTTTTCTCGGCCTTTCCGCTCTTTCCCGCCGGAAAGGTTTGGGGGCGATTCTGGCCGCGTCGCGCAGAGTTATTGTTTTCGGAGATCGGCCATTTTCCCTTGGTCCCGAAATCGATTTTCCCGAGTCACCTCTTTTTTTGTCCTGCGTTTGCTGGATTCTCGCCTGCTGGCGCTGGTAGTCCTTGAGGCAGTCTTTGCAAAAGGTCGGCCGTGACCCGTCGGGCTTGAAGGGAACTTCGATATCCGTTTCGCAGGTAGCGCATTTGGCCGGATACATTGTTCTATTCACGTCCCGCTCTTTATCCGAAATGCCAGTGGCAGATTTTTTCTCATCAACCCGTCTTTTGTTTTTCAGTCCGGGAACAGCTCTTTTTGAAGTCGGCCTGCTTTCAGGTCTCAAGACTTTTCTTTCATAGTTCACCGCATTTTTTTCCGTCATTAATCCGCTCCAGCGAGCGATTTTTTCTTCGACTTCTTCCCGGCTTGATGCGTAGCGTTCGCGCGTAATCCGAATTACTTTTTCTTCGTTGGCCAACGTTTTTGAAAGATCAATCGGCGCGAGGGTCGTGGCCGAAAAAGCGTTTCCGGCGATTCCGTCAATCATCAGTTTGATATAAATATGCCGGTTCGGGAGATTGACCAGGTCCTGAATCATAAACACCGGCTCGAATTCTTTTTCCAAGAATTCGGCATCTTCAGCTCCAACCCGGAAGACGCATATTGTTCCCACGTTGCCGAAAACCGCGTCGCGCACTTTCGTTGAGGTGTCCGTCATCAGTTGGCCGATGTACTGATGGGCCAAAATCAGATTCAGGTGGTATTTTCTCGCTTCCGACAGGATATTAGCGAATGAATCCGTGGCAAAATTTTGAAATTCGTCAACATAGAGATAAAAATCCCTCCGCTGGTCTTCCGGAACGTCCACGCGAGCCATGGCCGCGAGCTGTATTTTGGTAATCATCATCGCCCCGAGAAGAGCGCTGTTGTCCTCGCCGATCCTGCCTTTGGAAAGGTTCATGATCAGCACCTTCCCCTCATCCATAAGATCCCGAATATTGAAAGCCGATTTTGTCTGGCCAACGATGTTTCGGATAAGTGCACTCGAAAGGAACTGGCCGACCTTGTTTTGAATCGGGGAAATGACTTCTTGCAGCACCCGTTCGTTCCATTTCGTGAATTCATCAACCCAAAATGATTTCACCACGGGATCGGAAATTTTCTCGACTACCCGTTCGCGATAGTTTTTATCAACCAGGATTCGAGTGACGCCGAGAAGCGTGCTTCCCGGATATTCCAAAAGGCCCAAAATAGCGTTTCGCAGAATATATTCGAGACGCGGCCCCCAAGAATCCGCCCAGATTTTTTTGAAGACCCCAACCAGCCCCGAAGCAATCAGATGCCGGTATTCCGTGTCCACCTTTTCCATAACATTGAAGGCAATGGGATATTCCTGATCGGCTGGGTTGAAATAGATCACGTCGTTTATGCGGCTGGGGGGAATGGATTTTATCAAATTTTCGGCGAATTCACCGTGAGGATCGACAACCGCCACGCCTCGGCCGGCCAGAATGTCCTGAATGGCCATGTTCTGAATCATGGTCGTTTTTCCCGTTCCGGTTTTTCCAACCACGTAAAAATGGCGGCGGCGGTCATCCGTCTTGATTCCGAACACTCGTTCCTGTCCCCGGAAATTGGTTTTGGCGAAAGTTGTTATCTCTGACATAAATTCTTTCGTTATCCTAAAGTGTAAAGCTATCCTAAAGCTTAACCTTAGGAACTTCCCGAGGTTAAGCTTTAGGAAAACTGATTACTCCACCGGCAGATTCAGCGGCGCTCCGCTTTTTTTGGCTTCGATTCTCGCGATTGACGGAGACACGGCGGACATATCCGGCAAATGCCAGATTGTCGCCAGCTCCTCGGTGTTGAGATACATATTCGGACCGTCGTTGTCCCGCGTGATGTAGCGCCGAAAAATTTTTCTCTGCGCCCAAGTCAAACGATATTTTCTGAACCAGTAATTGGCGTAGGTTTTCGTTTCGTTGTCTTTTGTCAGCGTATTCAAATTGGGATCGTTGAACTGGTGCGTGAAACCGTCAACGGCTTGATAATAGGCTTTCCTGAACGAATCACGCGGCGCGACATAAAGGAGCCTCAACTTCGTCTTGAAAGCTTTTTTGTTCAGGCTTTCTTCCACAGCCTGAAGGACGTCTTTCTCAACCGGCGTCAGTCTGAATTGGAGAGGCTGTTCTTCTTTTTTCTCTTCCTTTTTTTCCGGAACTGGGCCGAAAATGTTTTGCACGGACGAAACAAGCACTCCAACGGCTTCGCTGAAAAATCTTATAATCGCCATGGATTCTTTTTTTATTTCTCGTCCGGCGAGAGTTGCCACCACTTTTTTGACGGCCGGCGTCCATTCGTTGTCTTTCACGGGTCTGATCAAGATTTGGAGCCAAAGCTGATGCCCCGGCGGAAGGAAGGCCAACGAGTCGGCCAAAGGGGCCAACGGGTCAATCATTCCCTTGGTTACTTCTTCCTGAAACTTGTGATAGGTGCGAATGGGATAAGCGTCGTCTTTCGAAAATTTGTAATCCGTCCCCCAAAGATTCCACTCGGGATTCGGAGTGCTGGCGGGAACCGTATTGACATAATCTTCCGCCTCCTCGATCTCGGCTTCGGGATACTGGGAATATATCGCCGCTTCGACGAAATCGCGGTATCTGGTTTCTGTTCGGATATAAAAATGCATTTCGCCGTTCACGCCGCGGATTTCAAAAGCGAAAATCGACTGGAAAATCCGGCCCTTGAAGTACATTTCGAAATAACTCGGCGTCGACCACACTCCGTGAAGAATCGCGAAAATCTGTTCCATGGTTCTCGGACTCCTTTCGATGTTGCGGGGAGGCTTGATTTCAAGCAACGTCCATTTCAGGCCTTTTTGATATTCAACCCAGACATAGCGCCAATAAAGTTCTTTGAAAAGCCAAAACAAAACAATCGGGAACATGAACCACCAAGTAGCGGAAACAACTTGCCCGATTGTTTGAAAATATTCTTTGAGAAAAGTTGTAAAATCCATATATCGTTTCGCTAGTTTTTTGTTTTTCTTTTTTTCGCCCGATTCCGGAACGATTATCCGAATTATTTCAATTTATAGCCTCTCTCCGCTTTTTCAAAATATTTCTTGTCCGCCAGATTGACGGCTATCGTGGCCCTTTTGACTTTCCGTTTCTTGAGAACCGCGCTGTATATGTTTTCCCTCAAGAGAAAACCGCCGGCCGATTTGAGAAGGGCGACAATGACGTCTTTCACCGTTCCTTCTTCATAACCCCATTTTCGGAGAGCGTACGTTCCCCGTCCGACCAAAACGAAACGGCTGTCTCGAATGAGCTCATTGTGCACTGTTTGGGAATGCACTTTTTTCTGGCTCAAGCCGTATTCCTCAATTAGTCTGCCGATTTCCCGAAAATGAAGGGGTTTTCTTTGTTTCATGAGAACGAGCGTCGCTTTTTCGCGCACTCCCCGCGGCCTAACAAGCGGCCAGCGGGCTTTGCCCCAGTCATCAAAAACATTTTTTCCGAACTTTTTGGATATTCCAAGAAAATTTAAGATATGTTCCGGCTTCATCTCTGGGTGATTCTTGGCAAACTCGGAGTAGTGCATCTTTTTGAGGATTTCTTCCTGATTCAAAACCGTTTTTGATTTGTCGAAAACATTTTCGAGTTCCGAAACAACTTCGTTGAAATATTTTTTGTCAAAATCCGGAGCTGTCCAGGATTCAATCATTTCCCGGTTCGCTTTCGTTCTTTTGAGTCCGGAAACGGAAAACACGATTTCGATCATCCTGGCCTCTTCCGCTGCAGTCTGATTTTTCCCAAAATACAAACTGAAAACTTCTTTGATCAAATCCCCGCCGGAGCAGATTCCGCCTTTTTCTTTGATTATTTCTTTCACGCAGCCCGCGAGATCGGAAAAAGAATTGTCCTTTTCCCTTTTTTTCAAGAGATTAATGGCGTCCGCTTCAATTTGGCGAACTCTTTCGCGGGTGATATTGAAATTTTTGCCGATTGATTCGAGTGTTTGGCTGGCGCCGTTTCCGATGCCAAAGCGACTGGCAATCACCAGTTTCTGCTTGGCGCTCAAAGACGCAAGCAGCTTTTCCACGATATTTTTTATATCGTTTTCCCGAACCGGAATTTTTTGGGAAACTTCGGTTTTTTCTCTTAAATTTGCCATATTTCTTCCATCTGCATTTTGACTGATTAGGCTTATTATAGTGAAATTTAACTTGAAATACAACCATAACATACGGCTTTGCGGCTGTCAAGTAATTCAGGTTTTTTAGGCAAATTAAGGGAGTTTTAAAAGAACACCAGAATTTTAAACTTTTCACTTTTCACTTTTTCCCATTTCCACCAATCCACCATCAAAGCCGAGGCGATGAAAATCGAGGAATAGGTTCCGAAAGTGATTCCGATGAGAAGCGCCAGAGTGAAATTTTTGATGGTTGGTCCGCCGAAGATAAAAATGGCGAGCAGAGTGATAACAACGGTTAGCGAGGTGTTGATTGAGCGGGCCATTGTTTCGTTGAGGCTTCGGTTGACTGTCTCGTCGAACTCTTGTTTCGCGCTCGAACGCATCAGGTTCTCCCGCGTCCGGTCATAAACGACAATCGTATCGTGAACCGAAAAACCGAGGATCGTGAGAAGCGCCGCGATGAAAGTGGTGTCGACTTCAATGTTCCAAAAATGCCCGAAGATGGAAAAAACTCCGACCGTGATGAGAACATCGTGAACCAACGCGACCACGGCACCGACCCCGTATTTCCATGATTCCACCGGTCGCGATACCTGGCGAAAAGCGTAAGCGATGTAGAGCGCGATGCCGACGATCGCGATCCCGAGAGCCCAAACGGCTTTCTTTTTGAGTTCTGTTGAAATTGAGGGGCCGATATAGTCAAGACGGGTATTCTGAATTTCAGGATATTTTTCCTTGAGTTTCGCGAGAACCGCCTTGTTTTTTTCATCGTCCGAATTGGAATATCGAATCAAAAATGATTCACTTTGGGACGGAGTAATCGTCGCATCTCTTATTTCAATTTCTTCCAAAGCACTTTTTATCTCCTCAATTTTGATTTTTGATTTTTGATTTTTGATTTCCAATAATGTTCCTCCAGTGAAATCAATTCCGTACTTCAGTCCCCAAATCGAAAGACTGGCGATTGAGAGAATCATCAGGGTTGCGGAGAAAATGTAGAAGTGTTTGCGCTGGCCGAGAATGTTATACATCTGTGAATTAGGAATTAGGAATTATGATTTAAGAATTATGAATTTTTTCTATCTTCCTCTTAATTCATAATTCATACTTCGTAATTCTTTTTGATAAAATCACTACTCTTGTTTTTCAGAAGAATACTCTTTTTTATCAGCAATAATCCAGCTTTTTCTCTCCTCCGCCCATTCTCCCACAACTGCCGCAAGAATCGTTCGTACCAAAACAATCGCCGTGAACATGCTGACAAGAACACCGAGCAACAATATCACCGCGAATCCTTTCACGAACCCCGTCCCGAACCAAATGAGAATGAGCGAGGTAATCATCGTCGAAATATTGCTGTCCCGAATGCTCGGCCAAGCGCGGTGAAAGCCTTCATCAATCGCGCCCTTGAGAGAGCGGCCTTTGCGGATTTCTTCTTTTGTCCGTTCGAATATCAAAATGTTCGCGTCCACCGCCATACCGACCGACAAAATAAACCCGGCGATGCCGGCCAGCGTGAGCGTGATTGACCAAGGCGTTCCGGTCGACATTTTGAAAAGAGCGACCATGATTGAGGTGTAAATCACAAGCGCAACAGACGCGACGAGTCCGAGGAAACGATAGTACAAAATCATGAAAATCATGACCAACACGAGGCCGATTGCGCCCGCTTTCAAACTTTTGTCGAGTGATTCTTTTCCAAGCGAAGCTTCAACGCTCTGCTGGCTGATGAGAGTGATCGGCATCGGAAGCGCCCCTTCGTTGAGTCTTTGGGCGAGTTTTTTGCACTCATCGAGCGTGAAATTTCCGGTGATGACCGCTTTTCCGTCGGTGATTTCGGCTTGGACCGTCGGCGCGCTGATTATCTGCCCGTCCAAAAATATCGCGATTTGCTTTCCGATGTTTTCCTTGGTGAGGGCGGCGAAAATTTTCGCTCCTTCGCCGTCAAACTCAATCCCCACTTCCGGCTTTCCGGATTGAGACATAAACTGCACGTCCGACCGTTTCAGATTTTTTCCCGTAAGACCGGTGTCAATGAAATTCGGCATCGCCTGCTCGGGAAGCGGAGGCGTTTTTTTGGCGATGAGAATATGTTGGCTGTGGATTTCCTTGCCATCCCCTTCGCCTTTTTCTTCAATTTTTTTGATTATGTGGTATCCGAATTGGGATTCGACAACTTGCGGATAAACCTCGCCGTCTTTCAAATTTTTATCGAACAATACCGCGTCAAACTCCGGCACAAACGTTCCTTTTTTCACGAAACCCAAATCCCCTCCCTGGTCTTTCGATCCCGGGTCTTCCGAATTGGCTTTAGCCAGTTCCGAAAAATCCGCCCCGCCTTGAATTTGAGCAAGCAGGTCTTCCGCTTTTTTCTTTTGTTCGGCGTTATATTTCTTGTCTTCGGCTGAAATTTCCTGCGGTGGCTGCTCGGCGGGCGCTTCCATTTTCTTGAATTCCAAAAACGGCGTCTCTTTGATCATTGCTTTGGCGCTTTCAATGTCCTTCACCCCCGCCAGTTCAACGATGAGCCGCTGTTCCCCTCCCGACTTCGAAGTTTCAATAAGAGGCTCGGCCACTCCAAAAGCGTTCACGCGCCGCTCAATGACGTCCTGAAGGCCATTCAGAGCATCCGGCACTTTTCCCGATTCCACGCTGCTGGTGTCGACTTTGTATATCAAATGAATCCCGCCCTGAAGGTCAAGTCCGAGATTGATTTTCATTTTCGCCAAAAAACTTCCGAGCCAGGCTGGTCGCGAAATTGGTTTCGGATAGGCAATAAGCGCCGCCACCGCGAAAAGCAAGACGACTAACAAAAATTTTACCCAAACCTTTCGTTGGATGGACATTCATCCCTCACCATTTTACATCTTTTTGTTAGCAAGATGATGAATGGTGCGTAATTTTTTTAGATTATTCCCTCACTGCGTCAAAAAAACGAAAAATGGTGAGGGATTACAACTCCATTATAGCACGAAAAAGAAAAAAGAGAAATACCAAACACCAGATACTAAATACCAGCTACCAAATACCGATTCGCTTTTTCCAGCACCTTTTTCGTTTGCTTGTAAATCAAAAGTTCGCGTGCCTTTTTATACTCAAGCCATTTATAATCAATATGCTCGCGGGACAATTTGACGCTTTTTGTTTTCGTTTCCATCAAGTAATATATCACGACTTTAAAAATATTCAGCCCTCTTCTCGCTTTTTTTCTGTTCTTTTTCTCTTCACCCCTTGCCCGATAGAAAAAAGTTGTCCATGTTGAAAAACCTGGAATATGTTTTACTTTCCCGATTCCCGCCTCTTCCCGAATTTCCCTTTTGATGGTTTCAATTTGAGTTTCACCCTTTTCAATCCGTCCTTTTGGCAAATCCCAATAGTCCCCTTTGGCCGTATAGCCCTTGGGATACTTTATCACCGGCGCTCTTTTCAGAACCAGATATAAAATTTTCTTTTTCTCTTTATCCCGCCGGAACACCACCGCCCCGACGGATTTTTCAAATGGCATTTTTTTAAGGCTAAACCTTAAAAATGATTATTCCAAAAATATTTTCTCGTCCTCTTTTTTCAGTCTTGCTGCGCTTACATTCTCTTTAGCGAATTTTTCATAATCTGCGACTTCTTTAAATTCATTCATGACGGTACTCTTATTACAAAGACCGTATTTTGTTTTCTTTAGATAATATGAATAACTACTCCAGCGCCAACTTTCAGCGTTCGCTATTCCATGCACTTCCGCATTGCAATTCACGTAGGCGGAAAGATAAAGAAAATTCCCAGAATCAATCTGGCTTGCCTTGAACGTCCCCTGAAAAAGAGACCCTGTTCTTTTGTATTTTCCGTTAAAGTACATTGTGTAACCTGTGCCGATCCTCTGCATAAACTTTTCAGTGCCCTTTTCTGTGAGTTGCCGCATTATAAAGTGAAAATGATTCGGAATCAATGAATAACATATGAATTCTACCAGCGGTTTGCGTTTTTTAAGGTTTAGCCTTAAAAATTTTTCGAGAGAGGCATTTGGATATTTCGCATGATAATTTTTCCAAAGGAACATCAGTCCGTCCTTTTCATCATTCATAAGTCGCATAGAAACCAAGAAACGGAGATAGTCGGAATCATCAAGAAATATTCTTCGCTTTTCTGTTCCTCGATTATAGATGTGATAAAATTCATTTTCTACTAACTTATGTTTTCGCATATGTTTTGTTTTTAAGGCTAAACCTTAAAAAAAATCTGCTGGTATTTTTTAAAGTATAACATATAATTTTTCAAATAAAAAAAGCGGTCCGTCGTTCCCCAACAACGAACCGCTCTATATTTTGCCATTCCTTGGATGCAACGTTTCAGGAACAATACTTAAAGAGCCAAAATATGTAACCGAGGGGAGGAAAAATTATTCCAGCAAGTCGTTGTATTTCTTTCTGTTTTTTTATCGTCTCCTCATTTTCTCGGCGAAGTTTTTTAGCCTTTTCTCTCAACTCCGCAATTTTTTTGTTATATTCGGCCATCTGCTGTTTATGAATTTCCAGCCGTGAACGACCAGTTCCGCTTACCGCGCCTGTTTCATTACAAAGGCCTTCGGGAACGGTAAGGTGAAGATTGGGATTCAATAGTTTCAGCTCCCGGGAAGGAAACATGCTCTTAGCCGCCTCTGACCCGAAGACTTTGGCGTAAAGAATCTCTAGCCGGTCGCCGAGATTTGAATGGGTATATGGACCATAAAGCCCTTCCCGTGTAGCCTTGATGTCAATGTCGGTTATAGTATTGTCAACGAACGGTAGCATAATCACAATGTAAAGAATTGCCGATAACGCCAGAACGGCGATAACTACACCCATGCCCAACAACCCCAAAAACCGGAATATTTTTTTATGGACCATTCCTCCTGGTTGTTTTTGATATTTTTTGCCGCTGCTGCGGACTATGCACTATATAATACAATGAAAATATTGTCAAGTTTTTGGAAATAAAAAAGGAGGGGCGGTCTTTGCGGGACCACCCCAAGAGTTGCTTAGCCAGAATCTTCTAAATATCTGGCTAGGCCAGAGCGCTGGCCAGGACCTACAGAGTGTTGTTGCTGGTCCACCACTTCATGTTGTCGTAATAGCGGTTGAAGGCTTTCATGCCCGTGAATGCCTGGTATCCCGTCCCGGAGACCAGGTTTATGGTCCCACCGGCAGCCGCCATCCACAGGAAGGCCTGGTTGACCGGCTCGGCGTAGCCAAAATTCCCCAGGTCAGGGAGGCCTACGTCGAGGCCATAAGGTGCCATCACGCCAAAGGCAATCTTAGTAGCTGTCGTCAGGCCATCCATCCAGTAGGGACGGCCATCGCTCACAAACACGGTGACGGGGTCTTGCTCCCGCCAGTTCCGGAAGGTGAACTGCCACAGGAAGTCGGTGGCCGCCAATTCAGGCAACGCCGCCGGCAGCTTCCAAAAGAGGTGTTTCAGACCGCCGTACGTTTCCCCGGGAACCCGCTTTTTGCCAGCTTTGAAGTCGGCGATGTCTTGCCGGCAGGCCCGCATTTCTCCGGCGTTATACTGCCTCATACCGAGACCCAGTACCGGGACGAAACCCACGACCTTGCAAATCTTGTCCTGCTTGGCCGCGGCATCGGCTGCAATTTTGTGGGCCCGGGCCGCTCCGGCTGCCGCCGCTTTCTCGGCCGCGTCATAGCGTTTCATATCCGCTTGGTCCTTTGCGCCCTGTGCCCGCACCTTAGCCTGATACGCGCCGATGGCCTTTTCTTTGGCCTTCAGAGCCGCAATCTTGGCATCCAAATCGGGGAACATGCCCCCCCAGGCCATGCTGGCCCCGAATACCAGGACCATACCCAAAACCAGAACCATTATCATCTGCACTTTTCGAGTCATTCTGTATCCTCCTTAAAATTTCCTCCCCCAGGGGAGGTTATTAATGAAACTTCTCTGGTAAGAAAACTAGCATCTGCAGAAAACTTGTCAATAGATAAAATTTATTAAAAAACAATTTTGACGCGGTGTAAAATGTGTTTGGAAATATATTATTCGTTCTCGCAAATTCACTTATCCACAACTCACAATGGCTTTTTTATTTTCCTGTGATAAAATTTTTATCAAGAGCAATTCTATTTTTCCGCCCCTTAAGGAGGAATAAAAATTGAGAAAGAAAACTTGTAAACAAGCTCTTTCCATTTTGTGCCTGCTCGCCTTCGCTGCAACCGTCATCGGCTGTGGAACCATGGCCGGCGCGGGAGTCGGAGCGGCTATCGGGGCTCTTGCTGGCAATGCCGGAACAGGAGCCTTAATTGGAGCCGCAATCGGAGCGATGGCTGACGTCGCTTGGGTCGCAAGTGAGCTTTCTGCCCAACAGCGGATGGTGGTCTGCACCCCGCCGCCTCTCGTTATCCACGGCCCTTACTACGACCAGTGCCGTGGCCGGGTTTGGGGAAAGGACCAGTGGGGCCGCATCTGGGTTTGGAATCCCCACGGGGATTACTGGTCCCTTCTTTGAGTGGTCATGACAAGGTGTTACGACAAAAATCCAAAACGGAGTCCTCACCGGCTCCGTTTTTTTATTATCTTTTTTACTCTACTTATATAATCTTCTAAAAAAAATTGTCGTTTCAAATAATACGTATTGTCAATATCCATTGCTATAGCATAAGATGTTGACAATATTATTTTTTATCTTTCAAAAAAGAAAAGAATTGTTCAGCCGAAAGGCAATTCACAACATCCTTTTTCGTCGCCCATCCTCGCCTCGCCTGCGCGATGCCGAGCGAAAGATTGTGCAGTTGCATTTTGCTGTGCGAATCGGTGCCGAAAGAAATTTTCACGCCGTGTTCGATCGCCCGACGGATGTTCATATCGTTCAGATCCAGCCGATCGGGATAACAATTTACTTCAAGAATTGTTTTCGTCCGCGCCGCGGCCCTGAAAATTTTCTCCATATCGAGCTCGTAGCCGGATCTTTTGTGAATTACCCGCCCGGTTGGATGAGAAATGATGTCCACGTGCGGATTTTCCATCGCGCGAATCAATCTTTTCGTCATCTCAACTCTGCTCATTTTGAAATTTGAATGAATCGAGCCAAGAACAATGTCGAATTTCGCCAGATATTTGTCGGGAAGCGCGATCGTTCCGTCGGGATTGATATCCACTTCGCATCCTTTGAGGATTCTTATTTTTTTCATTTTACTGTCCACTTTCTCGATTTCCCGCCATTGCCGCTCGATTGTCCGGACGTCCATCGCGCCCGCGATTTTGAGATGCCCGACGTGGTCGGTGATGGCGATGTATTTTCTCCCCAGTCTCGTCGCGGTCTCGGCCATTTCCTCGATCGTATGCGCCCCGTCGGAATAGGTGGTATGCATTTGAAGATCAGATATGACATCGTCATATGATATCACACTTGGTAATTTATGCTTTTGAGCAAGCTCGATTTCACCCCGGTTTTCACGCATTTCCGGCGGCATCCAGTCAAGTCCCAGCTTTTTGTAGATTCCTTCTTCTGTCCGGCCGGCGATAAATTTATTATTTCTGTCATAAAGTCCGTATTCATTGAGCTTCCAGCCTTTTTTTATGGCAATTTTCCGCAGCTCTATGTTGTGATCCTTTGAGCCGGTGAAATATTGCGTGGCCGCCCCGAAAGATTTTTCCGGAACAACGCGAAGATCAGCGTCAATCCCGATGTCGAGCCGCGCTGACGATTTCGTTTCGCCTTTGGCGATGACTTTTTCCACGTTCGGCATTGAGACGAAATATTCCATGATTTCTTTTGATTTTTCCGCCTCGGCAAAGATATCTATATCGCCGATTGTTTCTTTGCCCCGCCGGAAAGAACCGCAAGTCAGAATTTTGCGGACGCCGGAGACGGAAGCGAGATTCTTTTCCATTTGCGAGACGATGGGGGAGACGTAGCCAAGCAAAAACCGCCCTCTGTGTTCACGCGAGAGCTCGATTGAGCGCAAAATGTTCTTTTCCGTTTTTTCGCCGAAGCGGGGGAGAGTGCGTATGTTTCTCCCTCTAGCCGCTTTTTCAAGGTCTTTGACGTTTTTTATTTTGAGATTTTCCCAGAGCGCCATGAGCATTTTCGGTCCGACGCCTTCGACGGCGGAGAAGCTTTCAAGATCAATCGGAGCCGCCTTTTTCAGCTTTTCAAAAACTTTGATCTTCCCTGTCTTCACGTATTCTTCAATATGCTCGGCCAGCCCCTTCCCGATTCCGGGCACTTGCGTCAAGGCTTTCACGCCGCCTTTTTTATAGATGTCTTCCAAATCCTCCTCCATCGATTCAATCAGTCTCGCCGCCCGTTCATAAGCCCGCGGCCGGAACTGGTCATCGCGCATAGTGTAAAACTCGGAAATCTCGTAAAAAATTTTAGCGATTTTGAGGTTGAGCATGGTTTTATAAGGTTCGACCTTGAGGAATTGGAGTCCGTCCCAGCGGACGACAAGGGAAAGGTTGAACCTTGAAATAATATTGCATTAATTTTATTCTATCATTATTTCCGCAAAATAAAAAAGGGCAGACCTCCTTGTCTGCCCGGATTTACTTTGCTTTCAGCAGATTTTTGTCAATTTTTCGCGTTGATCGATGCGGTGGAGGCTTAATACCTTGTCCGTGCAAAGGTATTTGCCTCGCGCAGCTTCGGCAGATTTCACGCGCTGATCAAACACTTCGCGCGCAGCTTCGTCGCTTTCCTCCGAAAATTCCTCCGTCATATCGGAGGGTTCATCTCCACCGCCCCACCTTTCGATGTACATCCTATATTCCATTCCTCTCCTCCTCCGCTTAATTGCTGTTCGTCTCTTCAACTTTCTTTTTGCATACGCGCAAGTTTCCGCCTGGATTTTTCGGAATATAGTCTGGACATTCGTCTTTTCTAATTTCTTCCAAAATATCCGGTCTCGGTTTCTGCAAAAACTTGCTGACCCCTTTCCGATGAGGACAAAATATTATCCTCATAATCCCTCCTTGATCACAAAAATATCTAAAACTTCTTGAGCTCCCTCATGAACTCCTTGAACAAATTCTTCTCCTCGACTTTTTTCAAAATTTTTCCTTTTTTGCAAATCAAGCCCACACCTTCGCCGCCAATGACCGCCAGATCCGCTTCTCGCGCTTCACCGGGGCCGTTCACGACGCAACCCATCACAGCCACGTGAATATTTTTATCAACGCCCTCAACAAGTTTTTCCACTTTCTTTGCGAGGCCAATGAGATCTATTTTCGTTCGCCCGCATGTCGGACAACTCGTTACCGTCACGCCTCGTTTTCGCAAACCAAGCGAGCGCAAAATTTCCCAGGCCACTTTCACTTCTTCAACAGGATCGGCAGTGAGAGACACGCGGATTGTATCACCGATTCCTTCATACAGCAAATGCCCAATTCCGATAGAGGACATTATTGTTCCCCGAAAAGATGTTCCCGCTTCGGTAATGCCAAGATGAAGCGGATAATCAACTTTTTTCGAGAGCAATTTATAACTTTCCACTGTCCGCTCGATGTCAGATGCTTTGAGTGAAATGACGATGTCGCGAAAATTCAATTTCTCGAGAATTTGGATATGCCGCATCGCCGACTCAACCATCCCCGCCGCCGTCACTTTGTTCTTGTACTTCACAAGAATATCTTTTTCAAGCGAGCCCGCGTTCACTCCGATTCGAATGGGAATTTTTTTCTTCTGGCACGCCTCGACGACTTGCTTCACTTTTTCAACCGACCCGATATTTCCCGGATTGATTCGAAGCTTGTCCACGCCTTGCCTCACCGCCTCGAGCGCCAGCTCGTGCGAAAAATGAATGTCTGCCACTAGCGGAATATTTATCTTCTTCTTTATTTTCCCGAGCGCTTTTGCCGCTTCCATGTCCGGCACCGCCACGCGAATAATTTCACAACCCGCTTTTTGAAGCTCTTTGATTTGTTTCACGGTTCCTGCCACATCGCTCGTTTTCGTATTCGCCATTGACTGCACTATGATCGACGCATTGCCACCGATGAAAACATTCCTAATCTTTACTTTTCTGGTTTTTCTGCGTTTAACCATATATACATATTATATAAATTCAGCAAAAAGAAAAGGGCAGCCATCCCTAGCTACCCCCGAATTTCAGATTTGTACTACTCCCGTGAATCAATTTCACGGATTTGATCCGGTCTGCGTGCTTCCTTCGCACAATTGCAACACAAGCTATCTTTAGGGTCAGGCGTGTTCTTTTTCTTTTCGCATTTATTCTCCCTGTCGCAACCGGAGCATTCGACATAGATACCACCGCGCCGGTAACAATATTCCTTGGGACATTTGACACATCTAAACCATAATGACGGCATTGCCTACCTCCTCAATATTTTGTGTATATTTTTGACTCATATTCGAGTCGTTTGCTTTGCATAAAAAAAGAGCTGCAGATAAATTTGAATTATTTCTCTTTTATTTGCAATTCTCTTTCCGCCAAATTTATATCATATCTCGAATAAAAAGTCAACCCGTCCTGGCCCGCATAATGTAGCTTCACAAACTTCTTATTGATCTACATATTGCTAAATTTTGCTATCGCAAAATTTAGCAATAATTTTAATAAATCATTTTTTTCTCTTTTGGATAGTTATCGAATTACGTGAAGCATTACGCCTTTTCTGCCTTTCGCGCCTCTTCAAAAATGAACACCGCAAGCGTCGCGCCGGCAACCACCAGCCAGTCCCAGCCATCTATCGGCGCCATGTGAAGATATTTTTGGAAAAAAGGAACGTGCATGAAAGCGAGAAGCATCCCGACGGAAATGAAAATCGATCCGATCAGCCACAAGTTTGTGAAAAATCCAATTTTGAAAACGGACAATTTTTCGCTCCGCGCCTGCATCAGGTTCGCCATTTGCGTCATCGAGAGCACCGCGTATGTCGCCGCCGTTGATTTGATGTATAAGGCCGAACTAAAATCAATACGCTCTCCAAAATACCATCCGCCTCTTTTCATTGACCAGAGAAAAGCGATAATCGCGCCCGTCGCCATAATGAGGCCGACGTAAACCAGGCGCCCAAAACCAAAACTCCCGATGAGCCGCTCCTTTGGGTTGAAGGGTTTTCGTTTCATATTTCCCGTTTCGGCCGGCTCCACCCCCAAAGCCAGCGATGGAAAAACATCCGTCCCCAAGTCAATCGCGAGAATCTGAACGGCCGTGATGGGCGCTGGAATGAGAAGCAACGTCCCGAAAATAACCGTCAAAAACTCGCTGGCATTTGACGACAAAACATAATATATGAATTTGCGGATATTTTGATATATAGTCCTGCCTTCTCTGATTCCGCTCACAATGGAAGCAAAATTGTCGTCGAGGAGAATCATATCCGAAGCTTCTTTGGAGACGTCCGTTCCGATTTTTCCCATCGCCACTCCGATGTCCGCTTTTTTGAGCGCCGGCGCGTCGTTCACGCCGTCTCCCGTCATCGCGATCACCGCACCGGATTTTTTGAGAACGCCTGCAATTCTAAGTTTCTGTTCCGGCGTAATTCTCGCGAAGACATTTACTCCTTGTTTGATTCTTGTAATTATTTCGTTACCCTTGAGTAAATTTAAATCTTTGCCATTAATTACAAAACTATTGTGTGTTCCATGTTCCCCGCCCGCTTCGAGTCGCGAAGCGAGTCGGGCGGGCATGTTATGTGATATTAATCCCACTTTTTCCGCAATCGCCTCTGCCGTCACTTCATAGTCCCCCGTGATCATAATCACTTTTATCCCTGATCGCTGGCACTCTTCAATAGCTTTCGCCACGTCCACTCTCGGCGGATCAATCATAGCCATCATCCCGACCCAAATTAGTTCACGCTCGGACTTGTCCGCCAAAGCTTTAGCGGCGGCGGATTTATTCTGATAATTTTTTTTGTCAACGTTATCGAATGGACGATAGGCGAAAGCCAAAACCCGAAGCGCTCGGGCCGACATTTCGTCGTATATTTTTTTTGTCTCCTTTTTTTCCTCTTCAGAAAAGGGGACTATCCCCTCCCGAGTTAATTTTTTAGGGGAGAGACCGAGCAAAACATCTGGTGATCCTTTTACATATGAAAATCTTTCACACTTCTCACTTCCCACTTCACATCTCTCGTACATCACGCTCATCCGCATCCTTTCCGATTCGAAAGGATTTTCGCCAATTTTCATCTCCCCTGCCCCGAAAAATTTTTCGTCTGAACTATACTTTCTCGCCGCGACAATCAGCGCGCCTTCAGTTGGATCGCCGATGATTTTGTAGTTTTCGCCTTCCCTAGTTAAATTTGCGTCGTTGCAAAGTGCGCCGATTTTCAAAATCAAATCTAAATTTTTTATCTCTTGCGGATTAACCGGCTTGTTATCGACCAAAAATTTTCCGACGGGATTGTATCCTTCTCCGCTTATTTCTATTTCTTTATCGTCCAAAATAATTTTCGTTACCATCAGCTCATTTTTGGTGATTGTTCCGGTTTTATCCGTGCAAATAACATTCACCGAGCCCAAAGTTTCCACCGCGATCAGTTTTTTCACCAAAACATTATTTTTGAGCAGCCGCCGCATGCCAAGCGAAAGCGCCACTGACATCGCCGCCGGCAAACCCTCCGGAACGACCGAAACCGCGATAGCCAAAGCAAACAAAAAATTTTGATACCAGGAAAGATGCTGAAATCCTCCCGCGAGAAGAACCAGCGCGGCAATTGCTATCGCCAAAATCGAAACGTCTTTCCCAAGCGTTCTCATTTTTTTCTGAAGCGGCGTGAGTTCGTCCGCTACTTCCGTCGCGAGCTTCGCGATTTTTCCAAGTTCCGTTTTCATTCCCGTTCCCGTCACGACCGCTTTGGCTTCCCCCATTGTCACCTGCTCCCCCGCGAAAATCATATTTTCGATATCGGCGATCGGCAAATTTTCTTCCGCAATATTTTTGGCTTCTTTTCTTTCCGGCTTTGATTCTCCCGTAAAGACAAAACTGTTGGTATGCAAGTTATAACTTTCAATGATATATCCGTCAGCCGGGACATTGTCGCCTGAAGTCACAAAAATACATCCCCCGGCACGATTTCCGAAGCGTCGATTTCGCGTTTACGACCGCCGCGAAAAACTGTTGCCTTGTCCGACGCCAGTTTTTGAATCCTGTCCATGATCCGCTCCGCTTTCCATTCCTGCGTGAAACCGATGATTGCATTCAAAAAAACAATAACTAAAATTATCGTTACATCACGCATTTCGTGAAATGCAAAAGCCAGCCCTGCCGCGACCAGCAAAATCCACACCAATGCGTCATTGAACTGGTGTAAAACCAGCTTCGCCCACCGCCACCCATGTTTCTTTTCAATCCTGTTCGGTCCGTATTCTTTTTGTCTTTTAGCTGCCTCCTTATCAGAAAGGCCGTTATTGGATGTCGAAAATTTTTTTAGAACTTCTTTGGGTGATAAATTGTATATTTGTTTTACCATACCTTTCTGTAGACGTCCGACGTCTACAAGATTTATTCAAGCAACAATTCTTCATCTTCCTTTTTTTCTTTCATATAAAGGGCATTTTCCTGGGTAAATTTTTGATAATCCTTTTTGTCCTTGAATTTATTGAGGATAACATCTTTATCGCAGATTTTACTATTTCTTTTTCCTATATAGTCCCAAAGGCTGGAATACGGCCAATCGGAATTATCACCATATCCGTGAATGAAATAATTTCTATTAACATAGGCTGACAAATAGAGAAGATGTGCGTTTGTCTTGACGCGAACTGACTTAAATTTTCCCTGAAATAAAACTCCTGATCTTTTGTAGCGATAGTTAAAATAACCAGTATATCCTCCTTGCAATCTTTTCAAAAATTCTGATATTCCACCGTCTGAAATTTGCTTTAATATTAAATGAAAATGATTTGGATTTAAGCAATAACACGCAATCTCCACTAACTTCCTTTGCGTCTGTAGCGGTCGAACCGCTACACTTGGTTGACTTAACCTATAAAGACTAACGACTGGATCTTGCCGGTTGAACTCTTTCATCGAAATCAGAAATCTCATATAATCATGATCGCAGGTAAAAATATTCCGTTTTTCGACTCCCCGGTTAAACACATGATAATATTCGTTATTGGCTAATATAGTTTTCTTCATCTTACAATCGTAGCGGTCGAACCGCTAAAACACCACAAAGCACACTGCAGTTATATTATGCAACAAGAAAAGAAACAATACAACTCTGTAGCGGTTCGACCGCTACACCACAAAATTGTCCCCTTGACAGCCCCCCCCGAAAAAAGGATAATAAAGTTGATTAAGCTATAAAATAAAAAGCATGCAAACAAAAACTATGCACGAATCAAAAAAAGGCTCCGCCCTCCTCCTCGCCACCATCCTGCTGTTTGTGGTTCTTTCCATGGTGGTGAGCCTCACCTATGTAACGGTAATGGAGCAGAAAATGAGTGGAAAAACCAAAAGTTCAGTGGGATCCTTCTTTAACGCCGACTCGGGAATAGAATGGGCTCTCAACCAAATAGCGAACAGCAGCGGAACCATAGCCTCTGTTTTTTCCGGGATTGATCCCGCCAGCGGCAAAAAATCCTGCCCGGATTTCGGAAGCGGAAGCCCCTGCGTCATATATCTCCTTGATTCCGCGGGAAAAGTCATAAACAGCACCAACCCCAATTCCATCACTACCGCCTCGGACATCTCGGAAGTCAAAGCCGTCCGCTCTGTCGGAAGCCAGACTGCTGGCGGTGAAGCCACCCAACGGGCCATTGAAGCGGCGGTGGCGGCAGGGGGAGAGGGTGGAAATCTTATTGTTTTTGGAACAACCAGCTGTCCATCCGGCTGGACACAGGCTTATTCAGGAACGGCTGCGGGGCTGTTATTTCAAAATTATGTAAGTGACACTATCTGTGTGCAGGGCGGACTCCCCTCAGGTCCTGCTACCGGGGCTAATGACATATGGATCGATGGCGGTAATGACGCTTTTGATGGAGTGGTTTCTTGTGCTCTTTGTGTAAAGTAGCACATCGTTGAATACTAGAGCAAAACTTAACCACTTCTTAAGCTTCGCTAAGGTTCAACTTTAGCAAAGGCGGGTTTTTCTGGCCGTTCCTGAAGTAACCGTTCCTAAAGTTTAACTTAAGAAGTTTTAAATCCAGGCAAAATAAAATCTCACCGCTTTCAGGCGGTGGGATTTTTGTAGACGTCCGACGTCTACAAGCTACTTCCGCTCCTCCAGCTTCACTTGAACCGTTTTTTCTTCACCTTTATGCCAGATTTTGAGGTTTACTGTTTCACCGACATTGAATTTCGCGATTTGGTCGCTCAATTGATTCTTATCGTCAATTTTCACACCGTTCAGCTCGAGAATTATGTCATTTTCAACGATTCCCGCTTTGTCGGCCGGGCTTCCGGGAACAACCGCAAAATCGGTCATTTGCTGGCCTCGCAAAACCAGCGCGCCGTAATCGAAGGGCAAATTATTTTGCTTTTGGATATCTTTCGTCACCGGAATATAGCGCACGCCGATATAAGGCTGCACTATTTTTCCTTTTGTTTTCACGCTCTCAATGTCTTTTTTCACCAGATTTATCGGCAAAGCAAAGCCAATATTTTCCGCGCCCTGCGCCATCGCCACGTTTACTCCAATCACCTGTCCGTTGATGTTGAGAAGCGGCCCGCCTGAATTTCCCGGATTGATGGCCGCGTCGGTTTGAATCACTTCGCTCAATGTTTCAGCTTGCCCAAACCCGTCGCCAGCCGTCACGTTTCGCTTGAGACCCGAAATGATGCCTTTGCTTACCGTGTTTCGAAATTCCCCGAGGGAATTCCCGATCGCGATCACCGTCTGGCCGATTTTCAAATTCGACGAATCGGCAAGTTCCAAAATTGGCAGATTGATCCCGGTTTCAATCTTGAGAATCGCCACGTCGTTCGTCGGATCAATGGCCATCACTTTGGCATCGTATTTTTTTCCGTCATTCGTCATCACCGTATAGCTCGCTTCTTGATCGGAAACAACATGCCTGTTCGTTACAATAAGACCGTCTTTAGCGATAACAAAGCCCGAACCGCCGCCGATTTCCTGCTTTTCCGTTTCACCCTGATTATTCGGCGCTTGCTGCTGACGGGAGCCAAACGGATTGAAAAAAGGATCAAAACTGAAAGGATCGGAAAAAAAGTCCTGCATTTTTGGAACATCTTTGGAAATTATGATGCTCACCACCGCCGGAGAAGCTTTTTCCACCGCTTTTGTCACCGCCGATTCTTCATCAGGAAAACTCAATGTCTGCCCTGAATTATTGTTTCCCTGTGCTCCAGACTGATTTTGTCCTTTCTTCAGAAAATTCAGGCTGAATTTCCCCTGACCAAGATTTCCGGCCATAAAACCAAAAAGCGCCCCGAAAAAGGAGGAAAGAACGAACGTGATGATAACAACCGCGACCAAAAACTTTTTGTATGTTTTTATGATTTCTTTGTTTTCTGAAGTGAGCATATTGAAAAATTTAAAAAATTACGAATAAAAATAAAAAAAACATAAAAAGTAAATGGCGAGCGAAGCGAGCACCAAAACTTTTCACTTTTCACTTTGCACTTTTAGCTTTCTAGCGATATCGCGTTTACCGGACAGCTTGAAACAACTTCGTCGCAATTGCAATCTTTGCATTCGTCCGCGATCACGTGTGATTTTCCGTTTTCCACTTTGAACACTCCCGGACAAAGCGCTTCGCAAGTCCCGCAACCAATGCACAATTCTTCATTTACTTTGGGTTTTGGCATATGTTTCGATTATTTATTACGAGATAAAATAATAAATTATTTCAATAAATTTTATAATTTTTACTCCCGCGCAAGTTTATACATCCGCCAAATCGACCAATCTTTTCCAATTCTCCTCCACCTCTTTCTTCATTTCCGCGATTACTTTTTCTCCACCGGGCTTCGAGAGATGCTTGAACCGCCCCTGCGTTTTCAAAAATTCCTCGAGCGGTTTGGGATTTTCGGTCGCCCAGTTTATTTTGTATTTTCCGTCCAGATATTCCCAAAGCGGCCAAAAATTTGTTTCGGTTGCCAGTTTTCCGATGTTTACGTACTGCGAAGTCGGGAATTTCCACAAATTCGTGCAGGGTTGGAGCACCAGCAAAAATCTCGGACCTTCCATCTCCAGCGCCTTTTTGGCTTTTTTGGCTAAATCCGCAAGAAACGCGACATTGGCCTGGGCGGCATATTTGATGTGATGCGCGATGACAATGGACATCAAGTCTTTGCGCTTTTCACATTTCCCGAAACTGTGCTTCCCGGCCGGCGTCGTTTCCGTGTCCGCGCCATACGGTGTCGCCCCGCTCCGTTGCCCGCCGGTGTTCATATAGGCTTCGTTGTCATAGCAGACATAGAGAAAATCGTGCTGGCGTTCAAGCGCGCCGGAGAGGCTTTGAAGTCCGATGTCGTATGTTCCCCCATCACCCGCAAAAACCACAATTTGAATTCTTTTTTCTTTGGAAATTTTGCCGCGCTTGCGGAGTGCCTTGATCGCTCCGTCGATTCCCGCCGCCGTCGCCCCGCCATTTTCAAAAGCGCTATGAATCCAGGGAATTTTCCACGCCGAACAAGGATAAAGAGTTGAAGTCACTTCAAGGCAGCCGGTCGCATTCACGACGATCACCGGATCATCTGTCGCAGCAAGAACCGTCCGCGCAATCGCCGGAATTCCGCAACCCGCGCAGGTGGAATGGCCGGGAGCCATTTTTTTTGTTAGGTCCTTATTCATTTTCCTTCAGGCCGATATATTTTATTTCTTTGTTGTTCCAGTCTTCTTTAAAAACCTTCTTGATGTCTTCCTTGAAAATTTCACGCCCGCCTAAGCCGTAAATGTATGATTGTATCTGGTATCTGGTATTTGGTATCTGGTATAGCGAATTAGCTATCTCGGAATATAAAGGTGCATGCGAGCCAAACGAAACTGTCCGATCCAAAACCGCTATGCTCTTCGCATTTTTCAGCGCTTCGGTGATTTGCGCGTATGGAAACGGACGGAACAATTTTATTTTAAGTAGTCCTACTTTTTCGCCTTGCTCTCGCAATTCATCGACAGCAACTTTCGCTGTTCCCGCAGTTGAACCGGCGACGACAATCGCTTTTTCCGCGTCATCGAGTTTATATTTTTCGAAGACATCGTAATTTCTCCCCGAAATTTTCCCAAATTCCCCAAATATTTCCCCAATTTCACTCATTACTCTGTTCATCGCCTCAATCTGTTGTCTTTTGAACTCAAAATACGAATTGGGAAGACCTACCGGCCCGAAAGTTACTGGATTTTCAAAATCAAGAAGATATTTTTTTGGAATATACTCACCAATGAAGCTTCTTGCGGCTGATTTTTCCAAAATTTCCAGGTTTTCAACGCTATGCGAAGTCTGGAATCCATCCATCACGACCATTGCCGGAAGACGGACACATTCGGCGAGCCGAAGAGCGATGAAAGTGTTGTCATAAACTTCTTGCGCGTTTTCCGAAAATATCTGAATCCATCCCTGGTCGCGAACCGCCATCACATCCTGATGATCTCCATGGATGTTGATGGGCGCGGAAATCGCCCGAGCGCTGACTAACATTAAAATCGGAAGTCGCATTCCCGAAGCAATCGGTAGCATTTCTGCCATAAGCATGATCCCCTGCGAACTTGAGGCTGTCACCGCCCGCGCTCCCGCCGCGCCCGCTCCGATTGCCGCGCTCATCGCCGAGTGTTCCGATTCGACTTCGATCATCTCCGTCTCCGCTTCGCCGTCCGCGACAAATTTTGCAAACGTCTCAATGATCGGCGTCTGGGGCGTGATGGGATATACCGGCATCACATCTGGATTGATTTGCCGCAAGGCTTCCGCGGCGGCGGCACCGCCCGTCAACGCAACGCTATTTGTCTTATTGGTCGTATTGGTCATATTCGTTTTATATATTCTTCCCCATTTTTATCGCGTGCTGCGGACAAACAGTCGCGCAGACCCCGCAGCCTTTACAAAAATCATAATCTATATCCGCCTTCCGTTCACCGTCAAAATCGATGCAGGCTTCCGGACAATATGAAAAGCATTGTCCGCAACCAATGCAGGTTTTCTTATCAACGACAGGCTTCATATACCTCCAATCGCCGGTTTTGGGGGATTTTTTGATATCGTGTTTGATAATCGCACCTTCCTCGATTTCTTTCCAAGCCATTTATTTTAATCCTGTCTACGAATTACGAATCTTGTACTAATATACGAATTCGTATATTCGTATGAAATTAGTAATTCGTAGACTGGCTTCATAATGAATCGTACGCCCTCTCAATCGCCTGTATATTTTTTTCAGTCTTTTCCTGCCCAATCTTATCAACATATTTTTCCCGAAAAACTTCGACCAAATTTTCCAATTTCACAATTTCCGAAACTTTGAGAAGTTTTCCGAGAATTGCCGTATTCGGCCGCGGCTCGCCGATGATTTCCACTGAAAGACTCGTTGCGTCAATGGGATAGATATTTCCGATATACCCCGTCTTTTGCTGAACTGTTTCCCGATCGGACATTGTATTCACAATCATTGATTCATTTTCATCAAGATTTTTCGTTGCGTCAACAATGCCGAGCAAGGTTTCGTCCAAAATAACAACCACGTCCGGATCAACCACTGGCTCGTGAGTTAGAATCGGCTCATCCGAAATCCGAACATATGTCTGGATCGGCGCGCCGGTCCGCTCGGGACCGAAATCGGGAAAGGCTTGGATGAATTTTTGTTCGCGAAGAGCTGCTTGCGCCAAAAGCTCGGCCGCCGTCTTGGCTCCCTGACCTCCCCGCGCGTGAAAAATAATTTCGAAAATTTTCTTTCCGAGTTTCATCCTGATTATTATATCATAAAAAAAGCCCTCCTTCCAAACCTCCGGAATTTGGGCGTTTCATTGGGCCTAGGCCTATGGAGAGAAAAAAGTGACTTTTTCTCTATTTTTTACTTTTCCTAAACCGCCCACCAATACCCACAGAAAGCATGAGCATAAACAAAACTATAATGCCACCAAGTAGATTGTGCAATGGCCCCTCCCTGACCAAATAGCCCGTATTTCTAAGGATTGCAATGGTGGCAACACTTAAAAAAAACCCAACTGCGCCAACCACGCCGATGAAAAAGAAAAACTTTTTTTCCTTCAATGTCTGATTCCTCCATGTCCGGTAAGGTGGTTTTTCTAGAAAGAACTATTTCGCCAGCTCCCCGTCGATCGTTTTCTTGAGTTCTTCATAGCTCACCACTCCGCCGAAGAACTGGTCGTTTACGAAAAAGGCAGGTGTTCCGGAAATCCCGAAATTTTGGGCTTCCTCTTGATCAGCCGCAATTTTGTCTTTCGGCTTGTTTTCATCTACGCACTGGTTGAATTTCGCCGCGTTCAGTCCCAAAGCCACCGCATATGATTTGAACTTAGTTGTTCCTTCCGTGTTCTGCCAGTCGGTTTGCGAGGAATAGAGTCTGTCCGCCATTTCCCAGAATTTTCCCTGCTCTCCAGCGCATTCCGCTGCTACCGCCGCATTCATCGCTTGCTTGTGAAAATCAAGCGGCAAGTATTTATAGGCAAACAAAACTTTGTCCTTGTATTCACTAATAGCTTTTCTGTAAGTTTCGTGAAACGCTTTGCAATAAGGGCACTGAAAATCGCTGAAGAGAACCACTTTCACTTTCGCGTCTTCGGGGCCGATTTGCGGATTTTCTTTGGACACGCTCGGTGTCTCAAGATATTTTCCCGGCTTGATGCCGACTTGCTCCGTATTCATGACGTATGCCGAGTCGACTTTCGTGAATATGGCTTGCGCCTGGGCATAAACGTCGGTCTTGGTGATATTTTCGCCAAAAACAAAAGCAGGGACGGTTTTTACTTTGTATTTCTCGACAATCTCTTTTCCCTCCGGCGAATCAATTTCCACTTTCTTGGCGAGCATTGTCGGAATGACCCGTTTCATCCATTTCAGCGGCTCGGTCGGGTCACAAGCCTCACACTTGTTGTCGGAAAGCACTTGGACATTCACCACCGGTTCATTGAAAGACACCCAGGTTTTGTCTTCAAAAGGAAACACGTCGACATTTTTGAGAACCCGCGGCGAAATCCCTTGCTGGCCGAAAAATTGGGCTACGTCGACGAAAATGGATCCCACGAAAAGCCCCGCAAGTAAAATCAAAATTGACGTATAGTTTTTCATCTTTTTCTTGCATTGGTCGCTGCAAGCCTGGTCGCTGCTTTTATTCTCGCTTTGTTCTTTTTTTGTTTCCTCCTCCATCTGAATCATTTCCTCTTTTTTTTCTTCCATGAAAATATTTTAATGTTTAATCATATTTGATATCACTGGCCTTGAGACTCGCCGTTTTGGCCGCCTTCTTGAGCGGGACCGGGTGCTTCCTGCGTTTCTGGCACTTCTTTCGGCTCCGGTTTCATCAGGTCAAAATCATGTTTCATGTTCGCCACCAGATAATCGCCATAGCCGATTGTTATTCTTTTCTTGGCCTCCGTCTTGACCGCCACTCCGACAAGAAATCCCAAAATCAAAATGAGAAGAAAGTTGACCGTCTTCTCGCTCACAATTTTTCTCTTCGAAAAAACCGGCATTTTTTCGCTTATGTTTTCACTCATGGATTGTTTTACCTAAAGATTACCTTTTGAGCAGTCTAGCAAAAGAGTTTTTGAAAAGCAATATTGACAAATCGGCCTAATTATATCATCACTGGATTCCCACCGGGTCATTGATTTGGACGTTATAGTGGTCGCAAAATCCTTCCGGAATCTCAAGGACGAGACTTGATTTCGAAGGCGAAGTGAATATGCGCTCGTCATTCGGAGAAATATTTTTTTCACATCCGACCACCCGCCCTCTTTCCAGCCAAATGATATCAATGGGAAACTGCATTCCTTTCATCCAAAAGCGCTGCCAATCATCACTTGGCATCACAAAAAGCATTCCCCGCCCTTCGGAGAGTTCCTTTCTTCCCGCCAAACCCTGCTCGATTTTTTCCGCCGTGTCCACCGCTTCCGCTTTGACAAAAGTGTTTTTGAAATAAACTTTCCGGATCGGATTCCAGTATTTGAGAGAATACACCTCGCTGGAAATATAATTAAGGAGAATGGCAAGTACGATTGCGCCGATAACAACGCCGAATATGATGACTTTTGATTTTGTTGACATAAGTTTAGCTCCCAATTTCCCCGATTGACTTGATTATCCTGATTTTCCTCATCAGCCCAAAATAAAAAACTGAAAACAAAACAATGAAAATCGCTTTTCCAATCGCCGAAATATTGAGCGCGACAAACCCGATCAAAATACTCGTCGCCGCGACCAAAATCACTGTCTGCTTCTCTCCTAGTCCCAATTTTATCAGTTTGTGGTGCAAATGTCGACTGTCGCCCCCCTGAAATATAGATTGACCCGCTTGATATCTTTCCCAAATCACGCTGGTCAAATCAAGAACTGGAATGAGCGCCGCCATGAGAACCGTCGCGATTTTCGCACCGGCAAAAATGGAAAGGCTCGCCAAAATAAATCCAAAGAACCAGGCTCCGGATGTTCCCGCGATTATCTTGGCGGGATGCCAGTTGAAAACCAAAAATCCCAGAATCGCTCCGCCCGCGATTGCTGATAGGATCGCTGTTGCCGGCTGGTTTACTTCCGGTTTCAGACTCAAGAAAAATACCACTCCCAGTGACGCCAAAGTTACGCCGCCGCTCAATCCGTCGATTCCGTCAAGCCAATTCAGAGAATTTATAAAAAGCAGAAAGTATAATGTGTAAAGTATTATGTATATTGTTGGATTATCAAGATTTATAACGCCACCAAACGGATTGCTGATATATTCGCTTCGCACGCCGAACGAAATCGCCGTAATGGCAATAATAATTTGAGCAATCAACTGCCATTTCCAGTTTATATTTTTCAAATCATCCCAAAGTCCGAATAACAAAATCACGAGTCCCCCGACCAGAATTCCCGTGATTGGTTTTGTGATTACTATATCTTTGTTCAAAAGAGCTACTCCTGCAAAAACCAGAATCACGACCAGTCCGCCCAGCCTGCGTGCAGATTTGCCTCTTGTCCAAAGTAAAAAATAAATCGCAAAGATTGAAGCGACGAAAGAAAAAAGGGGAGGTATTAAGTATTTTGCATCATGTATCATGTACAAAGTATTATGTATGTTTTTTTCAGACGATATATTTTTTCTGTCGAGGTCTGTCGAGGTGAAACCTCGACAGCTTGCTATTCGATAACTCACCAGTCCACCAGCTAAAGCTGGTGGGTTGAGTCGGGACTAAAAGTCCCTT